>JBBPIU010000029.1:0-30410 GCA_038040245.1 Pseudomonadota bacterium | reverse complement strand
GCGCATTGCAATCTTGGCATCGTTTATTGCGCGGCAAATCGGATTGAAGAAGCGATAGGCCATTTCCAGAAGGCCCTCGCGTTTAAGCCGGACTATCTCGATGCACGCTTCAATTTGGGCAATGTGTTTCAGGGTCTGGGCAGGCTGGACGAAGCGCTTGCCTCCTACAAAATGGTCATGTCGCTGAATCCCGCTTTCGCCGATGCCCATAACAACGCGGGCATTGTGCATGGCGCACGAGGCCAGTGGAACGAAGCGATCCTCTCCTTTCGGCGGGCATTGTCGATCAAACCCGACTTCGCCGAAGCGTACAGCAATCTCGGAAAGGCGCTCATCGGTCAAGGCAAGCTTGATGAAGCTCTCGGCTGCTGCCGGAAAGCTTTGTCGCTCAACCCCAACCTCATCGACGCACACTTCAATCTCGGAAACGCACTCAAAGAGCAGGGTAAGCTCGACGAAGCCCTCGCCAGTTACCAGAGCGCTTTGTCGCTTGACCCCAATTTCACCGATGCCCATAACAACGCGGGCATTCTGTATAGCGAGAAAGGCCGGTTGGAAGAAGCGATTCTTTCTTTTCAAAAAGCATTATCGATCAAGTCCGACTCGGCGGGAACCCACTACAATCTGGGGCATGCGCTTTCCATGCAAGGCAATATGGCGGAGGCCCTTCTCTGCTACCGTAAGGCGCTATCGCTCATGCCTGAGTATGCCGAAGCACGCTGGGCCCACACGATGGCCCAAATACCATTGGTTTACGAGGTGGATGCCGACCTCCAGCATTTCAGAAGTGCGTTTTCTCGCGAGCTGACGGAGTTGGCGAACTGGTTCGCGGCGGATTCAAAGAGGATGGTGAACGGATTCCAAGCTGTCGGTACGCATCAACCGTTTTACTTGGCCTACCAGGAAGAGAACAACAGAGATTTTCTGTCCCGATACGGCGATCTCTGCACTCGATTAATGAGGGCTTGGCAAGAGGGGCCAAGACTTGCCGCTCCGGCTGTGCTCAATAGGTCGAAAATAGCCCTGGGTATCGTCTCGGCCAACTTTTGTACTCATTCCGTCTGGAATGCGATCATCAAAGGTCTCCTGCTGCAACTTGATCGCACCCGGTTCGAGCTGCACCTGTTTAGCGTAGGCGGGGTACAGGATCAGGAAACGGCATTCGCGAAGGCACAAGCATCGCATTTCGAACAGGGGGAAAAAGATTTGCATGAATGGGTCCAAGTGATACGTGGCAGCCAGCTTGACGTGCTCATCTATCCGGAAATCGGCATGGACGTGATGACGGCAAAGCTCGCCAGTTTGCGTCTCGCCCCGATTCAGGCGATGACTTGGGGTCATCCACAAACATCGGGGCTCCCGACCATAGATTATTTCCTGTCGGCGGAAGATTTCGAGCCTGCAAATGCGCCAGGCGAACAGTCGGCGCAGGAGCACTATACCGAACAACTGGTCGCGTTGCCTCACCTAGGGTGCTGCTATGCGCCGTTGCCGGTTACCGCCGCCGACCCTAACTTGGCCGGCGTGGACATCCATTTGGACGTTCCTCTTCTGCTTTGCCCCGGCGCTCCATTCAAGTATTTGCCTCAACACGATTGGATATTGGTGGAAATTGCCCGCAGGCTGGGGCAATGCCAAATCATATTCGTGGTTGGGGCTCGTTTGGAGAATCTGTCGGCAAAGCTCCGCCACAGGCTCGATCAGGTATTCACTCGAGCCGGGCTGGAGATTGGCAAGTACGTCGTGTTTATTCCGTGGCAGCAGCGCGCCGAGTTTTATGGATTGATGAGAGAGGTCGACGTTTTTCTCGATACGATAGGCTTTTCGGGCTTTAACACCGCCATGCAGGCCGTCGAATGCGGCCTTCCGATCGTCGCGCTAGACGGCCGCTTTATGCGCGGCAGGCTGGGGAGCGGAATCTTAAAGCGGATCGGACTGGCGGAGTTAGTCGCGCAGTCGGAACAGGATTATATTAACTTAGCGGTGAAACTGGCCCGGGATGCTGACTATCGCCGGCACATCCGTGAACGCATCGAGGCAAATCGTCATGTCCTGTTTAACGACACCGCTCCCATCAGAGGGTTGGAGGATTTCCTGGTCAACCTAACGAGGCGCAAGAGCTGAAACACGAGCTGGATGTGCACGTGTTCGAGCGACGCGGCTTCATGCTCCGCCAAAAGCGCTGAAAAAAGCGACCTGGCGCTTTTCGACCACCCAAATGCTTGGCCGTCTCCTCTCCGACCTGATTCGCTCGATGCTATCGGGAAAGGGCGCGCGAACCCCCGCGGGGATACCAGCGCAACCAATCAATCCGCTCGCCGAATATTTTTTCAGCAACCGCGGACGGCTGATCGATAAGTGGCACCACTACTTCGAGATTTACCATCTGCACTTCGCGCAGTTTCGCGGTCGCTCGCCGGTCGTGGTCGAAGTCGGCGTTTCCCATGGCGGGTCTCTTCAAATGTGGCGTCACTATTTCGGTCCGGGCGCGCAAATCGTCGGCATTGACGTCGATCCACGCTGCAAAGAATTCGAGGATGAATTTACCACCATCCTGATCGGCGACCAGGCCGATCGTCGCTTCCTTGCTGGGGTGCGCGAGCGGTGTCCGCATATCGATATTCTGATCGACGATGGCGGACACAAGATGGCCCAACAGATCGCCACCTTTGAAGAGCTATACCCGCATATTCAGCCACATGGAGTATATCTTTGCGAGGACATCCACACATCGTTCCTATCCGAATGGGGAGGAGGTTACCGGCGCGAAGGGTCATTTCTGGAGTACAGCAAGACGCTCATCGACCGGCTTTACGGTTGGTACTCGCAGGAACCAAGCCGGTTTACTGTGGACGACATAACACGAACCACGTTTGCGCTCCATTTTTATGACAGCGTACTCATCATTGAAAAACGCCCGATGTCGCCGCCGCAACAATGCGCAACAGGCATAGCGTCCTTCTAATACCGCAACCATCTGACGACCGGAAGGGCGGTCCGTTCACCGGAGCGAGTGATCCTGCAGTTGCGGTGAACCCTCCGCTATGGCGCCAGTCGAGGATGCGAGTGCACAGTTCCTCGCTGATCGCGTCCTTCCAAGCATTACTCAGCCAGAGGGTGGCGGTCCGTACTCGATTCAATTTCTGTCAACCCCTCGACGTTCATTTGCGATGACCGATGAACACACAGCATGTTGAATGATGAAAACTCGCCAAATTTATTTTCTTTGACGTTAAAAAAATTGTCGGGATTAAACAGTGGAGGAACATGCCACCAGAGCCTGTATCCATAATCCTGAATCAATGAAATCAGCGCGGCCGATTCCTCCACTCTGTCATTTTCGACATATAGATTTGGCTTGCTGCTTTCGATCAGTTTTCTCGCGCCTTCAATCACCTCCCGCTCCATTCCTTCCACGTCGATCTTGATGAGATGCACGGGCGTGTCGGAAAATACGTCGTCCAGGCGCCGGACTTTGACTTTTTCTTGTCGCCCCGAACCAGATCGTTGCAAAGACACACCACCAAAGTTACCTTGCCCGGAGTAGTCAATTTGGGGCAGCCACAATTCGCACTTATCTGCACCGCTCCCTTCATTGAAGGCTATGACGCTGTGCAATTGGTTTAGAGCTATTTGGGACTGTAGCAACGCGAAACAGGCACGCTGGGGTTCGAATGCAAACACTTTGCCCGAAGGACCAACCCGCTTCGCCAACCCCACCGTGTGTGAGCCGATATTCGCACCAACCTCAATAACCGTCTGCCCGGGCTGAACCAAGGAGATGAGCATCTTGCCCTCAAGCCCCGCATATTCGCCGTAGACCTCAAGGCTTTTCCCGATATAGATATCATTGCGATTGATCAGGAAGAGGCCGTCCCTCCCGGCAACCACGGCAATGTCTTTGCTGAGCACCACACATTTCATTGCGCGCACATCGCCAGCGATTCCCGCGAACGAAGAAGCGGTCGGGGCATCGAAAGGCATTGCATTGATTGATTTGACCGGCACGCGTGCGTCTTGCCGCACATCCTTTGCAGTAGTAGCAAAGGGGTATTTCACCAGGGACTTCAGTAAATCAAGCAGCATGAAAGGCTACCCATGCATTTACTCGAAGCGCAGCGCCTCGACCGGATTGAGGCGCGCGGCCTTGCGCGCCGGGTAGAAGCCGAAGAACACGCCGATCGCGAAGGCGAACGCGACCGCGAGGATCACCGACTCCGGCGACAGCACGATCCGCCAGCCCGCGACTTCCGCGATGCCCACTGCGGTGGCGATGCCGATGGCGATCCCCGCCAGGCCGCCGATCAGCGAGAGCGTGACCGCCTCGACCAGGAACTGGCCGAGGATGTCGCGCGTGCGCGCACCCACCGCCATGCGCAGGCCGATTTCCCGCGTGCGTTCCGTGACCGAGACCAGCATGATGTTCATGATGCCAATGCCGCCCACCACCAGCGACACCGAGGCCACTGCCGCGAGCAGCAGCGCCAGCACGCGGCTGGAGGCTTCCTGCGTGGCTGCGACTTCCTCCAGATTGCGCAGCGAGAAATCGTCGTCCTGGCCGGGCTGCAGCCGGTGCCGCTGGCGCAGCAGCGAGCGCACCTGCTCCTCGGCGGCTTTCATGTCGTAGCCTTCGGCCACCTTGACCCAGATGGTGCCGACACTGCGCTGCTTGGCGAGGTTGCCCGAGCCCAGCACGCGCTTGCGCGCGGTGCTGATCGGCATCAGGATCAGGTCGTCCTGGTCGGAGCCCATCATGCTCTGGCCCTTGGATTCGAGTACGCCGATCACGGTGAAGGGCACGCGCCGCACGCGGATCACCTGGCCGAGCGGGTCGGTGCCGCCGAAGAGCTGACGCGCCACCGTCTGGCCGACCAGGCACACCTTGGTGGCGCCCGCCATGTCGGAGGCGTCGAAGATGCGGCCGGCCGCCAGCTCCCACTGGCGCACGTCGATGTATTCCGGCGTGACGCCGAAGATCACCGTGGACCAGTTCGTATTGCCCCAGATGAGCTGCGCGGTGCCGCGCAAGGCGGGTGCCGCCATCGTTTCGGGAATTTCGCGCGGGATGGCGGCGGCGTCGTCCTCCGATATCGTCTGGCTGGAGCCGAAACCCATTCGCACTCCGCCCGAGGTGGTGGTGCCCGATAGTATGAGCAGAAGGTTGGAGCCCAGCGACCGGATCTGCTCCTCGACGCGCGCCTGCGCACCCGCGCCGACCGCGATCATCACGATCACCGCGGCCACGCCGATGATGATGCCGAGCATGGTGAGCAGGCTGCGCAGCTTGTTCACCGCCAGCGCGCGCATCGCGACCCGCAGCAGGCCGAGCACGTTCACGCGCTTGCCTCTGCGCTACTCCACGCGCTTGCCTCTGCGCTACTCATTGGGGCACAGGCTCGGCGCGCAGCATCGCCAGCGCGTCCTCAGGTTCTGCGTTGGCATGGTCCTCGACCAGGCGGCCGTCGCGAAAGCGCAGCATGCGGCGCGCGAAGCGCGCGACGTCGTGCTCGTGGGTGACCAGCACCACGGTCATGCCCTGGTGGTTGAGTTCCTGCAGCAGCCCCATGATTTCGAGGCTGGTGCGGGAATCCAGCGCCCCGGTCGGCTCGTCGGCGAGGATCAGCAGCGGCCGCGTGACCAGGGCGCGCGCGATGGCCACGCGCTGCTGCTGGCCGCCGGAGAGTTGCGCCGGGTGGTGGTCGGCGCGCTCGGCAAGGCCTACCTTGGCGAGCATTTCGAGCGCTCGGCTGCGGCGCTCGGCGGACGCGACGCCCGCGTAAACCAGCGGCAGCTCGACGTTCTCCACAGCGGCGGTGCGCGCCAGCAGGTTGAAGGTCTGGAACACGAAACCGATGCTGCTGTTGCGCACCTCGGCGAGTTCATCTCCGGCGAGATCCGAAACGCGCCGCGAGCCCAGCACGTATTCGCCCGAGGTCGGACGATCCAGGCAGCCGAGCATGTTCATGAAGGTGGATTTGCCGGAGCCAGAAGGGCCCATCACCGCGGCGAATTCACCCTGCGCGATCTCCACGCTGACCCCGGCGAGGGCCTTGATCTCGTTGTCACCGACCCGGTAGGTCTTCGTCAGGTCGCGAGTGTGGATCAGACGTGAGGGCATCAGATGCGCGCCATCAGAACATCCGCGGACCCGCCGGCCCGCCGGCCTTCTTCGCCGCCGTGGCAGTCTCGCCCAGGCCCAGGATGACCTCGTCGCCTTCCCTGAGCGGGCCTTCCGCGATCTCGGTGCTGGTGCTATCGGTCAGGCCGGTTCTCACGTCCACCGCCTTGGGTTGTCCGTCGGGGCCGCGGATCCAGACGCGGCCGGCGGCGGATGCGCCGGCACGGCCGCCGCCCAATTCAGCCAGCAGCCGTTCGTAGACCGGCTTTTGCGCGTCGGTGAGGATATCCATCACGCGCGCCCGCGATTCGGCGCGCAGGCGCTCGCCAGCCTTGCGGCGGTCGCCGTCCTTGCGCATGTCGCGCAGCTGGACCGTCTTCTGGCGCGCGTCGTCGAAAATCTGCTCCAGCTTCGCCTTCTGCGATTCGTCGGGCTTGAGTTCATCGAATACGCGCTGGCGGAACTGCTGCGCGGCGTTGCCGCCGGCCTGCTGCGCCGGCTGCCCGTCGGCGGCGGCCTTGCTGTCGCCAGCGCCTGCGGTTGTACCACCCGGCCGGAAGCGAAATGCGGCGTTCGCCACCTTGAGCACATTGTCGCGGCTGTCCACCACCACCCGCACGTTCGCAGTCATACCCGGCAGCAGCGACTGGTCCGGGTTCGCGGCGGAGATCACCACCGTATAGCTGATGACGTTCTGCACGTTTACCGGCGACTTGCGGATCTGCCTGATTTCGCCCGCAAAATTGCGCCGCGGGAAGGCGTCCACCGTGAAATTCGCCTGCTGGCCGACCCGCAACCGCCCGACGTCGGCTTCGTCGATCGCCGCCTCGACCTGCATGTCGCGCAGGTCCTGCGCGATGGTGAACAGCACCGGCGCCTGCAGGCTCGCGGCGACCGTCTGCCCGGCATCGATGTTCTTCAGGATCACTGTGCCGTTCACCGGCGCGCGGATGATGGTGCGCTCCAGATCCACCTGCGCCTGCTTGAGCAGCGCCTCGCGCTGTTTTACCGTGGCCTGCGCGCTGGCGATCTGCGACGTGTTGACCTCGGTCTGCGCTTCGACCGATTTGAGCTGCTCGCGGGTCGCATCGAACAGGGTCCTCGCCTTGTCCAGTTCGGCGGGCGAGATGAAATTCTTCTCCACCAGCATTTTCTTGCGGTTGAGATCCCGCTCGGCGTCGGCCAGGTTCACCTTGACGCGGCCCACCTCGGCCCTCTGCGCGGCGAGATTCGACGTCGCGACCGCGACCGCGCTCTTGGCGGCATCAACGTCGGCGCGCGTCTGGTTGACGCGCAGCTCGAAGCTCTGCGGATCGATGCGCGCAATGATCTGGTCTTTCTTCACCTGGGTGTTGAAATCGGCGAAGATTTCCACGATCTGGCCCGAGACCTGGGAGCCGACCTGCACCGTGGTGACGGCATTCACGGTGCCGCTCGCGACCACCACCGCCTGCAGCGGGCCGCGCTCCACCTTGCCGGCGCGGTATTTGGTTTCGGCGCTTGCGTTGCGCGAGGCGTACCAGGCCCACCCGCCGGCGGCCGCCGCAAGCAGCACGAGAATGGCGACGAGTTTTCCGAACTGTAGCTTCATGGGAAGGTCAATCGATCATAGCAGCCCGGGGTGCCGCCCCCGGACCGGCTGAGTAACAAATTGTTTCCTACTTGTTGACCGGGGATTCCGCGTCGAGCAGCAGCGCGACCAGGTCCTTGATCTGCTGCTCGGTGAGCGTGCCGGAGTGGCCCAGGCGCGGCATCTGCGAGCACAGGTTGTAGGCCTTGGCGTTGTAGATTTTGCCGTAGGCGTACTTCTGGATCTCCGGACCGTTGCCGCGCAGCTTGCCGAAGCGCAGCAGGCTGGGCCCGAGCGTGCCGTGCGAGGCTTCCTGCGGCGAGAGCTGGTGGCAGTTGTAGCAGCTGCCGCCGCCGGCCGCGCCGCGCGCGTCGCTCCAGGAGGCGCCGCGCCCGCTCTGGGCGATGGCTTCGCCGCGCTTCCAGTCGCCAAGCAGGCTGCCGGCGGGGAAGGTGATGGTTTTCATCTGGTCGGCTTCGAGCAGCTTGGCCAGTGCCGCGGGCGGCTGGTCGGCGAACCTGGTGCACACGCGCTGCAGCGCATCCTGGTCGAGACGATCCATGGTGGCCTGGCCGCGCGCCTGGAAATCACGCTTCAGGGTTTGCGTGACGCTTATTGCCCCGGGGTCTGCCGTTACGGATCCGTGGAGGGAAAATGCAACAAGAAAAAGGACCAGGCGCCTCGTCATCGCTTTGTTCCCGGGCCCCGGTAGGGCTCGCCCCGGGCGTTCACCGTGAGGTAGGTGATGAGCGCCACCGTCGCGTCCGACGCGAACCTGGGTTCGGGGTAGCGCATCTGCCGGTAGCAGTCGTTCATGCGCCACTGCATGGTCTTCATTTCGCTGTTAGAGACGCGGTAGGCCGGCCAGGTGGCCATCACCGGGCGCGCGAACTCGGGCTTGCTCAGGATCGGCAGGTCCTGCATGCGAATGCGCTTGCCCGCTTCGCCGTGGCAGCTGGCGCAGGAGAAATCCCAGGCGCCGGCGCGGTGAAAGAACAGTTCCTTGCCGAGCGCGAACGACGCCTTCTCCTTGGGGTGAGCGGTGCCGGGCGCGAGCTTCGCGCCGCGCGACAGGCCGGCGAGGTAGGCCGACAGCAATTCCATCTCCGAAGGTTTGTCGGCGGTGCCGAATGGGCTGCGGGTGATCTCCTCGGGTTTGCGGCCCTGCAGGGTGGTCATGCAATGCAGCAGCCGCGTCTCCAGGTCCATGACGCGGCCGGTGTCATTGAAGTGGCGCGGCAGCTTCGCGTAGGCGCCCCTGAGCACGCCCGCGCCCAGGCCCAGGTCGCAACGCTCGAGAGAAACGTTGTTCGGCCCCTGCTTTTTCTTCCAGAGATCCTCGCCTTGCAGTTCGAACAGCTCGACGGGGCTGCTGTCGGCGATCATCTTCTGGTACTTCGCGATTTCCTTTTTCGAGTCCTGGGCGAATGCGCCAGGTGCAGCCAGGGAAAACAGAAACAGAAAGATGACTGGCAAATGCATTCAACTAGGCAATTGCCGTAACCGACTGGCTGCGCTCGCCGCGGTTGTCGAGCCAGGCGATCTCGAGCTTGTCGCCCGCTTTCATGCCCTTCAACCGGAACGAGAACACCGGGTTGCGCGACACCGCCTGGCTGATCTGGCCCTCGAGCATCACCTTGCCGTTCACCCTGACGGTCACTTCCTGGATGAAATGCAGCGGCACGATGCTGCCGCTCGCGTCCTTGCGCTGGCCGGTCTCCATGGGATGCACCATCAGCACGCGCACCTCCGCGAGCTCGCCCTTGAGTGTCGCGCGAATCTTCATCGGCTCCGCCATCTCAGCCTCCGCAGCCGCCGATGGTGACTTTCACTTCCTTCGAAGCGGTGTAGTAGCGGCCGCCCGCCTCCGCGACCACGCGCACGAAGGACGACTCGCCCATTTTCACGTTCACCTTGACGTAGGGCACGGCGCCGTCGCCGAAGTCGAAGCTGGCGGCGAGCGGGAATGGGTTCTTCTCGATCACCACCGCGATCGATTTCGTGTTCGGTACGTTGCTGGTGATCTCGATCGGCACCACTGCGCCGTTCTCCGCGATCTGCGGCGCGTCGATCACGATGTCCTTGCTCTCGGCGCTGGTCGCCGCGCCCAGGCTGCGGAGCGCGTCGGCCGCGGTCTTCGAGCCGAACGCGTCCTTATTCCAGCCGGCGGCCAGCGCGCGCAGCGGAAGCATCAATCCCGCGGCAAAAGCTCCCGCGGCTTTCAAGGTCAATCTGCGAATCGGTTTCATGGCGTTCATTTTACCGTGCCGCGGCGGTAATGTCCCGATTTGCCGCCGCGCTTTTCTTCCAGTTGCAGATCGCGAATGACCATGCCGCGATCCACGGCTTTCACCATGTCGTAGATGGTGAGCAGCCCCACCGCGGCGGCGGTCAGGGCTTCCATCTCGACGCCGGTGCGGCCGCGGCATTCGACGGTCGCCAGCAGGACGATTTCGCAGCGTACCGCGTCGAACTTGAACTCGGCCGCCACGCGGGTGATCGCGATCGGGTGCGCCAGCGGCACCAGTTCCGAGGTGCGCTTCGCGGCCTGGATCGCCGCGATCCGCGCCACGCCGAGCACATCGCCCTTGGCCGCGCCGCCCTCGACCACCATGCGGAAGGTCGCCGGACGCATGGCGATGCGCCCGGAGGCGACCGCGATGCGGTGCGTTTCGCCCTTGGCGCCCACGTTGACCATGTGCGCGCTGCCTTTGCGATCAAAGTGAGTAAGCTGCGGGGCGAGCCGCGGGGAGAGCTTGCGTCCCAATGCGTCCTCCTGGTTTTGCATCCTCAAGCAGGGAACTCGAGCGTATGAACGGTATCATAACCGGATGCGTTTTCTCGCGTGGCTGCTGGCAGCGTCCCTGGCCTTTCTTCCGCGGGCATTCGCGCAAAATTCTCCCGGGCAGCTGCCCGCGCAGTTGCCTGATCTTGGCGACGCCAGCGGTTCGGAACTGTCGCTCCAGACCGAGCGCAAGATCGGCGAATCGATCATGCGCGACATCAAGTTGCGCGAACCGTCCTACCTGGACGATCCCGAGGTCGCTGAATACCTGAACGGCCTGGGAGCGCGGATGAGCGGCGCCGGCACGGGCGCGCGCCAGGATTTCGAGTTCTTCGCCATCCGCGATGCGTCGGTCAACGCGTTCGCGCTGCCCGGCGGCTTCATCGGCGTGCATACCGGGCTGATCAGCGCCGCCGACAACGAATCCGAGATCGCCTCGGTGATCGCCCATGAAATGGCGCACGTTACCCAGCGCCACATCGCGCGCCAGATCGGGATCCAGAAGCAGATGCAGCTGCCGATGATGATCGCGATGGCGGCCGCGATCCTGCTGGCGCGCTCGCGTCCCGACCTGGCGGGCGGCGCCGCGGTCGCGGCGCAGGGCGGCGCGATCCAGTCGCAACTCGGCTTCAGCCGAGATTTCGAGCGCGAGGCCGACCGCATCGGTTTCCAGACCCTGGTGGCGTCGGGCTTCGACGTACGCGCCATGGGGACGTTCTTCGAAAAGCTGCAGCGCTATATGCGGATCATGGACAGCGGCAACGTTCCCGGATACCTGCGCAGCCACCCGGTGACCTCGGAACGGATCACCGATGCGCAGAACCGCGCTGAAAGCGTGCCCTACAAGCAGCGCGCCGATCCGCTCGAATACCACCTGGTGCGTGCCAAGGTGCGTGCCGAGGCGGTCGAAGCGCGCGACGCGGTGAAAACGTTCAGCGACGCGGTCAATGATCGCCGCTTCGCCAACGAACCAGGCGCGCGCTACGGGCTTGCGGTGGCGCTGCTGCGCGCCAAGGAGCCCAAGCGCGCGGAGGCGGAAATCGCCCGCCTGCGCGCGGACGGGGTCGCGAGCCCGATGGTGGATACGCTGGCGGCGCGCGTGCGGCTGGCGCTGGGCGACCAGGTGGGCGCGCTCGCCATCCTGAAGGCGGCGCTGGCGCGCTATCCGCACCGCCGGCCGATCCTCTACGCCATCCTCGGGACGCTGCAGGACCAGGGCCGCCACGACGAGGTGCTGGCGGCGCTTGCCGAGCCGCTGCGCCTCTATCTGCGCGATCCGAATCTGCACCAAGCGCGCGCCAAGGCCTACGCCGGCCAGGGCAAGCGCCTGCTGCAGCACCAGGCGCAGGCGGAGTTCTACCTCCTGCAGGGCAGCCTGCCGGCCGCGATCGAGCAGCTGCAACTCGCGCAATCCTCGGGCGACGGCAATTTCTACGACCTGTCGGTGGTGGACGCGCGCCTCAAGGAACTGCGCACCGAGCATGCGCGCAACCTGCAGGAGGCGCGCAAGCGCTGAGCGCGCTACTACCGCGGCGCGTCGAAATAGGCCTCGTAGAGCAGGTCGAAGGTTTTCTCGGCCTCGGCAAGAAGTTCATCGTCGCTCGTGGAGCGCCGCGCGGCGCCCTGCAGCAGCGTCTGCACGCCGGCCGCCTCCGGCACCGGCGTGTCGCGAACCTCCAGGAAGTGCACGATGGCGCCGATTTTGGCGAGCGCCGTATTCTTACCCAGCCCGAACTGCTGCAGCATCACTTCGAAGGTGACTTTCGATGCGCTGTTGCCAAAGCGCGCGCCGTCGAATGCGAATGCGACCGCGCCGGCCGGGCATTCCTGCGCCTTGTCCAGCCAGGCCACACTGCCTTCGGGATCGACGAAGCGGCGGATCAGCCAGGCGCAGGCGAGGCGGTCGGCCCACGCCGGCCTGCGCGTCGCCCACACTTTGCTCCGCAGCGGCTCGTTGGGCCCGGCGCCGGCCTGGGTCTGCGCCGGGAAAAGCAGCGTGTGCACCGATGCCTCGGCGGCAGCGAGCGCGGCGTTGGCGCGCTGCTGGATTTCGTTGGGGAAGAAATCCAGCGCGCTGATCGCTTCGAGCTCGCGGCGCTGCTTGTTCAGCACGCGCGATATCGCGCTCGGATCGGCGATGCCGAAGCCGATCTTGAGACTGTCCACCACCTTGATCAGATCCGCATAGCGCGCCGAGCGGTCGAACAGGCTGCGGAACGTAAGCTGCTGGGCTTCCGAAATCGGACTCACCTGCAGCACCTGCGCCGTGCCGGCGCCTTTCACTATGTATTCCGAGAGATGCTCGAGCCCCTGCCGGCAGGCGGCCGTATCGGGCAGCAGGTAGGCGCCGTCGCGCATCACCGCGGCGCCCAGCGACTCGAGCGTGCGCAGTATGCGCATGCGCGCGGCCGGGTCTTCCGTCGGCAGGCTCGCGATCAGCGCCAGCCAGTGACCGCTCTCGGGTGGCGGCGGCTTGTTCATCCCTTTGATGATAGCCCAGGCGGCATGCGGCAAGTAAGATGCGGGGCATGGACGCGCCGCGCAGTGAAATGAAAACCACGACTTGCTACATGTGCGCCTGCCGCTGCGGCATCCGCGTGCATCTGAAGGACGGCGAAATCCGCTATATCGACGGCAATCCCGAGCATCCGCTCAACAAAGGCGTGATTTGCGCCAAGGGCGCGAGCGGCATCATGAAGCAGAAATCCCCGGCGCGCCTGACACGACCGCTGCGGCGCAAGGCCGGTGCCGAGCGAGGTGCAGGCGACTTCGAGCCGATTTCTTGGGAGGAAGCCTTTTCCATCCTTGAAGAAAGATTAAAAAAAATCAGGGCGAGCGACCCGAAAAAATTCGCATTCTTCACCGGACGCGACCAGATGCAGGCGCTTACCAGCCTGTTCGCGCGCCAGTTCGGCACCCCGAACTACGCGGCGCACGGCGGTTTCTGCTCGGTGAACATGGCCGCCGGGATGATCTACACCATCGGCGGCTCGTTCTGGGAGTTCGGCGGGCCGGACCTCGAGCGCGCGAAGCTGTTCGTGATGATCGGCACCGCCGAGGACCATCATTCCAATCCGCTCAAGATCGCGATCTCGAAATTCAAGCGTGCCGGCGGGCGCTTCATCTCGGTGAATCCGGTGCGCACCGGCTACTCGGCGATCGCGGACGAGTGGATCCCGATCCGGCCGGGCACCGATGGCGCGCTGCTCATGGCGCTGTGCAGCGAGCTGGTGCGCCTCGACCTGTGCGACCGCGAGTTCGTGGCGCAGTACACCAATGCCGGCTACCTGGTGAATCTGGACGAGGGTGGCGACGAAGAAGGCTTGTTCGCCTGCGGCAAGAGCGATGAGCGGAAAAACCCCTTCCGCCGCCACGACCAGCTGTGGTGGGATAGGCGCAGCAACCGCGCAGTGGTGAATCACAGCGAGGGCGCGGATCCCTGCCTCGAGGGCGAGTACCGGCTGGAGGACGGCACGCGCGTCAAGCCGGCCTTCGAACTGCTACGCGAGCGCCTGCGCGAGTGCACGCCGGAGTGGGCCGCGGAAATCACCGGCATTGCGGCGGCCAAGATTCGCGCGCTGGCGCGCGAGCTCGGCGCCACCGCGCGCAAGTCGAGCTTCGAGCTGCCGATCGCCTGGACCGACAGCTGGGGCCGCAAGCACGCCACCGTGCGCGGCAACCCGGTGGCTTTCCATGCGATGCGCGGCATCGCGGCGCACTCCAACGGCTTCCAGGCGGTGCGGGCGCTTTCGATCCTGATGTCGCTGCTCGGCACCATCGACCGGCCGGGGGGCTTTCGCCACAAGGCGCCGTTTCCGCGCGGCACGCCGCCGGTCTATGCGCGCATCCCAAGCAGCCCCGAGGCGGTGAAGCCAAACACGCCGCTTGCCGGCGCGCCGCTCGGTTTCCCGGCGGGGCCCGAGGACCTGTTCATCGATGCCGAGGGCACGCCGGTGCGCATCGACAAGGCTTTCTCCTGGGAGTATCCGCTGGCGGTGCACGGCATGATGCACAACGTGATCGCCAACGCCTGGCGCGGCGATCCCTACCGCATCGACACGCTGATGATCTTCATGGCCAACATGGCCTGGAACTCGAGCATGAACACGCTCGAGGCGCGCCGCATGCTGAACGACAAGGACGAGGACGGCGAGTACCGCATCCCGTTCCTGGTCGTCTGCGACGCCTTCGAATCGGAAACCACGGCGTTCGCGGACCTGGTGCTGCCCGACACCACTTACCTCGAGCGCCACGATGTCATGTCGCTGCTCGACCGGCCGGTATCGGAGTTCGACGGGCCGATGGATTCGGTGCGCGTGCCGGTGGTGCCGCCCGCGGGCGAATGCAAGCCGTTCCAGGACGTGCTGGTGGAGCTCGCGGGCCGTTTGAATTTTCCGGCTTTTGTTGTTGAAGACGAGAATGGCAATAAAAAGAGAAAGTTCAAGGACTACGCTGACTTCATCGTCAATTTCGAGACCGAGCCCGGTTCGGGGCAGGGTTTCCTCAGCGGCTGGCGCGGCGCAAAGGGCGACCAGGCGCTGGTCGGTGAACCCAATCCGGACCAGTGGAAGATGTACGCGAGCAACAACTGCGTGTTCCACCATGCGATGCCCGAGTCGATGCAATACATGCGCAACTGGAACCAGGAATATCACGAGTGGGCGCAGCGCATGAAGCTGCGGCGCCATCCCGATCCGATCATGATCCAGATCTACGCCGAGGTGCTGCAGCGCTTTCGCCTCGCTGCGAAAGGGCGCGGCCCGTCCGGGCGGCGGCCGCCGCCGCACCTGAGAAAGCGTATCGAGACTTTTTTCGATCCGCTGCCATTTTTTTATTTTCCCTTGGAAAGACAAGTCACGGATCTACAGCGCTACCCGCTCGCCGCGATCACGCAGCGGCCGATGGCGATGTACCACTCCTGGGATTCGCAGAATGCCTGGCTGCGGCAGATCCATACGCACAACTACCTGTTCGTGAATCCGTCCATGGCGCGCGCGCAGCATATCGCCGACGGCGGCTGGATCTGGGTCGAGTCGCAGTGGGGCAAGGTACGCTGCATGGCGCGCTACAGCGAGGCGGTGGAACCCGGCACCGTGTGGACCTGGAACGCGATCGGCAAGGCGCAGGGCGCGTGGAAGCTCGCGCCGGACGCGAACGAATCGCAGCTCGGCTTCCTCCTGAACCACCTGATCTCCGACCGGTTGCCCGGCGCCGCGGGCGGCGTCTCGAATTCCGATCCGGTCACCGGGCAGGCGGGCTGGTACGACGTGCGGGTCCGGATTTACCCGGCTCATCCGGGTGAGCCGAAAAGAAGTGCTTACGAATTAAAGGCAACCCAATGAAACAGCTGGCTCTGGTCATCGATCTCAACGTCTGCGTGGGCTGCCACGCTTGCGTCACCAGCTGCAAGGAATGGAACAACGCCGGCGCGGCGGGGCCGCTGTCCGACCAGAATCCCTACGGCAAGGACCCGAGCGGCACGTTCTTCAACCGCGTGCAGACCTTCGAAGTGGGCGAGTTCCCGAACACCGAGACGGTGCACTTTCCGAAATCCTGCCTGCACTGCGAGGATCCGCCCTGCGTGCCGGTGTGCCCGACCGGGGCGTCCTACAAGCGCGCCGAGGACGGCATCGTGCTCGTCGACTACGACAAGTGCATCGGGTGCAAGTACTGCGCCTGGGCCTGCCCCTACGGTGCGCGTGAGATGGACCAGCAGGAAAAAGTGATGACCAAGTGCACGCTGTGCGTGGACCGGATCTACGACGAGCTGTTGCCGCCGCAGGACCGCCAGCCCGCCTGCGTCATGGCCTGCCCGACGAACGCCAGGCTGTTCGGCGACATCCATGATCCGGAATCCGTGGTCTCCAGGGCGATCCGCGACAACGGCGGCTATGCGCTGATGCCGGAATGGGAGACCAAGCCCGCGAACCACTACCTGCCGCGGCGCAAGACCGGGTATGAGGAATGAGGGGATGAGGCAATGAGGCCGGCCTGGTCGGTGATCCTGCTGACCACGCTCATCGGCGCCGCGCAGGGATTGTTTCTTGCGGCCTTTGCCGTTGATTTTCTAAAAGCAAATTCGGCGAAAACCATGGTCATTGCATCTTGTGCCATTTCGCTCCTGCTGCTCGCTGCCGGCCTCGTTGCCTCGTTCTTCCATCTCGGGCGGCCCGAGCGCGCCTGGCGGACGGCATCGCAATGGCGCACCTCGTGGCTGTCGCGCGAGGTGATCGTTTTGCCGGCGTTCATGGGCATGGTTTTTCTTTATGGTGTCCTGCATGTACTCGAAGTCGAAAGAAAGTTCGTCATGACCGCGGGGTTGGCCGGTGTCGCGCTGTGCATTGCGCTTTTCGTGTGCACCGGAATGATTTATGCCTGCCTGAAGTTCCTGCAGGAGTGGCATTCGGCGCTCACGCCGCTCAACTACCTGCTGCTCGGCACCGCCTCGGGCTGCACGCTCGCGGTGCCGGTCGCCGTGCTCACCTTTCCGCAATTCGCGGGCGTGCTGGCGCTGGCGGCGTTTTCGATCGGCGCGGTTGCCTACCTGATGCGCTGCGCTTCGCTGGTGCGCAACGCGAGGCTGCGTCCGAAATCCACGCCGGCCACTGCCATCGGCATCGATCATCCGCGCATCGTCCAGAAGGCGCAGGGATTCATGGGCGGATCGTTCAATACGCGCGAGTTTTTCCATGGCCGGCCCGACCGCGTTGTGCGCGCCGCGCGCTGGGCGTTCCTGATCCTGGCGTTTCCGGTGCCGGCGTGGCTGCTTGGCTGGGGCGGCGGATCGCTGCAAGCCTATGTCGCGGCATTCGCGATCCAGTTCGCCGGTTTGCTCGCCGAGCGCTGGTACTTTTTCGCCGAGGCGCGGCATCCGCAGAACCTCTATTACCAGTCGATGGCGTAACTGCGGCGTGATAGATTAGGAGCGCCATGCAGCACGACAAGGAAATCGACACGCGGGGCCTGAACTGCCCGCTGCCCATCCTGCGCGCCAAGAAGGCCCTCTCGGACGTTCAGTCGGGGCAGGTGCTGAAGATCGTCGCTACCGACCCCGGCTCGGTCAAGGACTTCGAAACCTTTTCGAAGCAGACCGGCCATGCGCTGCTGTCGCAGGCCGAGGCGAACGGCGAGTTCACGTTTTTCATGAAGAAGAAGTAAGCGCATCCCGGAAAAACCCGTCAGGAAAAAGAAAAAATGACGTTGGCGCCCCTGCTGTTCTGCTAGTCTTTCGGCATGGGAAATACGGCGCGCTGGATCCGGTCGGGCCCTGTCGGGCCCTACGATCTGCATGCGGCCTGCATCGGCCTCGCGCTGGCGCAGGGCGCGCGCGCTGCGCCGGTCGTTTTCTGGGCCCGGGCCAACGCGCCCGTTTTGGGCGATCCGTGCGACATCGAGGAGAATCACTTCGCGTTCGCGCTGATTGCGCCGCTGCGGCTGGTGCCCGGGCGCCGCTCGCGCTGGCGCGCCTGGGCGCTGGCGCCGGCGCTCGCGGCCTACCGTCATTTCGGCGTCCGTGCCTATCTCGATGACGATGCCATCTGCCTGAACGGCCGCAGGATCGCCGAGTGCGGCGCGCAGGCGATCGGCGCCTGTGCGGTCGTCGTTTCCAGTTTTCTGCCGCGGCCGCCCGGCACACTCGCCGAGTGGCTGGAGCGGGACCTGGAGGGCGCGTTGCGCGCCCGCATCGAAGCGCAGCACGGCTGGGAGTTCGAGAATTCCTGGCCGTCGAAGACCGAGCGCCTGTCGATTGCGGATGCGCTGGCCGAGGAGGCCGCGGATGCGAAATGATGTGAAGGTGGACAGGCGGCAATGGTTGCGCAAAGTTGCGGCGACGATGCTTGCGGCGCAGATGGCGTTCCTTCGCAAGGCGCTCGCGGCCGGATCGGTGGAGAAGGGCGTGTATCGCGTGCGCGGCGACGTGCGCGTCAACGGCGCGCCGGCGATGGAAGGCATGGACGTAAAGGCAGGCGACGTCGTTACCACCGGCGCGGGCAGCGAGGTGGTGTTCGTGACCGGCAAGGACGCATTCCTGATCCGCTCGAACTCGCGCGTGGAGGCGCAGGGCGCGCTCGGGGCGCTGGTCCTGTCGGGCCTGCGCGTCGTCACGGGCGCGGTACTGTCGGTGTTTTCGCCGGGGGAGCCGAAGTCGCTGCGTACCCCGACCGCGATCATCGGCATCCGCGGCACCGCGGTTTACCTGGAAGCGGAAGAAGCCCGCACCTACGTCTGCACCTGCTACGGCGAGGCGGAGATCGTGTCCACGGCCGATCCGTCGGCGCGGGAAACAGTGCGCACCCAGCACCACGAGCAGCCGCGCTACGTGATGGGCACGGGCGCGCCGCAGATGCTGATGGGCGCGCCGGTGATCAACCACACCGACGTCGAGCTGGTGATGCTGGAAAGCCTGGTCGGGCGCAGGCCGCCGTTCGTCGAATGGCCCGGCGACAAGCCGCTCCAGGGCTACTGAACCTCTGCTAGCCGCGCGCGGCGAGCTTGTCGAGCTGCGGCCGCAGCTTGGCGAGCGTCGCCTCGAAGTCCGCCAGCCGCGCGCGCTCCTGCTCCACCACTTTCGCCGGCGCCCGGTCGACGAACGAAGCGTTGCCCAGCTTGGCGCGCGCCTTCGAGATTTCACCTTCCAGGCGCGCGATTTCCTTGCCGAGCCGCCCGCGCTCTGCGGCAACGTCTATTTCTACTTTCAGCTTCAGCTTTATGTCACCGACCATTGCAAGGGGTGCATCTGTTCTATTCAGTTCATCCTCACTAACGTGCGTCAGCTCGGATAGTTTTGCCAGAGACTTAACGGACAACAAGATCGGCATCATTTGCGGGCCAGCACTGATAGCGGGCACTCGCTGTGCCGGCGAAACTTTCATCTCGCTACGCAGATTTCGTACCGCATTCACGATCTGTTTCGCTAGATCTATTTGGCGTTCGGCGGTCTCGTCAATCTTTTCCGGCTGACTCTTCGGATAGGGCGCGAGCATGACGGTATCGCCCTTCCTGCCGGCGAGCGGCGCCACGTCCTGCCACAGCTCCTCGGTGATGAACGGGATCACCGGGTGCGCGAGCCGCAGCACCGTCTCCAGCACCCGCACCAGCGTGCGGCGCGTGCCGCGCTGCTGCGCCTCGCTGCCCCGGGCGAGCTGCTCCTTGGCGATCTCGAGGTACCAGTCGCAGTACTCGTCCCACACGAAACGGTAGATCGCGGCGGCGACGTTGTCGAAACGGTACTCGGCGAAGCCTTTCTCCACCTCCGCTTCGGTGCGCTGCAGGGTGCTGATGATCCACTTGTCCCAGGTCGACAGCTCCACCGGCCGGGACTCGTCGGTGCCGCAGTCCCGGCCCTCGGTGTTCATCAGGACGAAGCGCGTCGCGTTCCAGAGCTTGTTGCAGAAATTGCGGTAGCCCTCGCAGCGGCCGAGGTCGAAGTTGAGGGTGCGCGAGAAGTTAGCCAGCGAGGCGAAGGTGAAGCGCAGCGCATCGGCACCGAAGGACGGGATGCCGTCCGGGTAGTGCGAGCGTACGTACTTCCCTATTTTCGCCTTGTGGTCGGCGCGCAGCAGGCCGACGGTCGATTTGGCGACCAGGTCTTCCAGCTGGATGCCGTCGATCAGGTCGAGCGGGTCGAGGGTATTACCCTTCGACTTCGACATCTTCTGACCTTCGGCGTCGCGCACGATGGCGTTGATGTAGACGTGGCGGAACGGCACCTTGCCGGTGAAATGCAGGCTCGCCATGATCATCCGGGCGACCCAGAAGAAAATGATGTCGTTGCCCGTCACCAGGACGGAAGAGGGCAGGAAGGTCTCCAGCGCTTTCGTCTTTTCAGGCCAGCCGAGGGAGGAGAACGGCACCAACTGCGAAGAGAACCAGGTGTCAAGGACGTCGGGATCTCTTTTTAATTTCGATTTAATTTTGTATTTCTCAATAACTTCTTCCTCGGATCTCCCCACGTAGATTTTCCGCTGCTCGTCGTACCAGGCGGGAATCTGGTGGCCCCACCAGAGCTGACGCGAGATGCACCAGTCCTGGATATTCTCGAGGAAGTGGTTGTAGGTGCTTACCCAGTGCCCGGGAAAGAACTTGACGTCGCCTTTTGCCACGGCCTCCAGGCCGGACTTGGCGAGACCGTCCATCTTTACCCACCACTGGTCCGTGAGCATCGGCTCGACGATCGCGCTGGTGCGTCCCGAGCGCGGCACGCGCAGCTTGTAGGGCTTCTCGGAGACCAGCAGCCCCAGCCCCTTCAGGTCTGCCAGCACTTTCTTGCGCGCCTCGAAGCGATCGAGGCCGTCGTAGGCCGTGCCGCCGGTGATTTTCG
Source organism: Pseudomonadota bacterium (assembly GCA_038040245.1). Lineage (GTDB taxonomy): Bacteria > Pseudomonadota > Gammaproteobacteria > Burkholderiales > SG8-39 > RBG-16-66-20. The sequence goes on along the minus strand of JBBPIU010000029.1, from coordinate 9,616 downwards.
CTTCCAGCGTCAGGATCTGGATCAAGGGCAGTTTGTGGCGCTGGCCGACAGCGTAGTCGTTGAAGTCGTGCGCCGGCGTGATCTTGACGCAGCCGGTGCCGAATGCCGGATCCACATGATCGTCGGCAATGACTGGAATGCTTCTTTCGGTCAAGGGAAGTCTTACCTCCTTGCCGACGTACTTGGTGAAGCGCGAATCCTTCGGGTTGACCGCGACGGCAACGTCGCCGAGCATCGTCTCGGGCCGCGTCGTGGCGACGGTCACGCTGAAACCCTCTCCCGGGTAGCGGATCTCCCAGATCCTCCCGTCTTCCTCCTCGCTGTCCACTTCGAGGTCGGAGACTGCGGTGCCGAGAACCGGATCCCAGTTGACCAGGCGCTTGCCGCGGTAGATGAGGCCTTCCTCGTGCAGCCGCACGAAGACTTCGACGACGGCGCGCGAGGTCGTCGCATCCATCGTGAAGTAGCCGGCCTTCTGTCCGTCGGCGTCGGCGAAGGTCCAGTTGCCAGAGGCGCCGAGACGGCGCATCTGCCGGGTGATGGTGTTGCCCGAGTGCTGCTTCCATTGCCAGACGCGCTCGATGAATTTTTCGCGGCCGAGGTCGCGGCGGGTCTTGCCTTCCTCCTGCAACTGGCGCCCGACCACAATTTCCGTCGCGATGCCGGCGTGGTCGGTGCCCATCACCCAGTTGGCGTTGAAGCCGCGCATGCGGTGGTAGCGGACGAGCGAGTCCATCAGGGTTTGCTGGAACGCGTGCCCCATGTGCAGCGTGCCGGTGACGTTGGGCGGCGGCAGCTGGATGCAAAACGGCAATCCCGTGCCGTCCTGCCGGGGGGCTGCATCGCTGTCCGTGCGCGCCGCGAACCAGCCCGCGGACTCCCAGCGCGCGTACCAGCGGCTCTCGACCGCGTGCGGATCGAAGCTTTTGTCGAGCGCCATGCTAGGACTTATCCGGGTTTGCCTTGCGAACTGCGAGCGCGTGCTCGACCGCTTCGCGCACCGAGCGGCGCAGCTCCTTCTCCAGCTCGGAGCGCAGGCCGGCGATCTGCTTGTTTAGTTCCGGGATCAGACGCACCACCAGCACGCGCTCGATGTCCGCCGCGAGCGTCTCCTCGGCACGCACCGCCTCCGGCGTTGCCGCCGCAGCATCGTGCTCGACGATTTCGGTGAGCAGCGGCACCTCTTCGACGGCGCGCTGCGTGTCCTCCTGCTGGCGCCGCATCAGCGCATCGACGCGCTTGATCAGCCGGTTGGGGTCGCGGCCTTCGTTCACGAGCGCGCTTTCGCCAGGTCGTGGTTGCGGATCGCGTAGCCGCGGTCGCGGTAGAACGCATAGCGAGCGCGGCCGGCGCGCTTGTCCTCGTCGTCCTGCGCCACGACTTCCAGCAGGCGCTCATGGCGCTCGAAGAAAGGCGGGCATTCGGCGGCGAGGTTGAGCAGCACCTCGCAGGCCGCGCTCTCTGGCGCTACTGGCTCGTCGCCGGCGGCGATCAGGACCGGGGTGCCGGCGGCCAGCGGATCATGCGCGTAACAGTGCGGAATGAAGGAAACCGCCTGCGAAGTCCACAGCAGTCGGTCGATCTTTTGCGCCACCTCGGCCTGCGGCGCGTAGATCAGCACGCGCTTTTTCTGCTGCAGCGCCTTGCCCGCAAGCCGGCAGGCGACGCCCAGCCGGTCGCCCGCGTTGAAATAGAAGTCGATCGAGGTCATGCCGTGGAAAACTCGCGGGTCAGGCTCTGTGGCCCGCCCTGCGCAGCGCCAGACGGACCAGCAGCGGCACCGGCCGCCCGGTCGAACCCTTGTCCCTGCCGCTGCGCCAGGCGGTACCCGCGATATCCAGGTGCGCCCAGCGCAGCTTGCGCGTGAAGCGCGCGAGGTAGCAGGCCGCTGTGACGCTGCCGGCCGGCCGCCCGCCGATGTTCGCCATGTCGGCGAAGTTCGAGCGCAGCTGCTCCTGGTAGTCCTCCCACAACGGCATCTGCCAGACGCGGTCCCAGGCGTCGTCGCCCGCGGCGAGGATTTCGTCGGCGAGCTTCTGGTCGTTGGCGAACAGGCCCGTCGCCACGTGGCCGAGCGCGATCACGCAGGCGCCGGTGAGCGTGGCGACGTCCACCACGGCCTCGGGATCGAGGCGCCCGGCGTAGGTGAGGGCGTCGCACAGGATCAGGCGGCCTTCGGCGTCGGTGTTCAGGATTTCGACCGTCTGCCCCGACAGGGTCGTGACCACGTCGCCGGGCCGGGTGGCCGCGCCGCCGGGCATGTTCTCGCAGGCCGGAATCACGCCGATGACGTTCACCGGCGCGCGCATGCCGGCCAGGGCGCGGATCGCGCCCAGGACGCTGCCGGCCCCCGACATGTCGAACTTCATTTCATCCATCTCGCCGGCGGGCTTGAGCGATATGCCGCCGGTATCGAAGGTGATGCCTTTGCCGACCAGCACCAGCGGCTTTTTCTTTTTCGCCGCGCCGTGGTAGCGCAGCACGATCAGCTTGGGCGGCTGGTGCGAGCCGCGCGTCACGGCCAGCAGCGCCCCCATGCCGAGCTTTTCCATGTCGCGGCGCTCGAGCACTTCGATGCCGAGCTTGAACTGCTTGGCGAGCTTCTTCGCTTCGCCGGCGAGGTAGGACGGGGTGCACAGGTTGGGCGGCAGGTTGCCGAGCGTGCGCGCGAGATCGGCGCCGTCGGCGGTCGCAACCGCCTCCTTCAGCGCGGCTTGGGCCTGCAGCGTCACCGGGGCGCCGGTGATCGCCAGCGTCACCGAGGCGAGCGCGGGCGCGGCAGGTTTCTTCTGGGTCTTCAGCTGGTCAAAACGGTAAAACGCGTCGCGTATGCCGAGAATCGCGTGGCGCACGATCCAGGGCAGGCCCCGGCCGCTGACCGCGAAATCCGCCAGCGGGAGCACCGCATCCCTGGCGCCGAGGCCCTTTAGAGCGGCGGCGGCGCCGCGCACGGCTTCACGGAACACCGTGACGCTGAAATCGCCGCGTTCGCCCAGGCTGACCAGCAGCACGCGCTCGGCGGCAAGCCCCGGAATTTTCTGCAGCAGCAGGCTGGCGCCGGCCTTGGCGGCGAGGTCGCCCTGGGCGAGCACGCGGCGCAACGCGCCCCCGGCCGCCTTGTCCGCGAGCTGCGCCGCGCGCGTCAAGTTGCCGCCGGCAAATACCGCCAGCACCAGGCACCCGGTTTTCGCTTTCTCGGGCGCCAATGCGCGTATGCTAAATTGCACTGGATTCTCCTATGATTTTCACTGCAAGTATCGCATGATCTTCCTCCGCACGCTGTTGCGGGAGTTCGCCAATCTAGCCGTAGCAGTCTTCCTTTCGCTGTTCCTGATTGCGCTGACGACGCGCCTGATCCGGCTGCTCGGGCAGGCGGCCGGCGGCAAGATTCCCTCGGACGCGGTGATCGCCTTCCTCGGTTTTTCGGCGCTCAACCTGCTGCCGGTGCTGCTGTCGCTCACCCTGTTCATCACCGTGCTGCTCGCGCTGAACCGCAGCTGGCGCGATTCGGAAATGGTGATCTGGTTCAATTCCGGGCTGTCGCTCGCGGCCTGGATGCGGCCGGTGCTGATCTTCGCGGCGCCGCTGGTGCTGGTGATCGCGGCGCTGTCATTCTTCATCTCGCCGTGGGCGGCGCAGAAGAGCGAGCAGTACCGCAGCCGCATCGACTCGCGCGACGACATCGCGCGCGTGGAACCGGGCGCCTTCGGCGAGTCGCGCAGCCGCGGGCGCGTGTTCTTCGTCGAGTCCGTCGCCGGCGACAAGAGCTCGGTGCAGAACGTGTTCGTGAATTCGACCCAGCACCGTCGCACCGGGGTGATGATGAGCGAGCGCGGCTTTACCGAATCCGCACCCAACGGCGACCGCTTCCTCGTGCTGCTTTCCGGCCGGCGCTACCAAGGCACGCCGGGCGAGGCGGATTTCCGCCTGATGGAGTTCGAGCGCTACGCCACGCGCATCCAGACCAAGGAGGGCGACGAGCCCGTGGCGACGCAGAAAAGCACCTCGACGCTTGGCCTGATCGAGAGCCCGACGCGCACCAACCTGGGCGAACTGCTGTGGCGCGTCGGCATGCCGGTCTCGGCGCTGATCCTCGCGCTGCTCGCGATCCCGATGAGCTTCGTCAATCCGCGCGCCGGCCGCTCGGTGAACCTGCTGTTCGCGCTGCTGACCTACATGGTGTATTCGAACCTGCTCTCGGTAAGCCAGGCCCGGGTCGTGCAGGGCAAGCTCGCGTTCTCCACCGGCTGGTGGCTGGTGCACGCGGTGATGCTGGTGGTGCTGCTGGTGCTGTTCGCGCAGCGCATGTCGCTGTTCCGGATGCCGTGGCGCCGTTCTACAGGGCGCAAATGAGGCGCCGTTGAGCCGCATACCGACCCTCGAGCGCTACCTCGCGCGTCAGATCTACGGCGCGGTCGGCTTCGTTCTGCTCGGCTTCCTTGCGCTGTTCGCTTTTTTCGACCTGATCGCGGAACTGCGCGACCTGGGCAACGGCAATTATCAGTTGCAGCAGATCTTCACCGTGGTCGCGCTGTGGGTCCCGGCGCACGCCTACGAGCTGTTTCCCGTGGCCGTGCTGATCGGCACGCTCTACGTACTGGCGCACCTGTCGAGCAACTCCGAGTACACGGTGATGCGCGCGGCGGGCCTGTCGCCGGCGCGGGCGGGCGCGGTGCTGGCGAAGGTCGGGCTGGCCTTCGTCGTCGCCACTTTTGCCATCGGGGAATGGATCGGACCCTTCTCCGAGGAAGCGGCGCAGAAGGTGCGGATGCGTGCGATGCAGTCGCTGATCGGGGGCGACCTGTCCTCCGGGCTCTGGTTCAAGGACGAGCGCTCGTTCATCAACGTGCGCGAGGCGCGCGAGGCGAATGTGCTCGGCGGCGTGCGGATCTACGAATTCGATTCCGCCTACCGCCTGCGCCAGGTGACCGAAGCGGTGCGCGGCGAGTACACCGGCGCGGGCAGTTGGCGCCTGCTGAACGTGTCGCAGACCATGTTCGGCGCCGCCGGGCCGGCAACGGCCCGCTATGCCGAGGCCGAATGGCGCTCGGCGGTGAATCCGGACCTGCTGAACGTGCTCATCGTGGTGCCAGAGCGCATGTCGGCCTGGAAACTCTACAAATACCTGCAACACCTCGCCGGCAACCGGCAAAAGACCGAGCGCTACGAAATCGCCTTGTGGAAAAAGCTCTTCTACCCGCTTGCCACGCTGGTGATGATGGCGCTTGCGCTGCCCTTCGCCTACATGCACGCACGCTCGGGCATGGTCGGCATCAAGGTGTTCCTCGGCATCCTGCTGGGAATTTTCTTCCACATGCTGAACAGCTTGTTCTCGCATGTCGGGCTGCTCAAGCAGTGGCCGCCGATTGCCGCGGCGGCGGTGCCGAGCCTGATTTTTCTCGCCACCGCGATGCTGATGATGATCTGGATCGAGCGTCTGCGGCCGGTCTGGGTGCGGCTGCGGGGTTAGCGAATGGAAGGAAGTTAAAGCATGAGCGCCGTTGTAAAGACCGTGAAAGTGTCGAGCAAGGGTCAGATCACGCTCCCGCGCGAGGTGCGTAAGTCGCTCGGTACCGATCATGTTCGCATCGTTTTAGAGGCGGGGTCGGTCCGGATCGAGCCGGTCAATGATGTCGCCGGCAGCCTTGCGCACTATGCCAAAGGGCGCAAGCGCGTTGCGTTCCATGTCGCTCGCAAGCAGGCCTGGGAGGCCGTTGTCCGAGAAAAGCGCAAGCGTCGTTGATGCGAACGCGATCGTCGCTCTCTTGCTTGGGGGAGAGCGGGTGCACTATCACCAGTCTCGCGAGTTCTTCGAGCCCGTGCGCGAGGGAACGGCCTCGGCATATGTCCCCGCGCCGACATTGCCGCCAAACTGCTGGGACTACTTGACTACCGAGGTGTGAGTACTGAATCTCCAGCCGTTCGCCACGCTCTGACGTTATACCGGGACCGCAACGTGGACTTCGTGGACGCACTGGTGGCCGCTACTGCCGCCGAGCGCAATTGGCGCGTTTTCAGTTTCGACCGCGATTTGGAGCGATTGACGAAGTGAGCGCGCCTCCGCTCGACGAGAACTACAACGCGTGCAAGGCAAATACCTGGACCTGGTCGAAGGCCTAAGCCTTGACTAAGAGGCTCCCGGCCAACCGATCGTGCAGGAACTGGCCGTCGCGGTCGACCCAGGCCCAGCAGATTCCGATCAGCGTGGGCACCAGCAGCAGGGCGTAGAGGAAGCGCAGCAGCGCGGCCTTCGGCGGCAGGCGCGCGTGTCCGTCCTTGGTGACCAGCCGGATGCGCCAGGTCCTCATCGCGAGCGTCTGCCCGCCGCGCAGCCAGCACCAGAGGAAATACGCCGCGAACACCGCCAGCAGGAAAATCTGCAGCAGGTGGCTGCGCCATCCTTCGATGCGCAGCGTCCCGGCGGCGAACTGGAACACCCAGGTGCCGAGGAAGGCGACCGCAAAGAGGAGAATGGACTCGTACAACATGCTGGCCAGGCGGCGCAGCATGCCCGGCGCCGCGTCGCTCACAGCGGCGCGGGCAGGACGTACGCGGGATCCGGCTTTTTCTTGGGGGACGCGGTGCGCTGCCGGCGCTCGGCCGGGGGCACATAGCTCGGCGGGACGTCGAACATGCGTTTTTCGTGCGGCGGCAGCGCCTGGTATTCCGCCCAGTACCGGCGCAGTTCTTCCCTGCGCTCGGCGAGCTTGCCGATGCTGCGGTACTGCTCGCGCGCCTGCCAGCGCTGCTCCGGCGTGAGCTTCGCCCAGCGCTGCATGCGGCCCTGCACGCGCTTCTGCTCTTCGGGTTTCATCGCCGGATAGCGCTTGGCGATGCCGAGCCACTTTGTCTGGTGCTGCGAGCCGAGCTTGTTCCACTCGCCGGCAAGCGGCGCCAGCGCCTGTTGCTGGTCGGCCGTGAGCGAGGCCCACTGCGGACCACTGTCCTTGGGCGCCGCGATGACGGAAGTCGCGGCCAGCGCGCACAGCAGCAGCGCCGCTGCGATCTTGCGCATCAGTTGGACGAGACTTTCTTGAGCCACGTCTCGAAGCCCCGGTCGAGGTAGGCGTCGATCGGCAGGTCGCCGGTCAGGAGCAGGGCGTCGAGTTCCTCGACGTCGGCGGCGCGCTGGTCCTGCTGCCAGCTGTAGATCGCGACCAGGCCGGCGACGAGCAGCGCCGTCGGCAGCAGCGCCCGCAGCGAAAAGCCGCCGAAGCCGCCGAAACCGCCGATCACGCCGACGGCCGTGCTGCGGGCCCAGGCGAGCGCCGGCTCGCGCTCCGGCTTGCGATGCGCAAGCGCCTGCTCGCGCGCCGCGCGCAGCCGTTCGATGATGTGCGCGGCGGATTTTCCATCCAGGCGCGAACCTTCGTTCAGGGCCTGGCGGATTTTGTGGGCGAATTTGATCTCGTTCATGGTCGTTTTTTCCGGACGCCGTTCAGAGGGTTACGCCCTTTGCGCGCAGCGCGGTGGCCAAAGCGTGCGCGGCCCGGGAGCAGTGTGTTTTTACGCTGCCCTCCGAGCAACCCATGGCCTTTGCGGTCTCCGCGACATCCAGCTCCTCCCAGTAACGCATGACGAAAGCCTCACGTTGACGCGGGGGGAGTTTGGATATCTCTTGTTCAATAATTTCAATAACTTGCGTCCGTTCCAGCTGGTCAGGAGGGGATTCCTCGCGGTTGGCGTCGCCAGCCTCCTGCAACGTATCCAGCGGATCCTGATCGTCCTCCTCGCCGCGCCCGGGCGCAAGAGCAGACAGCAGGGTGGTCCACGTCGACCTCACCTTCTGCCGCCGGAACCAGTCCCGGATCGCGTTCTGCAGGATGCGCTGGAACAGCGGCGGCAGCTCTTCGGGCGAACGGTCGCCGTAGCGCTCGGATAGCCGCATCATCGCGTCCTGCACGATGTCGAGCGCCGCCTCGTCGTCCCGGACGCCGAACACGGCCTGCTTGAAGGCGCGCCGTTCGACGCCCGCGAGGAACGCCGACAGCTCACTGCGTGATGCCAGTTTTTCTCCCCTTGGCCGGTGCTTCCGGCTCTCCGAAGATGGTATCAAACCCCACCCTCGGATTAACTGCGGCTTGCTTGACCGCATTGCAGCAAGCCGTTAATCTTGAATGCTTTTCCGCACTTCAGGGCAATATCGTCATGGATCGGGTCAAGACCGCAGAACTCACCGGGGCACAGATCGTCATCCGCTGTTTGCAGGCGGAGGGCGTCGACTACGTATTCGGCTATCCCGGCGGCGCGGTCCTGTGGATCTACGACGAGCTGTTCAAGCAGGACAAGGTGCGCCACGTTCTGGTGCGCCACGAGCAGGGCGCGGCGCATGCGGCCGACGGCTACTCGCGCTCGTCGCACAAAGTCGGCGTGTGCCTCGTGACCTCCGGCCCCGGCCTGACCAATGCGGTGACCGGGATCGCGACCGCGTACATGGATTCGATCCCGATGGTCATCCTCAGCGGCCAGGTGCCGACGCATGCCATCGGCGAGGACGCGTTCCAGGAGTGCGACGCGGTCGGCATCACGCGTCCCTGCGTGAAGCACAATTTCCTGGTGCGGGACGTCAAGGACCTTGCGGTGACGATGAAGAAGGCGTTCCACATCGCGACCACGGGCCGGCCCGGCCCGGTGCTGGTGGACATCCCGAAGGACATCACCACGCACAAGTGCGAGTTCCAGTACCCGGAATCCGTCACGATGCGCTCGTACAACCCGGTGAAGAAGGGGCACCCGGGGCAGATCAAGAAGGCGGTCCAGCTGCTGCTCGAGGCCAAGCGCCCCATGCTCTACACCGGCGGCGGCGTGGTGCTCTCGAATGCCGCGCCCAAACTCACGGACCTGGTGAAGCGCACCGGCTTCCCGATCACCAATACGTTGATGGGCCTGGGCGGCTATTCCGGCACCGATGCGCAGTTCCTCGGCATGCTCGGCATGCACGGCACCTACGAGGCGAACATGGCGATGCAGCACTGCGATGTGCTGCTCGCGATCGGCGCGCGCTTCGACGACCGCGTCATCGGCAACCCGGCGCACTTCGCGCAGGACCCGCGCAAGATCATCCATATCGACATCGATCCGTCCTCGATCTCCAAACGCGTCAAGGTGGACGTGCCGATCGTCGGCAATATCCCCGACGTGCTCGACGATTTTTTGAAGCTTTTGAAAGAAAGCAAACCCCAGGACATCAAAGCCTGGTGGAAACAAATCGAAGAATGGCGTGGCAAGGACTGCCTCAAGTACGACCGCGCCTCGAAGCTCATCAAGCCGCAGTTCGTGCTCGAGAAGCTCTACGAGGTGACCGGCGGCGAGGCGATCGTCACCTCGGACGTCGGCCAGCACCAGATGTGGGCGGCGCAGTTCTACAAATTCGAGCAGCCGCGCCGCTGGATCAATTCCGGCGGCCTGGGCACCATGGGCTTCGGCCTGCCCGCGGCGATGGGCGCGGTGCTGGCGAACCCTGGCGCCACGGTGGCTTGCGTCACCGGCGAGTCCTCGATCCAGATGTGCCTGCAGGAGCTCTCGACCTGCAAGCAGTACCGCCTGCCGATCAAGATCATCAACCTGAACAACAAGTACATGGGCATGGTGCGCCAGTGGCAGCAGTTCTTCCACG
>JBBPIU010000028.1:0-30623 GCA_038040245.1 Pseudomonadota bacterium | reverse complement strand
ACGTGGACCGCGCGCGCGAGTTGATCGGCGCCTGGCGCGGCGAGTCCGCGACGCACCGCAACCGCGAGGAGGTGATCCGCCTCGCCATCGAGGAGGCGATCGCCGCTTCCCACCGCAACGTGTTCGCGGTGCTGTTCTGGTTCGTGGTGCTGCCGGGCCCGAGCGGCGCGATCCTCTACCGCATGGCGGTGTTCCTCGACCGGCGCTGGGGCGGCAAGGGCGAATTCGGCCGCTTCGCGAGGAACGTGCTGCGGGTGCTGGAATGGCCGGCGGCGCGCCTCACCGCGGCCGCCTTCGCCGTGGTCGGCGATTTCGAGGACGCGATCTACTGCTGGCGCACGCAGGCCGCCGCCTGGCCCGATCCGAACCTGGGCATCGTGCTCGCCGCGGGCGCGGGCGCATTGGGCGTGAAGCTCGGCATGCCGCTCACCGAGGTCGAGGGCTTGCAGCCGCGGCCCGAACTCGGCCTGGGGGATGCCGCCGATGCCGCGTTCCTCGACAGCACGGTCGGCCTGCTGTGGCGCGCCCTGGTGCTGTGGGTGTTCCTGCTGATCATCCTGTCCCTGGTGCGCGTCTTCTGAGCGCTAACGGGTTCGATAGGAATTGCACTTCCAGCATTGGGTGAACTGCGCCTCGCAGCTCTCACCGCAAGCGGCGCAACGCCATGCAGGGCCCCGGTCCCTGTTGTTTCCAAAGCGAAGAATCTGCTCCGCGCGGTTCGCTTCGGCGTCGTCGCGTACCCACAGTTCGGCCTGGCATTCGGCAGGCGGCAGTTCGCCCATCGCAGAGGACAGCATCTGGTTCCTCATCTCCGTCGGGATGCCTTCGGCCTCGAGGAGGTTGCGGGAATGGTGGACCAGGACGAGATTAAGAGAACTGAAAACCCTTTTCATCACAAATCAAAAAGCGCGTCCGCCTTGGCGGCGCAGATGAAGTCGTTTTCCGACAGCCCGCCGATGGCGTGGGTCGAATATTCGACGCGGCACTTGTTGTAGCCCACCAGCAGGTCCGGGTGGTGGTCTTCGCGGTGCGAGACCCAGGCGAGCGCGTTGACGAAGGCCATGGTCTCGTAGTAGTTCTTGAACGCATAGAGCTTGACCAGCCTGCCGTCCTCGACGATCCAGCCCTTGAGCTGCGCGAGCATTTCCTTCGTCTGCTGCGCGTTGTACGGGGCGACGCCGCCCTCGCAGGGTTTGCAGCGCCTGGCGGCCAGTTCGCTCATGTTCGTGCCTATGCGGCTTTCAGCCGGGCGATCCGCGTCGCGGCCGGGGGGTGGGAATCGTAGAACGCCGAGTGCAGCGGATCGGGCGTGAGGGTCGCGGCATTGTCCCGGTAAAGCTTCACCAGTGCGTGGATGAGGTCATCGGCATTCGAATACCTGGCCGCGTAGCCGTCCGCTTCAAATTCATTCTTGCGGGAGACCAGGCTGGTCACGGGCTGGAGAAAAAACGTGAATTCCGGCAACACCAGCAGAAACAGCAGAAGAGCGACGGCCAGCGTATTCGTCTCCACTCCCAGCCCGGCGTAGAACCAGGGTTGCCCGACCAGCAGGCCGAGAATGAAAAGCATGATCAAGCTGACCGTCCAGCTCAGCAGCATGCCCTTGACGATGTGACGCAGTTTGAAGTGGCCCAGTTCGTGCGCGAGCACCGCCTCCACCTCGGCGGGCTGCAGCCGGTTGATCAGAGTGTCGAAAAGCACGATACGCTTCGCCGCGCCGAAGCCGGTGAAGTAGGCATTGCCATGGGCGGAGCGCTTGGAGCCGTCCATCACGAACAATCCGCGCGACCGAAATCCGCACCGCACCAGCAGTCGCTGCACGCGGTCTACCAGCGCAGGATCTTCAAGTGGCGAGAATTTGTTGAAAATCGGCATCACGAACGCGGGCACAATCATCTGCAGGATCAACGTGTATCCGACCAGTACCGCCCAGACATACAACCACCAGAAATCCCCTGCCGCCGTCATCAGCCACAGCACGGCCAGAAGCAAAGGGATGCCGAGCGCGGCCATCACCGCCGTGGACTTCAGCAGATCGGCGACGAACAGCTTCAAGGTCATCTTGTTGAAGCCGAACCGCTCCTCGATAACAAAAATCCGGTACAGGCTGGCAGGCAGTTCGAGCGCGCTGCGCAACAGGAGCACGGTCACGATAAGGGAGGCGCCGTGCCAGATCGAATTAAGCACCAGCAAGCGGCTCCATTGCTCGATCAACAGTTGCAGCAGGCCGCCCAGCGTCAGGGCCAGCAGCACCAATGCGTCCAGTACCGCGCCGATCATGCCGAGCTTGACCTTGGCGACGGTATAGTCGGCGGCTTTCTGGTGCGCGGCCAGCGGGATGGTGCCGGCGAAGGACTCGGGCACCGCGTCGCGGTGCGCGCGTACGTGGCGCGTCTGGCGCGCCGCCAGCCACAGACGCGTGCCGGTCGCCAGGGCGAGCGCAACGAGGAATAGCCACGTAAAAGCGTTGTTCATGCCATGAGAGAATACGGCATGGCTGCGGATTCCAACAACCTGATCTGGATCGACATGGAAATGACCGGTCTGGTTCCCGAAACCGACCGCATCATCGAGATCGCGGTGCTGGTGACGGACTCGCAGTTGAATCTCATCGCCGAAGGCCCGGTCCTGGTGGTGCACCAGCCCGACGAAGTGCTGGCCGCGATGGACTCGTGGAACCGCTCGGTGCACGGCAAATCCGGCCTGGTGGAGAAGGTCAAGGCCTCGCGGCTGGATGAGGCCACGGTGGAGCGCCAGACCCTCGAGTTCCTGAAGCAGCACCTGCCGGCGGGGGTCTCGCCGATGTGCGGCAACTCCATTTGCCAGGACCGTCGCTTCCTCGCGCGCTGGATGCCGAAGCTGGAAACGCATTTCCTGTACCGCAACCTCGACGTTTCGACGCTGAAGGAACTGATCAAGCGCTGGAAACCGGAAATCGCCAAGGCGCTCAAGAAGGAAGGCAGGCACGAAGCGCTCGCCGACATCTACGAGTCGATCGAGGAACTGAAGTACTACCGCAAGTCGGTGATGACGATCTAGTCCGTGAAAAAAGGGGGTCAGAACAACATTTCCTGGAGAAATGTTGTTCTGACCCCCTTTTTCTTCGTTCAGATCTTCCTGCGCTTTTTCTTGGTCCTGGAAATCGGGCCCTGACCTCGATTTTTCGACCTCGATTTTCCACTTCCGGTCGATGCAACGACTTGGGCGAGCCTGGTTCCTGAAAATGGCTCGCGCTGCCGCAGCAGAACCCCTTCCATCTTCGCAGCCGGCTTTTCTTTTGCGGGTGCCTCGTAGACCTCTACGATGCACTCGATCTCGACCGGGATGCCCATCGGCAGCGAACCCATGCCGACCGCGGAGCGCGCGTGCTTGCCGGCGTCGCCGAAGACCTCGACCAGGAGATCCGAGCAGCCGTTGATCACTTTGGGATGGTCGGTGAACTCGGGCACCGCGTTCACCATGCCGAGCACCTTGACCACGCGCTTCACCTTGTCGAGGCTGCCGAGCTCCGCTTTCATCACCGCCAGCAGGGCGAGCCCTACGGTGCGCGCGTGCTGGTAACCCTGATCTACCGAGAATTCGAGCCCGACCTTGCCTTTGACCGATCCAGGACCTTTGCCCGCCAGAAAAAGCAGGTTACCGGTGCGCACCGCGTTGACATAGTTCGCGACCGGCGGCGTCACCGGCGCCAGGTCGATGCCCAGTTCCTTCAATCGTTTTTCGGCGCTCATTCCAGCGGCACCACTTTGCCGGGGTTCATGAGGTTCTCGGGGTCGAAGACGCGCTTGATGTCGCGCATCAGGTCCATCATGTCGTCGCCCAGCTCCATGCGCATCGAGCCCATCTTGCCCATGCCGATGCCGTGCTCGCCGGTGCAGGTGCCTTCCATTTTCAGCGCGCGCTCGATCAGGCGCTGGTTGAACTTCTTGGCGAGCTCGATCTGCTCGGGCTTGTCCGGGTCCACCAGCAGCATGAGGTGGAAATTGCCGTCGCCGATGTGGCCGAGCAGCGGCACCGGCGCGATGTAGTCCTTCACGTCCTCCATGGTCTCGTGCACGCACTCGGCGAGGCGCGAGATCGGTACGCAGACGTCGGTCGAGACCGCGCGCGCGCCGGGCTTCAACTGCAGGCAGGCGAAGTAGGCGTTATGGCGCGCATCCCAGAGCGCGGTGCGCTCTTCGGCCTTGGTCGCCCAGATGAAATCCATGCCGCCGTTTTCCCTGGCGATCGCCTGCACCGTCTCGGCCTGCTCGACGACGCTCGCCGCCGAGCCGTGAAACTCGAAGAACACCGTCGGCGCGACGCGGTAGCTGGTCTTCTTGTACTTGTTGATCGCGCCCACGGTTTTCTCGCAGACGATGTCGCAGCGCGCGATCGGCACGCCGGCCTGGATGGTCTGGATCACGGTGTTGGTGCAGCCATCCACCGATTCGAAGGCGCAGACCGCCGCCGACATGGCTTCCTGGACGGGGTAGAGGCGCACCGTCACCTCGGTGATGATGCCCAGCGTCCCCTCGGAGCCGACCAGCAGGCGCGTCAGGTCGTAGCCCGCCGCGGATTTCTTGGCGCGGCGCGAGGTCTGGATGATGCGGCCGTCGGCGAGCACCACCTTGAGCGAAATCACGTTCTCGCGCATGGTGCCGTAGCGCACCGCGTTGGTGCCGGAAGCGCGCGTCGCCGCCATGCCGCCCAGCGTCGCATCGGCGCCCGGGTCGACCGGGAAAAAGAGGCCCGTGTGCTTGATATGTTCATTGAGCTGCTTGCGGGTCACGCCGGCCTGCACCACCGCGTCCAGGTCGGCTTCGTGCACCGTGAGCACCTGGTTCATCTGCGAAAGATCAATACAGACGCCGCCCTGCAGCGCGAGGATGTGGCCCTCGAGAGAGGTGCCGACGCCGTAGGGGATCATCGGCACCCGGTGGCTCCGGCAGATATTGACGACGTCGCGAACTTCTTCCGTCGTTTTTAAAAAAACAACCACATCCGGAAGTGCATGCGGGAAATAGGATTCGTCCTTGCCGTGGTGCTCGCGCACCGCGGCCGAGGTGGAGACGCGCTCGCCGAGCAGGGCCTTTAGCTCGGCGACGACCGACTGATCGAATTCGCGGGCCTTGTTCATAAGGATCACCTACGGTGATGGGGGATCATTTTAGCTTTATCTCGCCGTCGAAGGTCACCTTCATCCCCAGCGCGGGGATCTCCAGCGTGACCTTCGCGGGCAGCGTTTCCTCGCCCGTGAGCTGCCGCGCCTCCAGGCCCTTGTGTACCGCCTGCTCTATCTCGCGCTGTGAATTGACGCCCACCATTTTCAGGAACTTGCGAATGCTGAGATTGAACGTTTCCTGGTCCATCAGTGTGCTCCTCCTAGGATTTTTTTCGCCATTTCCTTGCCCAGTTCGACGCCCCACTGGTCGAAGCTGTTGATGTTCCACAGCACGCCCTGGGCGAACACCTTGTGCTCGTAGATCGCGAGCAGCCGGCCGAGGGTCCTCGCGTCCATGCGATCCAGGCGCAGCGTGCTGGAGGGGCGGTTGCCGGGGTAGCGGCGGTGCGCCGGCAGCGACGCGTCGGAGGTCCCCACCGCGCCCGCGGTCCCGACGGCGAGCGCCTGCGCCTGCGCCTCGGCATTGGCGTCGAGCACCGGGTCGATGCCGGCGACGATGAAGTCCGCCGGCACCGCCTGCGTGCCCTGGTGCAGCAGCTGATGGAACGAATGCTGGCTCGGCGTGCCTTCGGAACCGAACAGCACCGGGCAGGTCGCGTAGCCGAGCGCGCGGTCCTCGCGGTCGACGCCCTTGCCGTTGGATTCCATCTCGAGCTGCTGCAGGTAGGCCGGCAGCAGCCGCAGCCGGTGCGCGTAGGGCATCACGGCCTGCGCCTGCGCGCCGAGGAAGTTCACGTTCCAGACGCCGAGCAGCGCCATCAGCCCCGGGACATTCTGCCCGATCGGCGTCTCGAGAAAATGCCGGTCGATGTCGTGTCCGCCGGAGAGAAACTCGGCGAACGCGTCGCCTCCGATGGCACAGATCGCGGCGAAACTCACTGCCGACCAGACCGAAAAGCGTCCACCGACCCAATCCCACATCGGCAGGACCTCCCCGGCGCCGAACTGCCGCGCCGCCTGCGCGTTGGCGGTCACGGCATAGAAGGATTTGCATCCCCAGTGCCGGGCGGCGGTCGCGTTGGCGAGCGTCTCCTGCGTCGTGAAGGTCTTGGAGACGACCACGATCAGCGTGCTCTCCGGATCGGCGCCGGCGAGCGCGCGCTGGAGCTCGAGCGGGTCGACGCTCGCCACGAAGCGGACGTCGAGCCTGCCGTCGCCGAAGGCATCGGCAAGCAGGCGCGGCCCGAGATCGGAGCCGCCGGCACCGAGGCTGACGATGCGGGTGAATCGCCTTCCCGCTCTTATGCTTTGCGCAAGGCTCCCCGTCTGCTGCAGCGCGGCCTTTACTTCCGCGGGCGCGGCATCGCCGGCCCTCAGCTCCGCATGGCGCACGGCGCGGCCCTCGGTGGTGTTGATCGGCGCGCCCGCGAACAGCGCCGCGCGCCATTCCTCGAAACCGCGCTCGGCCGCGAGCTGCGCGAGCAGGGCGAGCGTCAGCGCGTCGACGCGCTGGCGCGAATAGTCGAGCTGCACGCCCGGCGCGCGCGCGCTCAGGTTCAGGGCGCGCGCGGGATCGCTTGCGAGCAGCTCGGCGAGCCGCGCGCCACGCCATATGCCGGCATGCGCTTCGAGCCTGCGCCAGGCGGGGCAGGCGTTCGGCGGCGTGGTGTTCATTCTGGCGTTCTCATCCCGGCCCATAACGATACAGCCGATAGCGCTCGCCCCTGTCGCCTGGCCGTCCGACGTCGGCCAGCTTGCGCCAGCCCGGTCCCGGGGTTGTTTCCCGGCGCGGATGGCCCTGGACGATGATGTAGCGGCACTTCGGCGTGCCCGGCGTACTGGCAGCCTGCAACGGTTCGGTACGGATGCCGGCGTGAAAGCTGAGCGCGGCACGCTGCGGCGTGGCAAGCTCGCTTGCGGCGATGCAGCCGGCGGCTGCGGGAATCGTGGATTTCAGCTGCAGCGCCACGCTGCGGTAGCTTTTTAGGTGGTCCGCCCAGGGCAGCCAGAGCGTGGCGAAGGTGCCCCACAGCAGCGCTACGCCTGCCGCCCAGCGCACCACGCCGCGCGTGGGCGAAGGCGCGGTGAAGAACGCGAGGTAGAGCCAGGCCAGCGTGAGCAGCAACGCGGCGGCGAACGGCAGGAACTCGAATTGGGGCAGGAACCCGGGAGCGGTCTTGGCGAAGTTGTTCGCGATACGCGGCGGCACGCCGGTCATCATGGCCACGTAGCCGAGCCAGACCAGGCCGGCGAAGAACGAAAAGGTCATCACGCCGAACCAGTCGAGCGAGTTGGCCGCGCCGCGCCGCAACCGCGCCACGCCGTGCGCGCCCAGCAGCGCGAGCGGCGCCAGCAGCGCCATGGCGTTGATGTCCTGCCGCGGGCCGGCGTAGGCGATCGCGGGCAGCGCGAGCAAGGCCGCGGCAAGCGGCACCAACACCCGCGGCGAGCGCCATTCGCGCCGCAGCGTCCACGCCGACCAGAGCGCGAGCGGCCAAGCGGGCCAGGCAAACCAGCTGGCGGTGGCGAGGTAGTAGCGCAGGTTGGCGCCAAACTCGCCGCGCGCGTGCGTGGCGCCGTACCACCAGGACTGCGCCAGTTCGGGTGAGCGCAGGAAAAGGGCGAGCGGCCAGGACGCGGCGAGCAGCGCGAACGCGCCGGCGGCCGCGGCGAGAAAACGCAGCCCCCGGGCATTGCGCCACTCGTCGCAGGCGAGGTGCGCGAGCAGCGCGGTCGCACCCAGCACCGCAGGCATCACGGGTCCGGTGGAGAGGAACGCGACGCCGAGTGACGCTCCGAAGGCCAGTCCTGTGTTTATGGGTTTTTTATGGGAAAAAACCAAAAAGGCAAGGGCGGCGCAGGTGGCGGCGAGCGTGGCCAGGTCAGGCACCGCCTCGTGCGCGTGCATCATCAGGCCCACGGCGCCGACCAGCAGCAGCGTGGCGGCCGCGCCCGCACCGCGGCGCTCGGCGACGCCAGATCCCGCCGGCGCGCTATGGCGCGCGGCGAGGTACAGGAACCACAGCGCGGCCATCATCGCCACGCCGCTCGCCAGGCGCACCGCGTTATGCAAGCCGAGCAGCCAGCCCAGCGCCTTGGCGAAGGCGAGGGCGGTCCAGTGGTAGAACGGCGGATCCTCGAGGTGCGGCTCGCCGGCGACGCGCGGCACCACCCAGTCGCCCGAGAGGTGCATCTGCTGCACGATTTCGATCGTGATGACGTCGAACGCGCGCCACGGGTCGTGCCCGACCAGGCCCGGCGCGACAAACGCCAAGGCGATCAGGACGAGGACGGCGTGCGAGGGCGGTAATGCAAGGCGGGGTAGCATGGACCCCGAAGACCCGTTCAGGGTCTTCTCCTTCCGGTCAGGCGGGCTTTTTCTTGCTGTAGCGGCGCTTGAACTTCTCGACCCGGCCGGCGGTGTCCATGATCTTTTGCTTGCCGGTGTAGTGCGGGTGCGACTCGGACGAGATCTCGACCTTGACCACCGGATATTCCTTGCCGTCGGTCCACTTCATCGTCTCGCGGCCCTTGCTGTCGATGGCGGCGCGGGTGAGGAAGGAATGGTTGGCGGAGGTGTCGTGGAAAATCACCGGCTGGTAGCTGGGATGGATGCCTGGCTTCATGGCTTGGGCCGCAATAAGGTGGCGCTGGAAGGGGGCGAATTATACGCAAATCAGGGACTTGGAGCAACCCTGGGCTAGCCGCGCCGCATCGACTCGAAGAACTCGGCGTTGACCTTGGTGGCCTTCACCTTGTCGACGAGGAATTCGGCGGCTTCCAGCTCGTCCATCGGAAACAGGAGCTTTCTCAGCACCCAGATCTTCTGCAGCAGTTCCTTCGGGATCAGCAGCTCTTCGCGCCGGGTGCCGGAGCGGTTGACGTTGATCGACGGGAAGATGCGCTTCTCGTGCATGCGCCGGTCGAGGTGGATTTCCATGTTGCCGGTGCCCTTGAATTCCTCGTAGATCACGTCGTCCATGCGGCTGCCGGTGTCGATCAGCGCGGTGGCGATGATGGTGAGCGAGCCGCCTTCCTCGACGTTCCTCGCGGCGCCGAAAAAGCGCTTCGGTTTCTGCAGCGCGTTGGCGTCCACGCCGCCCGTGAGCACCTTGCCCGAGGCCGGCTGAACGGCGTTGTAGGCGCGCGCGAGGCGGGTGATCGAATCGAGCAGGATCACGACGTCCCTCTTGTGCTCGACCAGGCGCTTGGCTTTCTCGATCACCATTTCGGCGACCTGCACATGGCGCGAGGCCGGCTCGTCGAAGGTCGAGGCGACCACTTCCCCCCGCACCGAGCGCGACATCTCGGTCACTTCCTCCGGCCGCTCGTCGATCAGCAGCACAATCAGCGCGACTTCCGGGTGATTGGCGACTATGGCATGCGCGATGTGCTGCAGCATCACGGTCTTGCCGGCCTTGGGCGGCGAGACGATCAGGCCGCGCTGGCCTTTGCCGATCGGCGCGACGATGTCGATGATGCGGCCGGTGATGTTTTCCTCGGCCTTGATGTCCCGCTCCAGCTTGAACGCCTTGTCCGGATGCAGCGGGGTGAGGTTCTCGAACAGGATCTTGTGCTTGACCGCGTCGGGCGCCTCGCCGTTGACCTTGTCCACCTTGACCAGCGCGAAGTAGCGCTCGCCGTCCTTCGGCGTGCGGATCTCGCCTTCGATGGTATCGCCGGTATGCAGGTTGAAGCGCCGAATTTGGGAGGGGCTGACGTAGATGTCGTCGGTGCTCGCCAGGTACGAAGTGTCGGGCGAGCGCAGGAAGCCGAAGCCGTCGGGCAGCACTTCCAGGGTGCCGTCGCCGAAGATGGATTCGCCCTTCTTCGCCTGGTTCTTGAGCATCGCGAAGACGAGGTCCTGCTTGCGCATCCGGTTGGCGCCGTCGACGCCGTTGGTGGTCGCTTGTTCGAGCAGTTCGGAGACGTGGAGGTTCTTGAGTTCTGAAAGTTGCATGTGGGTCGCTTTGCTGCGGCGTTAATGAAGCGCTACGTAAATGGAATGCGGCCGGTGCTGCTGCCGAGTTCTTCTAGAGGAAGATGCGCTTGACCCCGCGCCGGAACCTGCCGCCGCGCCGTCGTCCAATCCGGCGCGGTTACGACTTAAAGGGTAGGGTTTTTAGATATTGCTGTCAAGGAAGGCGATGAGCTGGGACTTGGTAAGCGCACCGACCTTGGTGGCCTCGACGTTGCCGTTCTTGAACAGCATCAGGGTGGGAATGCCGCGGATCGCGAACTTGGCCGGGGTCGACTGATTCTCATCGACGTTGATTTTAGCCACCTTCAGGCGGCCACTGTACTCCCTGGCCACGTCCTCCAGGATCGGGGCGATCGACTTGCAGGGGCCGCACCATTCGGCCCAGTAATCCACCAGCACCGGCACATCCGACTTGAGGACCTCCGGCTCAAAACTGTCGTCCGTCACGTGCTGAATACCTGAACCGCTCATGACACCTCATTTAGGGGGGTAATACAGGAGGCGATATTATGAGGCTTGGCCGCGGTGCTGTGCTAAAGTACTGATTCCAATACCCTTATAGGTGCCATGGCTTACATCGTCACCGAGTCGTGCATCAAGTGCAAGTACACCGACTGCGTGGATGTCTGCCCGGTGGACTGCTTCCGGGAGGGGCCCAACATGCTCGTCATCGACCCCGACGAATGCATCGACTGCACCCTGTGCATCCCCGAGTGCCCGGTGGAGGCCATTTTTGCCGAGGACGACGTGCCGGACGGCCAGCGCGACTGGATCCCCCTGAACAAGGAACTGGCCGCGCAATGGAAGCCGATCATCGAGCGCAAGCCCGGCCCCCCGGACGCCGACGACTGGGCCAAGGTCAAAGACAAAAAGCACCTTCTGGAGCGCTGATCAGCGCCGCGTGTCTGGCTAATCGTAGAGCTTTTCTTTCGCCTTGCCGCGGAAGATGCGGTAGACGAGCACGTTGTAGGCGACGATGAAGGGCAGCACCAGCGCCGCGCCCCACAGCACCACCTGGAGCGAGGCCGGGTGCGCGGCCTGCCAGATGCCGATGCGGTCGATCACCACCCAGGGGAAGATGCTGTAGGCGAGGCCGAGGAAGGCGAGCACGAAAATCGCCACCGCGCCGGCGAACGGCGCCCACTCGGGCGTTTTTTCGCCGCGCAACATTCTCCCGGTGACGAACCAGACGCGCAGGCCGGCGGCGAGGCTGGCCGCGGGCAGCAACATCAGCCAGAGCGTGTCGGGGAAAGTGAACCACTTGGCGCGCACCGTCTCGCTCACCAGCGGCGTGGCGAGGCTCACCAGCGCGACGCCGAAGGCGACCCAGGCGAGGCCCCAGCGCGCCCAGGCGAGCGCCTTCTTCTGCAGCGCGCCCTCGGTCCTCGCGATCAGCCAGGTGGCGCCGAGCAGCACGTAGCCGCCGCACAGCGCCGCGCCCACCATCGCCGCAAACAGGTAGTAGCCGAAACCCGGCTCGAAGCCGGTGATGTAGCGCCCGAGCATCACGCCCTGCGCGAAGGAGGCGAGGAAGGAGCCGAACCAGAACAGCCAGTTCCACAGTTCGCGCTGCCAGCCCTCGGCCTTGATGCGGAACTCGAAGGCCACGCCGCGCAGCATCAGTCCCACCAGCATCGCCGCCACCGGCAGGTAGAGCGCCTGCAGGATCACGCCGTGCGCCGCGGGGAAGGCCACCAGCAGGATGCCGACCCCCAGCACCAGCCAGGTCTCGTTCGCGTCCCAGAACGGGCCGATCGAATTCACCATCAGGTTCTGCTCGCGCGTGTCGGCTGCGGGCATCAGCATGCCCACGCCCATGTCGTAGCCGTCCAGCACCACGTAGGCGAGGATCGCCGCGCCCATCAGCGCGGCGAAAATCAGCGGCAGGTTGGAACTCTCCGCTGTCATCGCGATCCTTTGCCCGCGAGGTACGTGAGCACCACCATGTAGGCGACGAACATCAGGCTGTAGGTGAGGACGTAGCCGGTCAGGCTCGCGCCGAGCTGCGCTTCCCCGACGCTGCCAACCGCGTCGGCGGTGCGCAGGATGCCGGTGACCAGCCAGGGCTGGCGGCCGATCTCGGTCACCAGCCAGCCGCAGAGCGTCGCGATCCAGCCCGAGAAGGTGAAGCCCGCGAGGACCCACAGCAATGGCTTTGGAAAAGATTTTTTTCTAAAGAAAAACCAAAGGCAAATCCAGGCGAGGCCGATCATCAGCACGCCCATGCCTACCATGGCGCGGAACGCGAAGAACACCGGCGCCACCGGCGGATGGTCGGGCGCAAAAGCGTCCAGCCCTTTGAGTTCGGCCTCCGGGTCGTACTTCAGGATCAGGCTCGCGAGCTTCGGTACTTCGATGGCGTAGTCGTTCTTCTTCGTCTTTTCGTTCGGAATGGCGAACAGGACCAGCGGCACGCCTTTGCCGGTCTGCCAGATCGCCTCCACCGCGGCGATCTTCGCCGGCTGGTGCTCGAGCGTATTCAGGCCGTGCAGGTCGCCGACCAAGGCCTGCAGCGGCGCGAGCAGCGCGGCGAGCACGACGCCGGTGCGCAGCGTGCCGCGCGCGGCGGCGTCATCGGGGGCCTTGAGCAGCCGCCACGCCGACAGGCCCGCCACCACGAACGAGGCGGTGAGGAACGAGGCGAGCATCATGTGGGTAAAGCGGTAGGGGAACGAGGGATTGAAGATCACCGTCAGCCAGTCGCCCGCGATCAGCACGCCATCGGCCGTGACGTGGCCGGCAGGCGTCTGCATCCAGGAACCGAGCGCGAGGATCCAGAACGCCGACAACGTGGTGCCGAAGGCCACCAGGAACGTGGCGGTGACGTGCAACCACGGCGGCACGCGGTTCATGCCGAACAGCATCACGCCGAGAAAAGTGGCTTCGAGGAAGAACGCGGTCAGCACCTCGTAGGCGAGCAGCGGGCCCGCGATGTTGCCGACTTTCGCCATGTAGCCCGGCCAGTTGGTGCCGAACTGGAACGACATGGTGATGCCCGAGACCACGCCCATGGCGAAGGTGAGCGCGAACACCTTGGTCCAGAGGCGGAAGGTCGCGAGCCAGGCGGCCTGCCCCGTGCGCGCGTACTGGACGCGGAAATACACGAGGATCCACGCCAGCCCGATGGTGAGCGTCGGGAACAGGATGTGGAACGCGATATTGAGCCCGAACTGGACCCGGGCCAGCAACAGGGCGTCGCTGCCGTCCATAGGCGCCTATTATGCCCCGCCCTCGGGCGGGATTACGGCTTACCAGAGTGCCTTCAGGTCCCGCAATTTTCGCAGTTCGGCATCGGCGGTGACGAGCGGCACGCCATGCTCGATCGCGGTGGCGCCGATGAGTCGATCCGCGGGGTCGCCGTGCACGAACAAGTCCGACTGCGCCAGCGTCGCGATGGCCGGGGTGATCGGCAGCACGCGCACCGACCGCAATTGCAGCACGCTCTCGATGAACGCCGCGATGTCCGGTCCCGCGTCGATCCTGCGCCGCGCGGCAAGGAGGGCGATTTCCCAGAGGCTGATGTCGCTGCAGGCAAGAGCGTCGGCTTGCATGCCTTCCTCCAGGGCCGTGCGCGCCTTCCGCGAAAGCCGCTTCGGCTCCAGCGCATCGAAAAGCAGCACCTGGGTGTCGAGCAGGATCACCGCTTCAGCGTTCCGCGCCCCAGGTTTCTTTCGGCATGTTGATGATGTCGCCGATGATGCGCGCGCCGTTCCTGCGCAACTCGGCGAGATGCCTGCGCGCCGCCTCGCGCCGATCCTGCTCGGGCACGATCCTGGCCACCACCTTGCCGTGGACCATGACCTCGAGCTCCTCACCGCGCTTCACGCGGGCCAGGTAGGCGGGCAGATTCTGCCGCAGCTCGGTGACTTTGACTTTGGACATGGCGAAATCGTTGGAGGGCGTCGCTTCTAAATGTACATAAAGATTGTACATAATTCGACCGCGCGCGTCCAGCGCCAGGCGCTATCATCGAGCCGTGCCGGGCGTCTCTCCAGGAATCGACAAGCAGGAACTGTTCGCCCGCCTGGCCGAGGGTCACGCCGCGGGGATCACGGTCGTCACGCCCAACCGGCGCCTGGCCCAGGTGTTGAAGTCCGAATTTGATTCTTTTCAATCAAATAAAAATCTTTCCGTCTGGGACGACGCGGACATCCTGCCAGTCGGCGCGTTCGTCGAGCGGCTCTACGAAGACGCGCTGTACGCCGAGGGCGCGGCCGGCCTGCCGCAGCTCCTGGCGCCCGCGCAGGAGCGCGCGCTCTGGGAATCGGTGCTCGCCGGCGCCCCGTTGCTCTCGGTCGCGCAGACCGCGGCGAACTGCGCTGACGCCTGGCGCCGCGCGCACGCGTGGCGCATCGCCGGCGCGCTGGACAAGTTCGCCGGCAACGAGGACACGCAGGCCTTCGCCGGTTGGGCGCGCGAATATGCGAAGCGCTGCGCGAAGGAGGGCTTCGTAGATTCCGCAGTTCTTCCGGATCTGATGCTGAAAAGTGAAAACAAAAGACCAAAACTGCTGGTCGCGTACGGCTTCGACATCCTGCCGCCGCAGACGAGGGACTTCCTGAAAACTTTTGCAGTTGCTGCATGCCGTCCGGAGACGAAAAAATCTAAAGCGACAAGAAGCAAATTTCCCTCCGCACGCCATGAACTCGAAGCCGCGGCGCAGTGGGCGCGCGCGCGGCTCGAAGCGGGCAACAAACGCATCGGCGTGGTGGTGCCCGGCCTGCAGCTGCGGCGCAAGGAGGTGGTGCGCGTGTTCGCCGACGTGCTGCGGCCCGGCTGGAACCTCCCCGGCGCGGAACTGAAGGCGATGCCCTTCGACATCTCCATCGGCGAGCCGCTGAGCGGTTACGCGATTGTCGAATTTGCTTTGTCGGTGCTCGAATTATGTTTTCACGAAATCGAATTCGAGAGAGCAAGCCGGCTGATCCGCTCGCCGTTCTTCGGCGGCGCGGATACGGAGTTCGCCGCGCGCGCGCGGCTCGACGTCCGCCTGCGCAAGGAGCTGGGGAAGCACGTTTCGCTGCCGAAGTTGATTGGTTTGCTGGCAGGCTGTCCTTTGCTCCGTCGCAGGTTTGAAATGCTCTATGAAGCAAAAGACAACATCGCTCCAAAAGAACAATCGCCCCACGATTGGGCGCGGCATTTCACGGCGCTACTGGAGGCGGCGGGCTTTCCGGGCGAGCGCGCGCCTGACTCGGTGGAATTTCAGACAAGAGCCAAATTTAATGAGGTATTGGGAGATTTGGCTCGTATAGGTCAGGTAACAAACCAAATTTCTTCAAACCAGGCACTCGGCAGGCTGCGCAGGATTTGCGCCGACACGTTGTTCCAGCCCGAGACGCCCGATGCGCCGATCCAGGTCGCCGGCGTCCTCGAATCGGCGGGCCTGGAATTCGACTGCCTGTGGGTGAGCGGCCTCACCGACGAGGCCTGGCCGCTCGCCGCGCGCGCGAACCCGTTCCTGCCGGTGCTGCTGCAGAAGAAGGCCGGCATCCCCGAGGCCGCGGCCGAGACCTCGCTCGCGCTCGACCGGCGCATCACCGAAGGCTGGCTAGGCGCGGCGCACGAGGTGGTGTTCTCCTACCCGGAGAAGGAAAAGGACCGCGACCTGCTGCCCAGCCCGCTGATCGCGCTGGTGCCGGAAGGGACAGTGGAGTTGCCTGCGTTTCCGACTTACCGGGAGGTTCTTTTTTCTTCTCGTGCTCTTGAATTCGTGGCGGACGGAAAGGCCCTGCCGGTATATTCAAGAACTGTAAAAGGCGGCACCCGGGTGCTTGCGGACCAGGCCGCCTGCCCGTTCCGCGCCTTCGCGCGCCACCGCCTCGGCGCCGAAGGGCTGGAGTCGCCCGCCGAGGGTCTGGATGCGATGCAGCGCGGCCAGCTGCTGCACTCGCTGATGGCAGGCATCTGGTCTGAATTGAAGTTGAGTTTTTCTCTTTCTGGAAATGTATTACCCACCATAGAAAGATCGGCGGCAACCGCCGTGAACGAACTCGGGCTGGAAGGCCGCTTCGCCGAACTGGAGAAGCAAAGGCTGATTCGATTGGCGGGTGACTGGCTGGACGTTGAGCGCGAGCGATCCCCTTTTGAAGTCATTCATGTGGAAGAAAAAAAGACACTCGAGATCGGCGGCCTCTCGCTCCACGGCCGCATCGACCGCATGGACAAGCTGGCCGACGGAACGCATGCGTTGATCGACTACAAGACCGGCCGCGCGACGCCGCAGAGCTGGCTGGGCGAACGGCCCGACGAGCCGCAGCTGCCGCTGTACGCGGTTACCGCCGAGGAGAATGTATCTGCCGTGGCCTTCGCGAAGCTGCAGCCCGGCGCGATGAAGTTTTCCGGTTTTTCCATGAAAGAGAAGGAAATACCGGGCGTGAAGCCGGCCAAGTCCTGGTCGGGGCTGATCAATAGCTGGAAAACGGAACTCGAAAGCCTGGCCTCGGGCTTCGCCCAAGGCGACGCGCGCGTCGACCCGAAGAACGGCTTCGCGACCTGCCGCTACTGCGACCTGCAGCCGCTGTGCCGCGTGCACGAGCGCCTGAACGTGCTCGCGGATGCTGACGAGGAGGGGGGGTGAGGCGTATGCTGCCGGTTCGCCGTTTTTCAACCTGGGAGGGGAACAAGCATGAAAACGAACACCATCGGCCTCGCGCTCGGCACGGCGCTAGTGCTGTCAAGCTTTGCCGTGCTGGCGCAGACCTGGACCGTACCCGCGCCGAACGTGCGCTGCCCGTCGAAGTGGGGCGCCGCGGACGAGCGCGGCTCGATGAACCACCAGAAGCCGGCGGCGGTCATGGCCGCCACGCGGCTGATCAGGAGCGGCGAGGTGATCGAGATGGCGCACCCGCTCAACGCCCAGATGGCGTTCTTCGGCACGCGCCGCTTCGACGTGCATCCGAAACGCACCTTCATGAACGACTTCTCCAACCGGCGCGGCTCCAACGAGGAGATCGTGATCTCGGAAATGGGCCAGGTGGGGACGCAATTCGACGGCTTCGCCCACCAGTCGCACGAGGACAGCCACTACAACTGCGTCAAGACCGGCGACATCTCGACGCGCGGCGGCTTCACCAAGTTCGGCATGGACAAGGTGGGCACGCTGATGACGCGCGGCGTGCTGCTCGACATCGCGGGCCTGAAGGGCGTGGACACCCTGCCCGATACCTACGAGATCACGGTCGAGGACCTGGAGGCGGCCATGAAGCGTCAGAACGTGAAAATCCAGCCCGGCGACGCGGTGCTCATCAACACCGGCTGGGGGCGCCTCTACGGCAAGGACAACGCGCGCTATGTGAAGACCTGCCCGGGCATCGGCGTCAGGGCCGCCGAGTACCTTGCCAAGCTCGACCCGATGCTGCTGGGCTCGGACAACTGGCCGGTCGAGGTGGCGCCGAATCCGGATCCGAAGCTTTCCCTGCCGGTGCACCAGGTCGCGTTGGTTGTGAACGGCATCCACCTGCTCGAGAACCTCAAGCTCGACGAGATGGCGGCGAAGAAGATCTACGAATTCGCCTTCGTGATGCAGCCGCTGAAGGCGAGCTTCAGCGGCTCGACCGTGGCGCCGGTGGCGATCCGTTAGGGTACGGGAGCCGAGGCTTCCGTTCATTTCTAGGCCGAACCCCTCGGCTCGGGCAGGCCGCGCGCGATGAAGTTGTCGAGCGCGGTGAGGATCTCCGCGACGTGCGGCCGGCCGTAGGGCGCCGACTGGATCCACGCCGCGTAGAGGATGCCATCGGGCAGCACCGCGAGCAGGCCCGGCTCGGTGAAGCACATCGGCTCCTTCTGGTTGGTGGCCGGGTTGATGCCGCGCCCCTCGGAGATGAACAGGCCCGCCTTGCGCGCCTCATCCACGCCGACGCTGTAGCCGACGCGCAGGTTCTGCAGGCCCCAGTCCGTCACCGCCTTCTCGGCGCCGTCCTTCTTGTCGCAGGACAGCGCGATCACCGACACGCCGCGCCTCTCGAATTCGGGCAGCAGGCGCTCGAGGTCCGCCAGCCAGGTGCGGCACACGGGACAGAAGACGCCGCGGTAGAACACCAGCAGCGTGAGCTTGTCGGTCTTTTCGCGCGCCAGCGCCCAGCGCCCGCCGCCCACGAGGCGGGCGTCGATTGCCGGCATGGTGTCGCCTGGATTTACTCTCATGATGGATACAGGCGCAAGAGTTCCGCCTGCAAGGTGTTACGAAGCCACTTCCAGGTAATCGACTTTGCTGCTCGGTTCCGGGATCGGAAGACCGTCCGCGCGCATCGGGGCTCCTATCGCTTCAGTCCAGCTTGCTTAAGGATACTGTTTAATGTGGCTGGATGTAAGTCCTTGCCGGGCTTGCCGGGGACGGTGACCCGTCCGGATTTCACGGGGTGCTTGACACGTCCTGCCCCGTTGTCTGAGGAACGGATCAAGCGTTCGGCGGTTGAGCTGAATGTCTGAGAAGAAAAATCTTGCGGATTCAACGGCGCGCGATGCAGCCCTCGATGCTGCGCGCTCCTTCATCGTCCAGGCACCCGCGGGTTCGGGCAAGACCTCGCTGCTCGTCAGCCGTTATCTCAAGCTCCTGTCCATCGTCCAGAAACCCGAAGAAGTCCTGGCGATCACCTTCACGCGCAAGGCCGCGGCGGAAATGCGCAAGCGCGTGCTGGAAAAACTCCCGAATGCCGGGGAAATCGCCCACCGCCTGCGCATCCAGACCATCGACGCGCTGTGCTCATCGCTCACGCGCCAGATGCCGGTGCTCGCGCGCTTCGGCGCGCAGCCCGACATCGTCGAGGACGCAAGCGATCTGTACCGCGAAGCGGCGGCCAATACGCTGTTGCTGTTACATCAGAAAGAGTTTTCCGGAAAAGTCGAAAAACTGTTGTCGCATCTGGACAACAACGTCGCCACGGCGATCTCGCTCCTCGCAAGCATGCTCGCCAAACGCGACCAGTGGCTGCGCAACGCCGGCCATCCTCCCACGCGCGCGCAGCTGGAGGCGACTTTGCTTGCCGAAAGAGAACGGCTTTTTTCTGCCGCCAGAAATATCGATCCACGTGCTTCTGAAGAATTTGCAAAAGAAGTTTTAACGGTAAAAGGCGAATGGAGGAAAAAACCCAAACCAGCACCCCCTGACATCGTCGGCAACGAACCCTTGCGCCAGGCACTCGTCCCGCTTCTCAAACTGCCCCCCGAAAAGTACGCCGACGCGCAGTGGCAGGCGCTGGAGGCGATCCTCGCGCTGCTGATCCCCGCGGTGAAGCAACTGGTTCTGCTTTTCTCGATCAGGGGCCAGGTCGATTTCACCGAGATTTCGCGCGGCGCGCTTACTGCACTTGGCTCTTCCGATGACCCGAGCGAACTCCTGTTGTCGCTGGACGCCCGGATTTCCCACATCCTCGTCGATGAATTCCAGGACACTTCCATCAGTCAGTGGGAACTGCTGGAACGTCTCACCGCCGGTTGGCAGAAAGGGGATGGCCGTACCGTCTTAGCGGTGGGCGACCCGATGCAGTCCATCTACCGCTTCCGCGAAGCAGAAGTCGGCCTCTTCCTGCACGCGCGGCACGCGGGCGTGGGCAGCGTGAAGCTCGAACCCCTCACGCTCTCCACCAACTTCCGCTCCCAGGCGGGCATCGTGGATTGGGTCAACGGTTTTTTCCCGAACGTATTGCCGTCGCAGCCTGACGAAACCTCCGGCGCGGTGCCTTACTCGCCTTCCACCACCCATGCCCCGGCACTCCCCGGCGCCGCTGTTGCCTGGCATGGTTTTTTTGATCGCGAATCCGAATCCCGGAAAGCTGTTGAACTTGTAAAAGCATCAAGCGGGACAGTGGGGACGGTGGCTATCCTCGTGCGCAACCGCAGCCACCTCGACGCCATCGTGCCCGCGCTCAAGGCAGCGGGCATCCGCTACCGCGCGGTGGAGATCGAGCAGCTGGGCGAAAAGCAGGTGGTGCAGGACCTCTACGCGCTCACCCGCGCGCTGCTGCACCCCGCCGACCGCATCGCCTGGCTCGCTATCCTGAGGGCACCATGGGTTGGTTTGGATTTATCTGATTTGAGTAAACTCTTTGAAAATAAGGGCGACCAGACAATCTGGCAGCTCATCCAAAATGTTCCTACCCTCGATCGTTTCCGCAACGTCCTCGCGCCCGCGATCGCCAACCGCATGCGCGGCCGCCTGCGCGAGCGCGTCGAGGGCGCCTGGCTCGCGCTCGGCGGCCCGGCCTGTGTCGAATCCGAGACCGACCTCGAAGACGCCGCGATCTACCTGGATGAGCTCGAGCGCCTGGAAGAGGCGGGCGGCCTGCCCGAGCTCAAAGTGCTCGAAGACAAGCTGGAGAAACTCTGGGCGCTGCCCGACGTCGGCGCCGGCCCCGACTGCGTGGAAATCATGACCATCCACAAGGCCAAGGGCCTCGAGTGGGACACCGTCATCGTTCCCGGCCTCGACCGCGCTCCCCGTTCCGGCGATCGGCAACTGTTTGCATGGAAAAGCCTGTCGTCTCACTCATCTTCGTCGTCCCCGCGAACGCGGGGATCCAGCCTTTTACTCGCCCCGATCAACGAAACCGGCAGCGACAAAGAACCGCTCTACGAATACGTGCGCAGGCTCGACAAGGATGCCGAGGACATCGAAGCCGGGCGCCTCTTCTACGTCGCCGCCACCCGCGCCAGGAGCCGCCTGCACCTGCTCGCCTGCGCCAAGCCGGACGAGGCGGGCGCCCCGAAAGCACCCAACAAGCGCTCGCTCCTCGCCAAAGCCTGGCTCGAAGGCGCGCCGCACTTTCCTTCCTTGTTCCAGAATTTAGAAGTAAAAACGATTGACTCTGTACCCGCGCCTCAACCGCCGCAGCTCCTGCGCCGCCTCCCCGCGGCCTACACGGTGCCCCCGCCGCCCCCGCCCGCCGCCTGGGAAGCCCCGCCCGAAGGCCGCGACGAAGCCGACAGGATCGAATTCTCCTGGGCCGGCGAAACCGCGCGGCACGTCGGTACCGTCGTGCACCGGTGGCTGCAGCGGATTGCGGAGGATGAGCTGAAGGGCTGGGATGCGAAGCGGGTGGAATCGCTTCGGCCGCGGTTCAAGAAGGAGCTTGAGCGGCGGGGAGTTCAGGCATCGGAACTCATCGCTGCGTCCGATTTGGTCGTCGCTGCGTTGGCAAACACCATCGCGGATGATCGCGGGCGCTGGCTGCTTGGCCCGCACTCCGAAGCACGAAGCGAGTATCGCCTGCGCACCGCCGCGCGCAGACTGGTCATCGACCGCGTCCTGCGCGACGAAGAGGGCAGGCGGTGGATCGTGGATTTCAAGACCAGCCGTCACACGGGCGCGGACGTGGACGGGTTCCTCGACCGGGAGCGCGAGCGCTACCGCGCGCAACTGGAGCGCTACGCCGCCGCGCTCGGCGACGGGCGGCCCGCCCTCTACTTCCCGCTGCACCGGGGGTGGCGCGAGTTGCCGGAGGAATAGAACGCGAAATTTGCGGAAAGTGGCCTGGGCGCCGGGCGCTCCCCTGTCGGCCGGGGGTTCGAAAACTTCCCGATCGGGAAGTTTTTCCGGGATCGCCCGACACGCCGATTCTCCGCCTGGCGCCGAAAGCAGACCTTCGCCGCGGCGTGCCATAGAATCGGCGTGTGAACGAGGAGGGGCACGCCATGGGATTGACGTTTCGCAAACTGCATCCGCACTTCGCCGCCGAAGTCGGCGCCATCGATCTGCGCCGCGTCGCCGACCGGGCCACGCTCGAGGAGATCCGCGCCGGGATGGACGAGTACGCGGTCCTCGTGTTCCGCGACCAGCCTTTTGCCGATGACGAGCAGCTCCAGTTCGCCACCCGCTTCGACGGCACCCTGCACGCGAAAACCGGCGCATCGGTATTGAACAGGAACCGGTTCGGCAACGAGGCCCTGACCGACATCTCGAACGTCGACGAAGGCGGCGGACTGCTCAAAGCCGACGACCGCCGTCGCATGTACGGGCTGGGCAACCGCCTGTGGCATACCGATGCATCGTTCCAGGATCCGCCGGGACGCTACTCGATGCTGTCGGCGAAGGTGGTTCCGCCGGTGGCCGCCGACACCGAGTTTGCCGACATGCGCGCGGCCTACGATGCGCTCGATGCCGAAACCAGGGGGACGCTCGAGGGACTGCGCGTGCACCATTCGATCGCCTACTCGCGGCATGTTCTCGGCTTCGAGTTCTCGCCCGAAGAGCAGGAGAAGCTCAAGGGCGCGGTGCATCCGCTGGTGCGCACGAATCCGCGCAGCGGGCGTCGCTCTCTCTACCTCGCATCACATGCGTCGCGCGTCGTCGACTGGCCGGTCCCGGAAGGCAGGCTTCTGCTGCGCGAACTCATGGACCACGCAGTCCTCCCCCAGTTCGTCTACCGGCACAGCTGGCGGGTCGGAGACCTCGTGATCTGGGACAACCTCGCCACCATGCATCGCGGCCGGCGGTTCGACGACGCGAATCACCGGCGCGAACTGCGCCGCGTGACGACGCTCGACGTGGAGCCTGCTGCGGCCTGATGCTGAACTTCGCTGTCTCGATCTGTTAGAGTTCCTTGCCGCCCGGTGCGGGATCGGCCCACCACCAAACGAGAGAGGAAACCATGACTTTATTGCCCCGCCTCGCCGCGAGCGCACTGCTCGCAGTCGCGGCCAATTTGCCCCTCGCTGGAGCAGTGCAGGCCCAGGAATTCTCCATGGGCAACGTCAACCCTCCCAAGCACGGGACTTCCCAGACGGCACAACGGTTCGCCGACAGGATCGCCGAATTGTCGGGCGGCAAGATGAAGCTGATCCACCATCATTCCGGCGCGCTCGGCGGCGAACGCGAGGTCGCGCAGCAAATTCAACTCGGCTCGGTCCATTTCGGCCCGATCACGACGGCGCCGCTCTCCACGCTCATCCCGGAAATGTCCGTATTCCAGCTGCCGTACATCTTCCGCGACTACGACCACGTGTTCAAGGCGCTGGATGGCAGCGACACGCTCGGCAATTACTACGACAAGGTCCTCGACGCGCGCGGCTTGAAGCTGGTGGGGTTCATTGCCGCGGGCTATCGGGGCATTTACGGCCATTTCCCGATCAACGGACTGGCCGACATCAAGGGCAAGAAGATTCGTGTCCAGGAGGACAAGATCCTGGTCGCCACGTTCAAGGCACTCGGCATGATTTCGACCCCGATCGCGTTCCCCGAGGTGGCGACTTCGCTGCAGACCAAAGTCATCGACTTCGCCGAGGGCGGCATCAACACCTACTATCACAACAAGTTCTACGACGTGGTGAAGTACGTCGCCGATGTCCGCCATACCCACCAGGCCGTGACGCTGATCATGGCGAAGGCCTCCTACCAGAAGCTCGATGCAGCCGGCCGCAAGGTGGTGGCGGATGCCTGGATTGATGCGCGAAAGTTCAATCGCGAGTTCATCCTGGAGGAGGACAAGTCGATCCAGAACCTGGTGCGGGAGAAAGGCGGGATTATCACCAAGCCGGATGCCGCACCGTTCCGTCAGGCGACCGTCGAGGTGTACAACGAGTTCTACGCCACGCCGGCCGGCAAGGACGCGCGCAAGATGGTGGACTACATCCTGAGCATCAAGTAGTCCGATGGCGTCGCCGGGGGGCGAAGCCCAGGCCGAGGCGGGACCGGCCGGGGGGCGCTGGGCACGGTTCTATGATGGTCTCGGCTATGTCGCGGGGTCGATCCTCGCGATCATGGCCGCCGCGGTCTTCGTCCAGGTGGTGCTGCGTTTCGTCGGCCGGGCCGGGATCGACGGCCTGGAAGAAGTCCCGCGCTACCTGTTTGTCTGGCTGGTGATGCTCGGCGCGGCGGCCGCGATGCACCGCGGCGAGCATACCGCGCTGCTTTACTTTCGCGATCGGCTGCCTCCTCGATTACGCGATGCGACGATCATCCTGGTGAACGCGGCCGGGATCGCTTTCTTCGTGGTCCTCATCAAGCTGGCTTTCGTGCTGGTGCCCAATGCGCAGCTGCAGACGAGCGCGGGGCTGGGACTGCCGCTGGGCTATGTCTATGCCGCCGTGCCCTTCGGCGCGGTACTGATGATTCTGCCCTTGCTCCGCAACCTGGTTCTGGCCGGGAGAGCGCTGTGGCTGAAACGCTCCTGATCGTTTTCGTTTTTTTCCTGCTGCTCGGCATGCCGATCAGCATTGCGCTCGGGGTCGGCGCCCTGGGCGCCGCGCTGGTCTATCCGGTCCTCAACCCGATCATCATCCCGACCCGCTTCGTCGGGCTGCTCTCGGATTCCTTTCTGCTGCTGTCCGCCCCCCTTTTCATTCTTGCGGGCAACCTCGCGGCGCGCGGCGGCGTGGCCCGCGCCATCATCGATCTTGCCACCGCACTGGTGGGCAGGTTCCGGGGCGGGCTTGCGTATGTGAACGTGGTTGACAGCATGATATTCGGGGGGATTTCAGGGTCGGCGGTCGCCGACATTTCGGCGCTCGGCACGTTCCTGATACCGCAGATGGAGCGCAAGGGCTACGACCGGGACTTCGCCACGGCGCTGACCATCAGCACCGCGATCCTGGCGCCGATCATCCCGCCCTCGATCATCGCCGTCATCTACGCGTGGATGGCGGACGAGTCGGTCGCGGCCATCTTCGCGGCCGGCTATTTGCCCGGGCTGCTGATCGCCATCGGCATGTCAGTGCCCGTCTTCGTGATCGCGCGCAAGCGCAATTATCCGAAAGAGAAGCCGCCGACGCTGCGCGAGTTCGGGGCCGTGCTGCGTGGCGCGCTGCCCGCGCTCATGATCCCGATCATCATCATGGGCGGCATCGTCTTCGGGCTCTTCACGCCGACAGAGGCGGCCGCCGTGGCGGTGGTCTACGCGCTGGTCGTGCCGCCGCTGTTTTACAAGGAACCCACCCTGCGGCAGCTGCCGAAGATTTTTGCCGACTCCGCGCGGCTTTCCGGCGTCATCGGCCTGATCATCGGCATGGTGGGCTCCTTCGGCTGGGTGCTCACCTACTCCAAGTTTCCGATTTATGTCGCCGATGCGATCGGGCAGGTGGCGCCGACGTGGTGGATGTTCATGTCGCTGGTCATCGTGCTGTACGTTCTGCTCGGCACCTTCCTGACTCCCTCGGAGATCATCCTGGTCACGGTGCCGGTGCTGCTGCCCGGGGCCGTGGCGGTCGGCATCCATCCGATCCATTTCGGCATGGTGTGCGTGATTGCCTCCGCCCTTGGCCACGTGACGCCGCCGGTCGGCCTGTGCCTGTTCGTGGGCATGTCCATCAGCGGCCTGCCCATGGAGAAGCTGGTGCCGTCGCTGCTGCCGTTTATCGCTGCCATCATCGTGGTGCTGTTCATCGTCGCGTTCATCCCGGAAATCTCGCTCTATCTGCCGAGGGCTTTCGGCTTTATCAAATAGCGCCGCGAGCGCGAGCAAGCCATGAACCCACGCCCCATTCCCGCCAGGGACAAACTCACCATCTGCTTCGCGCACGTCGCCTACCGCATGGGCGAGCGCTTTGCGCTGCGCAACACCGGGCTCGATTGGTTCGAGGTGCGCAGCCCGGACGAACTGCAGGCGCGCATCGCGCAAGTCGATGTACTGCTGTGCTCCGGCCTGTGGCGCAACGAGCTGATTCCCCAGGCGCCGCGGCTGGCCTTGATCCAGTCGATCAGCGCCGGCACCGACCAGTATTCGCGCGACGCCCTTGGCGGCGCCGGCATTCGCGTCGCCAGCGCGCAGGGCGTCAACGAACGGGCGGTCGCCGAGCACGCGATCGCGCTGATCCTCGCGCTGGCGCGCAAGCTGCCGGAGGCGCGCGACAACCAGGCGGCGAAGAACTGGCGCGGCATGATCGGCGAGATCGCGCGGCGCGAGGACGAACTGGGCGGCAAGACCCTGGTGATCGTGGGCCTGGGGCGCATCGGCGCGCGCCTGGCGAAACTCGCCAAGGCCTTCGACATGAAAGTCATCGGTATCCGGCGCGACCCGTCCAGGGGCGCGGGCGCGGCCGACCGGGTGGTCGGCGAGGAGGGCCTGCTTGGCGTGCTGCCGGAAGCCGACTTCGTCGCGCTGACCTGCCCGCTCACGCCAAAAACCGAGAACCTGATCGACGCCAAGGCACTCGCGGCAATGAAGCCCTCGGCCTGCCTCGTCAACGTCGCGCGCGGCAAGGTGGTGAACGAGCCTGCACTCATCGAGGCGCTCGGGCGCAACGGCATTGCCGGCGCGGCGCTGGACTGCGTGTGGCAGGAGCCGCTGCCGGCCGATTCCGCGCTGTGGACCGTGCCCAACGTGCTGATCACCCCGCACACCGCCGGCGAAACGCGCCGCTACGAGGACAACGTGATCGACCTGCTGCTGGAGAACCTCGAGCGCCTGTGGCGCGGCGAGACCGCGTTGCAGAACCAGTTCGTCTGAACCGCTTGACCCCGCCGCGCCCGGCGCGTATCGTCTTACCTTTGCGTCTTACTCCATCCGGTCGAGGTGCCATGGAATCCACCCGCAGTTCGAGCAAGGGACAGATGGTCATCCCCAAGCCGGTGCGCGAGGCGCTCGGCATCCGCAGCGGCACCGAACTCGACGTCGAGCTGCTGCCCGGCAAGGCGTTCAAGGTCTCGGTCCGCTCGACCGATCACGCGGCGCAGGTGCGGCGCCTCGCCGGCTCGCTTTCCCGCTACGCCAAGGGGCGCGGCTCCGCCCGCAGCGATGACGCCGCGATCCTCCGCGTGGTGGCGCGCGACGACGCGCGCATCCGTTCGTACGCTGCGCGCAAGCGCCGGTGATCGCGCTCGACACCAACGTCCTCGTTCGCTACCTGCTCGCGGACGATGCGGCGCAGACGCGTGCGGCGCGTGCCCTGCTGGAAGACCTCGGGACGGAGTACTTCGTCCCGATCACTGTGACGCTCGAAGTGGCGTCGGTGCTGCGCTCGTCCAAGGTGCCGCGCGCCGAGATCATCGGCCCCGTCCGGGATCTGCTCTCGCTGCCCAACGTCAGGCCGCAGCTCGCAGAGGCCGTGTTCCAGGCGCTGCGCTGGGCCGAGGGCGGGATCGATATCGCCGACGCACTTCACCTTGCGTTGAGCGGCAAGGCGGAGCAATTCCTGTCGTTCGATGGCGACCTCGCCAAGCAGGCCGCACGCGCCGGCGTGCGGCCACAGGTCGCCGCTCCGAAGGTTGCGAAGTAAGGGCAGCGGCAACGTCTAGGGGTCGGCATGGCCGTCCCCGAGCTATAATGGTTCCATTATGGTTCCAAGGAGGTTGTCATGCTCAACCTGACGCTCAAGAACATCCCGAAAGACCTGCACGCCCGGCTCAAGGAGAGCGCCGAAAAGAACCGGCGCAGCCTCAACAGCGAGATCCTCACCCGCCTCGAGGCCGAGTTCAGCGCGCCGGCCATCGATTTCGCGGCGCGGGAGCGTGCGCATCGAGAATTCGTCGCCGGGTTGCCGCGGGTCGATCACCGCATCGGCGATCGGGCCAAGCGCAAGGGCCTGAAGTGATCGTCGTCGACACCAACGTCATCCATTACTTCTGGGTATCGGGACAGAACACGGAACTTGCCCAGGGCGTGCGGCGGCGCGACCCGGACTGGCATGCGCCATTCCTCTGGCGATCCGAGCTGCGCAACATTCTCGCTGCGTATCTCAGGCGCGGGCTGCTGTCGCGTTCGCAGATCGACGGCATTCTGCGGGCCGTGCAGCACGCGCTTGCCGAGAGCTCGCACCATGTGAGCGATGCGGCCGTCCTGGACGTGGTCGAATCCAGCCAGCTCACTGCCTACGACGCCGAATTCGTCGCGCTGGCCCAGGGGCTGTCGGTGCCGCTCGTGACCGCGGACAAGGCGGTGCTCAAGGCGTTTCCGGAGCGCGCGCTGACCATGGAGGCGTTCGCAGGCAGGGATCCCTCGGCAAGCTGAGGACGCACCTGCGGGCGATTCACTCGCCCTGCACGAATCCAATGCGGCGTTTTGGCCCCTGCGCCGCGCGCGGCTACGCCGCCGCCGCGATTCCGCGCATCTTGTTTACGACGCCACCCATGATGCGCTCGAAGAACGGCACTTCGGGCGCTTCTTCCATCACGGTCGCCTCGCCGGAGCGCAAACGGCGGGCCATCTCGGACCGCGTGCACTCGATGTATTCCTTCTCGCTGCGGTCGGAGAAGATGTAGCGGGTCTTGCGCGGGCTGATGAAGATCAGCCGGGCCGGCCGGCGCTCTTCCTTGTCGGCTTCCTTGAATTCCACCCAATCGCCCTGCTTGAGGCTGTCCAGCAAGGCCGCCGCTTCCTTCGCCGCGTGGCCGTGGTGCTCGGCGTCCGCCGCCAGATCGACCGCGCTCACCTGCACCTCGCCGCCGCCGTACGGGTTCTTGACCGTGATGCTCGAGCTGAAATCGAGCGCCGCCGCCGCTGCGTTCGCTTTCGCCGCTGCGTGCGGCGCGTGCGGCGCGTCGCCCTTGCCTTTGAGGGGCGCGCTCATGATGTTCGTATGGGTCTTCATCAACTCGGCGAAGAAGAACTCGCGAACTTCGTGCTCGATGCCGGCGACCTCCATGCCGGCGGCTATGCGCTTGAGCAGAGGCGGCACGATGGTCGCGAGCTTGCGGCGGTCTTCCGAGGTGTCCTTGGGCTGCACGCTCCAGATCAGCTGGTCCATCGCCTCGATCGCGTGCGACCAGGCCTCGCTCGCCGGCCCGCGCTTGACGTGGATGATCAGCATGAGCTTGAGCCACTGCTCGACGAGGAATTCGAGCACCGGGCCCGGCAGCGGCGCGGCCGCGACGCGCGTCCTGACTTCCTCCTGCGCCACGCTCTTCGCCACCGCCAGCGCTTCCTCCTGGACGACGCGTTCGGCGGCCGATTGCGACTCCTTCTCGATGCGCGCGTCGTCCCTCGCCATGAGGGTGAGCAACTGCTCGCGTACGATGTCGAAGATTTCGACGTCCTCCTGGTAGCTGCTGACCAGCCCCTGGAGGATGGTCTCCAGGTGGCCGAACAGCGTGCTCCCGGTGTTGAAATCGGCGGGCAGGCGGATCGCGATCTCGCCCAGCGTATCGAGCAGCCGCCGGGCCGGATGGGTTTTCTTCGAAAACAACTCCTTGTCCGCGATCGCCACCTTGAGTATCGGGATCTGCATCCGGCCGATGAGCCCCTTCGCGCCGAGCGGAATCTTGGGATCGTCGAAGAGCTGGTCGAAGAGCATCGCCACGACGTCCAGCGTCATGGCGTCCATCTGGCCCATGCTCGCGCCGACTTCCGTGACTTTCAGTTCATGCAGGACGTTCGTCGTACCCGTCACGGGGGCGCCGGCGGCCAGCTGTCCGCCGCTCGCGGCGAAGGCGGCCAGGCCGTCGAGCTGCAGCTTGGTGAGGGAGCCCAGCAGCTCGGCGCCCTGCAGCACCGGCCCGCCGCCCACCGCAGTTCCTGCGCCCGCGCCGCCGCCCGCTTTTCCGGCGAAGAGCTTTTGCAGGGCCGCGAACACGTCCTGCTCACCGGCGGGTTCGTCATCCGCGTCGGCTTCGGGCTTGTCCGCCTTGTCCTTGGTCCCCTTGGCGGGGGCCTTGCCGCCCTCCTTGTGCGCGACGGCGTAGCGGATCTTCGGCAGGATCGCGTTCTGCACCAGCAGTTGGTTCACCGCCTTGTAGACCGAGCGCAGTTCGTCGAGCACATGGTCGTCGAACAGCTTGAGGAAAACCGAGCGCACTTCGGCGTTTTCCACCACCTTGCGGCAGGCCAGCTTGTAGGCGTCGCAAACCGCCTGCGGGCTGAACGGGTTTTCTTCCGATTGCAGGTCGGCGTCGCCCAGCAGCACGCCCACCCGCTGGTCCAGGGCGTTGATTTCCTCTTCGCAATAGCGGCGCACCTTCGCCGCCAATTCGTTGAACTTGAGCGTTTCCTCGAGATCGTCGTCGGCCACCAGCGAGAGTTCGAACGACGAGGCGTCGGGGTCGAAATCGGCAAAATTGGCGCCGGTTTTCTTTCCCTTGTTGGCGCGTTGCTTGAATTCGCCCAGGTAGCTCGTGCGGAACTGCTTCTCCATGGCCGCGCGCTGCGTGCGCGCCACGTCCTTGGCTTCCAGGTAGAGCTTCTGCGTTTCGCGGTTCTGGGTTTTGGTGGCAAGTTCCGAGAGCGTCTCGTCCGCCTTCTCGAGCATGCCGGCGATGGCTTTGTCCAGTTGCCCGCAAACCAGGTCGCGGCATTGCGTCAGAAGCGCGTCAAATACCGAAGTTCCCTGCATCGCCGTAGGCAAGTCCGCTCGATCCATGTCAAAAAGTGTAATGGATTGTAGCCGACCGCCCATATGCGTTATTTCACAAATCCGAAAAACCTTCATTAGAATCGAGTGCTTACCGGAACAATCCATGTCCCTCAAACGCCCCAAAGGCCCCGCCGGCACCCTCGTCGTCCTCGAGCTCAACTCCAGGATCCTCAAGGGCAATCCCCTGGGCGACCCGCACGTGCGCAAGCTCGGCGTCTGGCTGCCGCCGCAGTACGACGGCGAGACCCGCAGTTCATCCCTCAAGCGCTTCCCGGTGCTCTACGACCTCGTCGGCTTCACCGGCTCCGGCCTCGCGCACGC
>JBBPIU010000027.1:0-30707 GCA_038040245.1 Pseudomonadota bacterium | reverse complement strand
GCCGACGAGGAACAGCATCGGCAGCGCGAGCCAGAGCGAGGTGGCGAACGAGAACGCGATCAAGGCGGCACCCGCAGTGGCCCCGGTGAACGGAATCAGGCTGAGCAGGCCGCGCACCGACGGCTTCATGGCGAGATACACCATCCCGAAGACCGCGCCAAAGCCGCCGGCGCCGATCAGGTAGCCGAGCGTCTCGGAGCCGCCGTGGAACACGTCGCGCGCGAAGTAGGGCGCGAGCGACTGGTAGGGCTGCACCGAGAAGCTCACTGCGGACAGGAGCAGCAGCGCGCTGCGCGTCGGCAGGAAGCCGTAGGCGTAGCGGAAGCCGGCGGCAAGTTGTTCCAGCCAGCCGGTCTGCGTTTTCTCGACCGGCCGCGGCTTGGCGCGGATCAGCCACAGCGCGAGGATTACCGCGCCGCGCATCAGGCTGTTCAGGGCGAAGCCCCAGACCTCGCCGAAGCCGGCGATCACCGCGCCGCCGATCATCGGGCCGACGAAGCGCGCGCCGTTCATCAGCACCGAGCTGAAGGCGATCGCATTGGGCAGGTCTTCCTTGCCGCCGACCAGTTCTATCAGCTGCGACTGGCGCGCGGGCGAGTCGAATGCATTCAGGATGCCGAGCACCAGGTTGGCTGCGATCAGGTGCCAGGCCTGCACGTGGCCCGAGGCGACCAGCGCCAGCATCGCGAGCGACTGGGCGAGCGCGAAACCCTGCGTGATCATGAGCACCTTGCGCTTGCGCTGGCGGTCGACCCAGACCCCGGCGAAGGGCCCCAGCACCAGCATCGGGATGAATTGCGCGAACGCCGCGAGGCCGAGCAGGAACGCGGAGCCCGACAGGTGGTAGATCAGCCAGCCGGTGGCGATGGTCTGCAGCCAGGTGCCGGTCTGCGAAATGCCCTGCCCGGCGAAGTACAGCCGGAAATCCCGGTGGCGAAATGCCCTCAGGCTATGGGGCAGGGGCATCGGCGCGGTGGTTACAATGCACGGAGGAGGGGATTATGAGGATACTGCTTGGCTGGCTGGCGCTTACGTTCGCTGCGGCGTCGGCTGCGCAGGACTATCCATCGAAGCCAATCCGCATGGTGGTCGGCTTTCCGCCCGGCGGCGGTACCGACATCGTGGCGCGTTTGCTGGTGCCCAGGCTCTCGGAGCAGCTCGGCCAGCCGGTGGTAATCGAGAACCGCCCCGGCGCCACCGGCACCACCGCGGCCGCTCAGGTGGCGACTTCGCCCGCGGACGGCTACACCATCATGATGGGGCACGTGTCGGTGAATGCGATCGCGCCCAGCCTGTTTGCCAATCTTGCCTATGACGTGATCAAGGATTTCGCCCCGGTGGCGATCACGGCGTCGGTGCCGCACCTGGTCACCGTGCATCCGTCGCTGCCGGTGAACTCGCTCAAGGAGTTGATCGCGCACCTGAAGGTGAACCCGGGCAAGCTGTCGTATCCCTCGGCCGGCAACGGCAGCATGCCGCACCTGGCCGGCGAGGTATTCAAGAACCTGGCGGGCGTCAGCGCGCTGCACGTGCCCTACAAGGGCAGCGGGCAGTCGATGCAGGACCTGCTCGGCGGCGTGCATCTGGTCGCCTTCGACACCATGGCGGCTTCCTCGCCCCACGTGCGCTCGGGCAAGCTGCGCGTGCTCGCCGTCTCGAGCGCCGCGCGCCAGCCGGCGTTTCCGGACGTCCCGACGGCGGAGGAGGCGGGCCTTCCCGGCTACCTGGTCACAACGTGGTACGGCGTGTTCGCCCCGGCCGCGACGCCGACGCCCATCGTGCTGCGGTTGCACGCGGAAATCGTCAAGGCGATGCAGGCCCCGGATGTGCGCGCCAGGCTGGAGGGCATCGGCGCCGACAACACCGTCTCGCGCTCGCCCGCGGACTTCGCGGCAGTGGTGCGCGCCGACACCGCGCGCTATGCGAAGATAGTGAAGGACATCGGCCTGAAGCTCGATTGAGGAAACGATGAAAGTCACCGGCAACGGACAGGTTCTGGGCGCGACGATCGATGGATTGAATCTTTCCCGGACGTTAAATGCGAAACAACTCGAAACCGTCATGCAGGCGCTTGGCAAGTACGGCGTGTTGCGCTTTCCGCGGCAGGAGCTGACTGCGGCTGCCCTCAAGTCCTTCAGCGGCCAGCTCGGCGATCTCGAGATCAACGTCGCCAATGCCTACCAGGAGCCCGGCATCCCGGAGGTGATGATCCTGTCCAACATCGTCGAGAACGGCAAGCCAATCGGGCTTTCGGACGCGGGGCAGGACTGGCACACCGACATGTCCTACAGCCGGCAGATCGCGTTCGCCAACGTGCTCTACGGCATCAAGATTCCGCGCCGCGACGGCAAGCCGCTCGGCTCGACCGATTTCTGCAACATGCACGCCGCCTACGAGGACCTTCCGGAGAAGATGAAGCAGGAGTTGGAAGGCAAGTCAGTGCTGCACGATTTCGACAAGTTCTGGGAGAACATGCGCCGCAGGGAAGGCAGCCATAGGGCGCCGCTCACCGAGGCGCAGAGGAAGGCAAAGCCGCCGGTCTCGCACCCCATTTTCCTGACCCACCCGATCACCGGCCGCAAAGTGCTGTACGCCAACCCGGGCTATTCGATGCGCATCAACGAGTTGCCGCAGCAGGAGAGCGACGGCGTGCTCGAATTCCTGTTCGAGCACCAGACCCGGCCCGAGTACCGCTATTCCTTTCACTGGACCGAGGGCGACGTGCTGGTCTGGGAGGACTTCGGCACCATCCACAACGCCATCGCCGACTACGGTCCGGACGAGCACCGGCTTATCAAGCGTTGCCAGGTGATGGCGACGCGATTCTTTAAGAACGGAGAACCATGATGAAGAGATTTCTTGCGTTTGCATCCGCGCTCGCGTTTGCGGGCAACCTGTTTGCGCAGTCCTTTCCTGTCAAGCCGGTGAAGCTCGTGGTCGGCTTCTCCGCGGGCGGACCGACCGACGTAATCGCCCGCATCCTCGCGCAGGACATGACCGTGACGTTGGGGCAGACGGTGCTGGTCGAGAACAAGGCCGGCGCCAGCAGCATGATTGCCACCCAGGAGGTGAAGCGCGCCGCCCCGGACGGATACACGCTGTACATGACCACGCTCACGCACAGCGTGAACGCGATCCTGCACGCCGAGAAGAAGCCCTACGATCCTATAGCGGATTTTTCCCCGGTGAGTCTGGTTTGCTATCTGCCCCTGGTCATGGTGAGCAAGGGCGACTCGCCGTTCAACACCGCGACCGACGTGGTGAACGCGGCCAAAGCGAAGCCGGGGGAGGTGACCTACGCGTCTTCCGGCAACGGCGGCTCGGCGCACCTCGCCGGCGCGCTCGTGGAGGCCCTCACCAAAACCAAAATGACGCATGTGCCGTTCAAAGGCAACGCGCCGGCGCTGACCGAGGTGATCGCCGGCCGCGTCAGCTTCATGTTCTATCCTATGATCGGCATCGCCGATCAGGTGGCGCAGAAGCGCCTCAAGGTGCTCGCGGTCAGCACCGAGAAGCGCCACCCCGACTATCCCGCCGTGCCGACCATGAACGAGAGCGGCTTCCCCGGCTTCCAGGAATACACCCAGGGACTCGGCGTGGTGGGGCCCGCCGGCATTCCCGCGCCCGTCGTCAGCCGCCTGAACGAGGCGATCCGCGCCGCACTCGTCAAACCGGAGACGAAGGACAAGCTCAAGGGCCTGGGGGCAATCACCGAAGGCGGCAGCACGCCCGCCGAGTTCCGCAGCTGGCTGGCGAAGGACCTCGAGCGCTGGGCGCGCGTGATCAAGGCTGCGGGGGTGACGGCCGAATGAAGCGCGGCCGCGCCCCTGGCCGCAGCAAGGTCGATCGCAAGGTCCTCGATTTCGTACGCAACTTCTACGCTGCGGGGCTGAACTTTCGTGCCCACATCGAGTGGGCGAACCGCGAGCACGGCGGCGGCTACAAGGTCCCGACCCAGGCCGACATCGGCTACCGGTCGCCCAGCGCGCTCATCGCCAGCGGGGAAGACATCGTAATCCCGAAGGACTCCACCGGGCCAGTGGAGTACGAGGGCGAATTGGTTGCCGTCATTGGAAAAAAAATCAGAAATGCAACGGAAAAAAATGCACTCGAAGGCGTCGCCGGCTACACGCTCGGCAACGATGTCAGCGAGCGTAGCTGGCAGCGCGGCGACCGCACGTTGTGGCGCGCCAAGAATTCCGACACCTTCAAGCCGATGGGGCCGTTCATCGTCGATGGACTCGATCCGACGAAGCTGCAGATTGACGTGCGGATCAACGGCAAGACCGTTTCGAGCTACCACACCGGCGGAATGATCTTCGGCGTCGCCCATTACATCTCGCGCATGTCGCGCTACCTGACGCTGCATCCGGGAGACGTGGTCTGGTTCGGTTGCGACGGCCCGACCGTCCCGGCGCTGCAGCCCGGGGACCTGGTCGAGGTGGCTTGCGAACCGATCGGCGTGCTTGGCAACCGCGTGGTGCGCGAAGCGTGA
Source organism: Pseudomonadota bacterium (assembly GCA_038040245.1). Taxonomy (GTDB): domain Bacteria; phylum Pseudomonadota; class Gammaproteobacteria; order Burkholderiales; family SG8-39; genus RBG-16-66-20. Next base: position 26,212 of record JBBPIU010000027.1, on the reverse strand, counting down.
ACGCCTACGCGATCGAGGACCTGCGCCGGGCGGCGAAGCGCAGGTTGCCGCGGGCGGTGTTCGACTTCATCGACGGCGGTGCCGAGGACGAGAACACGCTGCGCGATAACCGCGCCGCGTTTTCGCGCATGCGGCTCGCGCCCAAGGTGCTGGTGGACGTCTCCGACGTGGACACCGGCACCACGATTCTCGGCGGGCCGTCCATGCTTCCGATCGCGATCGCGCCCACCGGCGCCGTCGGTTTCGGCTGGCGTGGCGGCGACGTCGCCATCGCCAAAGCCGCGGCGGCCTTCGGCATGCCGTATTCCCTGTCGATGTCGGGCACGGCCTCAATAGAGCAGATCGCGCGCGAGGCGCCGGGTCGGCTCTGGTTCCAGGCCTATTTCCTCAAGCAGCGCGACTACACGCTCGGGTTGATCGACCGCGCCCGCGCCGCGGGTTACGAGGCGCTCATCGTGACCGCCGACGTGCCCGTCGGCGGCAAGCGCGAGCGCGATGCCCGCAACCACTTTTCGGTCCCATTCAAGTACACCGCGCGGAACCTGCTGGATTTCGCGTCCCGCCCGGCCTGGGCCCTGCCGATGCTGTTCAAGGGCATTCCCGCGATGGAAAACTTGACCGGGCTTGCGCCGGAAGCCGATAACGCGGCGTCCCTTGCATCGTCAGTGGCGCGCAACAACGATGCGACCCTGGACTGGGACGTCCTGAAGCAGGTTCGCGATCGCTGGCCCGGGAAAATGATGGTCAAGGGCATCCTGCGTCCGGACGACGCGGAGCGCGCGGTGGCTGTCGGCTGCGAGGGCGTAATCGTGTCCAACCACGGCGGCCGGCAGCTCGACGGGGCGGTGGCCGCGTTCGACGCGTTGCCCGCGGTCGTTCGCGCGGTCGGCGGCAAGGCGAGCGTGCTGATGGACGGCGGCGTGCGTCGCGGCGTGGACGTGGTGAAGGCGCTCGCCTGCGGCGCGCAGGCGGTGATGATCGGCCGCGCGACCCTCTACGGCGTCTGCGCGGCGGGCGAGGCGGGTGCGCGGCGCGCGCTCGAAATTCTGGGCGACGAGCTGGTGCGCAGCATGCAGCTATGCGGCGTGCGCAGCGTGCGCGAGATCGGTCCGGAACTTCTGTTTCATTCTGTGGTTACACTTTAACTTACCATGGAGTTGCCGCGCGAGACATCCGCCGTCACTGAAGGTCGCGTCTGGTGGAGGAACTGGAAGGTGATGGTGCCGGTCTGGCTGGCGATCGCCGGCCTGACCTGGTGGGCTATCGAGCAGCGCGTCAATACCGCGGTCATCGCCGGCAGCGTGGTGGTCGTCGGCTTGATTACCAACGCATTCGCGTGGCTGCTGGGACTGATTGCGCTGGTACCGTTCGTCGGGCCGCTGATCGTCAAGGTACTGTCGATCGGCTTCATCTGGTTGCTCAACGCGGTCGGCTACCTCGTAGCCTACATTGCGATCAAGCGCGGTTACTCCAAGGATGTGCTGACCTATCGCGGACTGACGATCGCAGTGATCATCGGCATCGTGATCGGCTTCGTGCTCGGCAAGCTGATTTGAGCAATGGCGCTCTCCGAAGAAACGCGTAAGCGCCTGGCGGCCTGCTCCAGCGCCACGCTGTCCACACAGCTCTTCAAGCACGGGCTGCGCAACCAGGTACTGCAGGGCGTATCGCGCCTGACGCCGAAAGCGCCGCCCATGGTGGGCGAGGCGTTTACCTTGCGCAATATTCCTGCGCGCGAAGACATCGACCATATCGGTGTTTACGACGAACCGGAGCATCCGCAGCGCAAGGCAATCGAGATCGCGCCGCCGGGCTGCGTGCTGGTGATCGACTGCCGCGGCGACGCGCGCTCCGCGTCCGCCGGCGGTATCCTGGTGCGCCGCCTCGCGGTGCGCGGCGTGGCGGGCCTGGTATCCGATGGCGGGTTGCGCGATACCCCCGAAATCGCCGAACGGGATTTCCCGGTCTACTGCAAGGCGCCCTCGGCGCCGATCAGCCTGATCCACCACCACGCCGTGGACATCAACGTGCCGATCGCCTGCGGCGGCGTTGCGGTGTATCCGGGCGACGTGATCGTAGGGGATGGCGAAGGCGTGATCGTGATCCCGCGCAAGATCGCCGATGAAATCGCCGTGGACACCTTCGAGCAAGAAAAGCTTGAGGAATTCGTCCAGCTGGAAATCGCGGACGGCCGGCCCTTGCCCGGTACCTACCCGCCCAACGCCGAGACCAAGGCGCGCTACGAGGAGTGGAAAGCAAAGAACAAATGAAGGCAATGGGTATGCGGAACGATCTGCCGGATCCAAGCGAGCGCGACATCGCCGCTCGCAATGAGCAGAAAGACCTCAGCCTGCGTCAAATTCGCTGGGTTGCGACGGGGTTCCTTCTACTGGCCGCGCTCATATACGGGACTTCGACGTTTCTTGGCCAGCTTCATCCGTCAATGGGGTATATCGCGGCATTCAGCGAGGCCGCTGTGGTGGGCGCCGTGGCCGATTGGTTTGCCGTGGTGGCGCTTTTCCGCCATCCAATGCACCTGAAGTTTATTCCGCATACCGCCATTCTCCCTGCGAACAAGGCGCGAATCGCCAAGGGGCTGTCGGAATTTATTCAGCATAACTTTCTATCTTCCACGGCAATAGTGGCGAAAATCGCCGAGATCGGCCCAGCCAACAAGCTGCGTGAATGGCTTCTAAATCGAGAGAATGCGGAAAAGATCGCAACCCTGGCGACCCGCCTGCTTTCCTATGGAATAACGGTATTCGACGATGAACGAGTCCGCAGATTTCTGCATGCCACAGTCACATCGAAGCTGAAGGAAGCGGACGTCGCGGCCGCGGCCGGGCAGATACTGGATGTCCTGACCGAAAACAATCGCCATCATGCAGTTTTGAACGAGGTTCTGAGATTGCTCGATGAAGCAATGGCCAACGAGGGGACCCGTGAATACATTGCAAAAGCCGTCGCTGCGGAAAGTCCCCTGATAGATGCCATCAGGAAAATGGGTTGGCACCTGGATGAAACGATTGCACGAAAAATCATTAAAGGCGTGGCCCGGACAATCGAAGAGGTGCGCAACGATCCAAGTCACGCGCTACGCAGGCGCTTTGACGAATTCATTGCCGAGTACATTGACAAGCTGAAGCGCGATGACAGCACGCGGCTGAAAGTGCAGAAGATCCGGGACGAATTGATTCGCAACCCTGCGTTCGAAAGCTATATTGGCGGCCTCTGGCAGGATTTCCGTATTTGGCTCACCAACGATCTCGCTGATCGCGGATCACGCGTGCATGGAACGATTTTAGGAATGGTGAATTCGCTGGGACAGAAACTCGATGCGGATCCCGAGATGCAGCGCTGGATTGACGAGCAGATTCTTACTGCGCTACCCGCCCTCGTCGAGGAAAACAAGGCGAAGATAGGCAAATTCATCGAGGACCGAATCAACGACTGGCACGAGGATAAGTTCGTGACGGAGCTGGAGCGCGAGATAGGCCGGGATTTGCAGTTCATACGCATCAACGGCACGGTAGTCGGAGGTTTGGTCGGACTGCTGATTTATACCGTGAGCCATGCTTTGACGTAGAGCGAAATGGGCTCTTTCTGGCCCTTTTTCGAACTCGCTTGGGATAGGTGGTGGGGCGGCGGAAATCGAACCCGCTAGGCTTGGGTTGCGGCGACCGATATATTGGTGCTATAGTGCGTTCGTGCAGTAGTAATGCACCAACTTTGCACTCAGACTCTCTTGCTGCGTACCACCTAAAAAGCGAAAGCGCACGAATATGGAAACTCTCGCTACCAAGACCAGCGTCAAGGTCGTCGGCTCGAATGGACAGATTTCTCTCGGCAAAGAGTTCGCTGGACGGCAGGTTCTTGTGGAACAACAAGAGCCAGGGGTGTGGCTCGTCCGCACGGCGCTCGTGGTGCCGGAAAACGAACTCTGGCTGCACCAGGCGAAAGCGCGAGACGATCTGGCGCGCGCCCTGGAATGGGCGCAACGCCATCCTCCAAAAGAGTCCGACCCGGACGCTACTTTCAAGAGACTAGCGAATGGCGGACGCAGAGCAGGTAAGAAGGGTTCAGCTTGACCTCAACAATGAGGTCTTTCAGGAGAACTGGTTAACGCTGGATAAATCGGCACGCAATCGCGTTGCCGATACTCTGAGAAAGCTGCGCCAACTCACTTGGGACCAGCTTTATCGGGACCCGGGTCTGAAGTGGGAGAAGGTCGTGAGCGTGAAACCGCTAAAAGGTATCGACGCGGTCTACACGCTTCGCATCACGCAGTCTCGGCGGGCGACCGCCTGTCGCGACGGGAACTTCCTGCGGTTCCTGACGATCGCGCCCGATCACGACGCTGCCTACGGAAAAAAGTAGACGGCCACCGTAGGGGTGGCCGTTAAGTTGGTGGAGGCGGCGGGAATCGAACCCGCGTCCGCAAGTCATCCACAGTCAGGACTACATGCTTAGCCTGGTTGTTTGAGCTTCGCTTTGGACCCGCCAACCGGCAGGCTGATCCTCGGCTAGCCGCTTCGACGGATCCCCGGGGCCAAGCGGCCAAGCCCTGGAGAGAGGCTGGTGAAAATGACGCTGCACCTCCTAAGCAAGCTCGGCTTGCGCCGACCCTACCGAAGGCCTAACCCACCAGCAGGTTAGTGCAGCGTCTCGCCGGTATTAGGCGGCGAGAGCGAAACGCTCGTCGTTGGCGTCTAGAGTGTTTCCAGATGGATTTACGAGGGCTCTGGTCCTCGGCATGCCCTGTGCTGCTTCAATACCTGCGTCGAAACCAGGTCGCCCCCGTTTCGGACAGTAATACGCATTATCCCATATGGGGATTCAGAGCTGTGCAAACAAGTCCATCGGGCGCGCGATGATGGCGTCGGCATTCCAGGCCGGCAGTCCCTCGCCGTAGCCCCACTGGACCGCCACGGCGCGCATGCCTGCGGCGCGCGCGGCCTGTACGTCCCGAAGGTCGTCGCCCAGGTAGACGCAATCCTGAGGCGCGAGGTCGAGTTCCTTCGCGGCGTGGAGCAGGGAGGCGGGATGGGGCTTCAGGTGCGGCGTGGTGTCGCCGCAGACCACGCAGGCGGCCCGCCGTTCGAGTCCCAGCGCGGCGACGATTTTGCGCGTGAGATGGGTGGATTTATTGGTGACGATGCCCCAGCGCAGGCCGCGCGTTTCGATCTCCACGAGCAGGGTTTCGATGCCCGGGAAGAGCCGCGTGTCGACGCAGATTTCGTCCGCGTAGTGCTGCAGGAACGCCTCGCGCAGCGGCTTGAACTCGGCATGGTCGGGCAGGATGCCGAGCCCTGCCTCGAGCAGCCCGCGCGCCCCCGCGGAGGCAAAGGGGCGCAGGGTCTCGAGCGGCAATTCGGGCAGGCCGCGCGCGGCCCGCAGGCGGTTCAGGGGACGGGCAAGATCGGTCGCCGTATCGGCGAGCGTGCCGTCGAAGTCGAAAAGGATTGACTTGCTAGGCATCCCTGACGCAGCACAACGAATAGTTCACGTCGCAGTCCTCGCCAAGCCGGTACTGGTCGGTGACCGGGTTGTAGGTCATGCCCTTGAGTTCCAGCGGCTGCAGGCCGGCGTCGCGGCACCAGTGCGCCAGCTCCGAGGGCTTGATGAAGCGCGCGTAGTCGTGGGTACCCCTGGGCAGCAGCTTGAGGAGGTATTCCGCGCCGAGCACGGCGAACAGGTAGGACTTCGGATTGCGGTTGATGGTGGAGAAGAACACGCGCCCGCCGGGTTTCACGAGCTTCGCGCAGGCCGCGATGGTGCTCGCGGGATCGGGGACGTGTTCCAGCAGCTCCATGCAAGTAACCGCTTCGAATTTTTCCTTGTTCAGGTTTGAAAAATCTTCCGCGGACGAGAGCTGGTAGTCGACCACCAGGCCGCTTTCCAGCAAGTGCAGTTGCGCCACTCTGAGCGCTTTCTCCGACAGGTCTATGCCGGTGACCGAGGCGCCCAGGCGCGCCATGGCCTCCGAGAGGATCCCGCCGCCACAGCCGACATCGAGCACCTTTTTGCCGCCCAGCTTCGCCAGGCCGTCGATCCACGCGAGGCGCAGGGGGTTGAGCGCGTGCAGCGGCCGGAACTCGCCCTGCGGGTCCCACCAGCGGTGCGCGAGCGCGTTGAATTTCTCGAGCTCGGCCGGATCGACGTTCTGCGTTGTGCTCGCCATAAACAAAAAGCCCCGCCGGAGCGGGGCTTTTCGAGAGCCGTGAGGCCCGCTTACTTGCGCGTACCGATCACTTCGATCTCCACGCGGCGGTTCTTCTGGCGGCCATCCTTGGTCTTGTTGCTCGCCACGGGCTGTTTCTCGCCCTTGCCTTCGGTGTAGATCCGGTTCGGCTCAATGCCCTTGGACACCAGGTAAGCCTTGACCGACTCGGCGCGGCGCACCGACAGCTTCTGGTTGTAGGCGTCGCTGCCGATCGAATCGGTGTGGCCGATCGCGATCACGACTTCAAGGTTGATGGCTCTCACCTTGGCGGCGAGGTCATCGAGCTTGTTCTTGCCCTCGGGCTTGATGACCGACTTGTCGAAGTCGAACAGCACGTCGGCGGCCAACGTCACCTTTTCGGCCACGGGCGCCGGCTTCGGCGCGGGCTTGACGGGCTCGGGCACCAACGGCGGCGGGGGCGGCGGCGGGGGCGGCGGCGTTACGACCGGCCTCGGCATCAGGTCGGGATCGCATTCGGGGATCGCCATCGCGGGGGTCCAGTAACCGGCGCGCCAGCACAGGCCGAAACCGCTCTTCCAGACCGGTCCTTCGACACCTTGCGTCCAGTAGCCTTGCTTTGACTGCGCCGAAGCGGTGAACGGCATCGCCGACAACGCAACACCTGCGGCGATCAGCAGCGGCACCCAAGTTTTTTTGCTCATGCGTTTCCCCTTGCTGGATATCCGGGGTGTTCCCGGAATGTTTTTGAATATGCTTTTGAATTCAAGATTCTGCCCGATCCTTCAAAGTATATTGCCACAACTTGACGCGGGTGTCCAAGCCCAAAAGTGCCGGATTCGTGATTTCCCCCCTACCTACGAGTTGCCGTCCGGCTACCCACACATCGGTCACCTGCTGCCGGCCCGCGGCATACACGAGGTGGGAGGCCGGGTCGTAGCAGGGAATAAGCTCCGGGCCGGCGAGCTGCACCGCGGCCAGATCGGCGGATTTGCCCGGCCGGATCGAGCCTATGCGCGCCCCCAGGCCCAGGGCGGCGGCGCCTCCCAAGGTCGCGGCGCGCAAGGCCGCGTGCGCCGGCATCGCCTCGGCGTCGCCCGCCACGGCCTTGGCGAGGAGCGCGGCGAGCCGCATTTCCTCGAACATGTCCAGGCGGTTGTTGCTGGCCGCGCCATCGGTGCCGATGGCCAGGTTGATGCCAGCCGCCGCCATTTTCGCCACCGGGGCGAAGCCGCTGGCGAGCTTGAGATTGGACGACGGGCAATGCGCGACCGAGGCGCCGTGTTTCGCCAGCAGCGCGATCTCCGCGTCGCTCAGGTGCACCGCGTGCACTGCGATCAGGCTGGGGCCGAGCAAGCCGAGGCGCTGCAGGCGCTCGATCGGCCGTACGCCGTGCTCGGCCAGCGAGCGCGCGATCTCGTCCGCGGTCTCGTGCAGGTGGATGTGCACCGGCACCTCCACCTCGCCGGCGAGTTTGGCGATTTTGCGGAAGGTGGCGTCCGATACCGTGTAGGGGGCGTGCGGCGCCAGGCAGAACGACACCATCGGGTGCTCGCGCCAGCGGTCGCGCAGCGCGAGGCCCTTGGCAAGGTAGTCGTCCGGGTCGGAGCCGTAGGCCGAAGGCAAGTCGAACACGATCATGCCGAGCGATACCCGCATGCCGGCCTCGAGCGCCGCTTCCAGCGTCGCTTCGGGGAAGAAGTACATGTCGTTGAAGCAGGTGACGCCGCCGCGCAGCATTTCGGCGCAGGCGAGCAGGCTGCCGTCCTTCACGAACGACGGCGAGAGGTGCTTCATTTCCGCGGGCCAGATGTGCTGCTCCAGCCAGCGCATCAGCGGCAGGTCGTCCGCGAGGCCGCGCATCAGCGACATCGCGGCGTGCGTGTGGGCGTTGACCAGGCCGGGAATGAGCGCGTGCGCGTCCAGCGCGGTCCGCGGATAGGAGGCAAAGCGCGCCTCGGCCTCGGCGCGCGGCAGTACGGCCTCGATCAATCCGTCGCGCACGGCGACGCAATGATCCTCAAGGACCGCACCGGCAGGTTCGACCGGAACGACCCAGCGCGCGCTGAGAAGGGAATTTTGATGCACGGAAATTGCAGGCAATTTAATCATAAAAAGCGGCGATTTGCGGTGCGGCGCATGATAAAATTTGCCGTCTTTATTGCGTCAATTTTCAGCCGCAAAAACGGCCTGCCACTGCCTCTCAAAACAAGAGCCGCGTAATGGAACCCTTCGCCAAAGAAACGATCCCCGTCAGTCTCGAAGAGGAGATGCGGCGCTCGTACCTCGACTACGCCATGAGCGTGATCGTGGGCCGCGCGCTGCCAGACGTGCGCGATGGCCTCAAGCCGGTGCACCGCCGGGTGCTGTTCGCGATGCACGAGTCGAACAACGTCTGGAACCGCGCCTACGTGAAGTGCGCGCGCGTGGTGGGCGAGGTGCTCGGCAAATACCATCCGCACGGCGACACCGCGACCTACGAGGCGCTGGTGCGCATGGCGCAGGATTTCTCGATGCGCTACATGCTGGTCGACGGGCAGGGCAACTTCGGCTCGGTGGACGGCGACAACGCGGCGGCCTACCGCTACACCGAGTGCCGGCTGGAGCGCCTGTCCGCCGAGCTGCTGGCCGACATCGACAAGGAAACGGTCGATTTCGTCGACAACTACGACGGCAAGGAACGCGAGCCCACCGTCCTGCCGAGCCGGATTCCCAATCTCCTGCTGAACGGCTCCTCCGGCATCGCCGTGGGCATGGCGACCAATATCCCGCCGCACAACCTCTCCGAGGTGATCGACGCCTGCCTGCGGGTGCTGCTGGAACCGGATTGCGCGATCGAGGAGCTGATCAAGCTGATGCCGGCGCCGGATTTTCCGACCGCGGGGATCATCTACGGCATCGCCGGCGTGCACGAGGGCTACCGCACCGGCCGCGGCCGCGTGGTGATGCGCGCGCGCACCCACTTCGAGGAGATCCCGGGCAAGAGCGACCGGCAGGCGATCGTCGTCGACGAGCTGCCCTACCAGGTGAACAAGAAGGCGCTGCTCGAGCGCATCGCCGAGCAGGTGACCGAGAAAAGGCTCGAGGGCATTTCGGACATCCGCGACGAATCCGACAAGCAGGGCATCCGCGTGGTGATCGAACTCAAGCGCGGCGAGCTTCCCGAGGTGGTGCTGAACAACCTCTACAAGCAGACCCAGCTGCAGGACACCTTCGGCATGAACATGGTTGCGCTGGTGGAAAACCAGCCGCGCGTGCTCAATCTCAAGGATCTGCTCGAGGCGTTCATCTCCCACCGCCGCGAGGTGGTGACGCGCCGCACCGTGTTCGAGCTGAAGAAGGCGCGCGAGCGCGGCCACGTGCTGGAGGGCCTTGCGGTCGCGTTGTCGAACGTGGACCAGGTGATCGAGCTGATCAAGAAGGCCCCTTCGCCCGCCGATGCCAAGCGCGAGCTGCTCGGCAGGAACTGGAATTCCGACCTGGTGAGGGAAATGCTCAGCCGCATTGCCAGTGGATCCGGCGGCGGGCATGAGCAGTACCGGCCTGAGGGCCTGGGCGTGGAGTTCGGCCTCAAGCCCGAGGGCTACCGCCTCTCGGAAGAGCAGGCGCAGGCGATCCTGGAACTCCGCTTGCAGCGGCTCACCGGCCTGGAACAGGACAAGATCCGCGACGAGTACCGCGAAGTGATGACGACCATCGCCGACCTGCTCGACATCCTCGGCAAGCCGGCGCGGATCATCGCGATCATCGATGCCGAGTTGAAGCACATCAAGGAAGAGTTCGGCGATCGCCGCCGCAGCGAGATCGTCACTGTCGCCGAGGACATCTCGCTCGAGGACCTGATCGCGCCGCAGGACATGGTGGTCACCTTCTCGCATGGCGGCTACGTCAAGTCGCAGCCGCTCGCCGACTACCGGGCGCAGCGGCGCGGCGGCCGCGGCCGGACCGCGGCCACCACCAAGGACGACGATTTCATCGAGCGCATGTTCGTCGCCCATTCGCACGACTATCTGCTGTGTTTCTCCAACCGCGGCCGCCTGTACTGGCTAAAGGTGTTCGAAGTGCCGCAGGGCGGCAGCACCGCGCGCGGCAAGCCGATGGTGAACATGTTCCCGCTCGAAGAAGGCGAGAAGATCACCGCAGTGGTGCCCGTGAAGGAGTTCGACGAGAACCACTTCGTGTTCATGGCGACCGCGCAGGGCACGGTGAAGAAAACGCCGCTCGCCGATTTCTCGCGCCCGCGGCCCTCGGGAATCATCGCCGTGGGCCTGGACGAGGGCGATTACCTCATCGGGGTGGCGGTGACCGACGGCAGCTACGACGTGATGCTGTTCTCCTCGGAAGGCAAGGCGGTGCGCTTCGTCGAGGAAGACGTGCGCCCGATGGGCCGCCAGGCGACCGGCGTGCGCGGCATGCGCCTGCCCGAAGGCGGCGGCTGGAAAGTGGTCTGCATGCTGGCGGCGAAGGACGCAAAGCAGACCGTGCTCACCGCCACTGAGAACGGCTACGGCAAGCGCACGCCGATTTCCGAATACACCCGCCACGGCCGCGGCGGCCAGGGCATGATCGCGATCCAGGCGAGCGAGAGGAACGGCGCGCTGGTCGGCGCGGTGCTGGTGGACGACCACGACGAGGTGATGCTGATCTCCACCGGCGGCGTGCTGATCCGCACCGCGGTATCGCAGATCCGGGAGATGGGCCGCTCGACGCAGGGCGTGACGCTGATCGCGCTCTTGGAGGCCGAGAAGCTCGCCGGCATCGCGCGCATCGAGGACCGCGCTGAGGAGGGCAACGGCGGCAATGGCAACGGCGAGGGGGCCGCGGGCGCCGAGCCGGACCTCGATCAAGCTGGTCCGCACGCCGGCCCGCAAGGGCCGACGCTGCACTGATGGCACGCATCGTCAATTTCAGCGCCGGGCCTGCGGTGCTGCCCGAGGATGTCCTGTCACGCGCCGGCGACGAGATGCTCGACTGGCGCGGCACCGGCATGTGCGTGATGGAGATGAGCCATCGCGGCAAGGAATTCATGTCCATCGCCGCCGAGGCGCAGAAGGACCTGCGCGACCTGCTGGCGGTTCCCGCGAACTACAAAGTGCTGTTCCTGCAGGGCGGGGCGACGCTGCAGTTTGCGCAGATCCCGATGAACCTGCTGGCCGGCAAGGGCAAGGCCGACTACGTCGTCACCGGCGAGTGGTCGAAGAAGGCGGTCAAGGAAGCGCAGGGCTACTGCGACGTGCACGTCGCCGCGAGTTCCGAGGACAAGGCGTTTACGTACTTTCCGGTACAGGAGAAGTTCAAGATCCGAAGCGACACGGCCTACCTGCACTACTGCTCCAATGAAACCATCGGCGGCGTCGAGGCCCATTGGATTCCGGACGCGGGCGTCGTTCCGCTGGTCGCGGATGCGTCGTCGCACCTCCTGTCGCGGCCGCTGGATGTTGCGAAATTCGGCCTGATCTATGCCGGCGCACAGAAGAACATCGGTCCGGCCGGTCTCACCATCGTGATCGTGCGCGACGAGCTGCTGGGCAAGGCCGCCAAGGGCACGCCCTCGGTCATGGACTACAAGCAGCAGGCGGCCGCCGAGTCGATGCTGAATACGCCGCCGACCTACGCGATGTACATCGCGGGACTGGTCTTCAAGTGGCTCAAGCAGCTCGGCGGACTGGCGGAAATCGAGCAGCGCAATATCGCCAAGGCGAAGCTGCTGTACGACTACCTGGACAAAAGCGCCTTTTACAAGAACTCGGTCGAGCCGCGTGATCGTTCGCGGATGAACGTGCCTTTTACTCTTAGAAGTTCTTCTTTAGATGAAATCTTTCTAAAAGGAGCCGAAGAGCGCGGGATGGTTCAATTGAAAGGCCATCGCTCCGTGGGCGGCATGCGCGCCTCGATCTACAACGCGATGCCCATCGAGGGCGTGCAGCAACTGATCGCATACATGAAGCAGTTCGAGGCAAAGCATGGTTAAGGCAGGCAAGAAACTCGAAGTACTGGTGTTGAACCCGATCGCGCAGGTGGGGCTGAAGCGCCTGCCGGCGGAGCGGTTCAGCCTCGTCAAGGAATCGAAGTCGCCGGACGTGATCCTGGTGCGCTCGCAGGATATGCACGGCATGAAGTTCGACGGCAATCTGAAGGCGGTGGGTCGCGCCGGCGCCGGCGTCAACAACATTCCGGTCGCCGAGCTCTCGAAGAGGGGCGTGCCGGTGTTCAACGCGCCGGGCGCGAATGCGAACGCGGTGAAGGAGCTGGTGGTTGCCGGCATGCTGATCGCCGCGCGCAATCTGGCTCCTGCGTTGGAGTTTGTTAGTAAATTGGAAGGTGATGATCTGGAGAAAAAAGTCGAAGCGGGCAAAAAGGCCTACGCCGGCGTGGAACTGCCCGGCCACACGCTGGGCGTGATCGGCCTGGGCAAGATCGGCAGCCTGGTCGCCGATGCCGCCATCCGCCTCGGCATGAATGTCCTGGGCTACGACCCCGATATCACGGTGGACGCGGCCTGGAGCCTGCCCTCGCAGGTGCGCAAGGCGAACTCGGTGGAGGAACTGCTCAAGGCGAGCGATTTCGTGACCCTGCACGTGCCGCTGGTGGACAAGACGCGCAACCTGGTGAATGCGAAAAAAATCGGCCAGATGAGGCAGGGCGCGGTGCTGCTCAATTTCTCGCGCGACGGCGTGGTGGACGATGAAGCGGTGCTCAAGGCGCTCGGCGCCAAGCGCCTGCGCTGCTACGTGACGGATTTCCCCTCCGCGGAACTGATCGGCCGGCCGGGCGTGGTGGCGCTGCCGCACCTGGGCGCCTCGACCAGCGAGGCGGAAGACAACTGCGCGGTGATGGTCGCCGACCAGGTGCGCGAGTACCTCGAGCACGGCACCATGGAAAACGCGGTGAATTTTCCGAATGCGCAGATGCCGCGCGAGTCGCCCTACCGCCTGGCGATCGCCAATGCCAACGTGCCGAACATGTTGGCGAGCATCTCCAAAGCGATGGGCAGCCGGAAAATAAACATCCACAACATGCTCAACAAATCGAAGCAGGAAATGGCCTACACCCTGGTGGACGTCGACAGTCCGGTGCCCGAGGCCGCGATCAAGGAATTGTGCGCAATCAAAGGTGTCCTCGCGGTTCGCTACCTGCCCGTGGAACAATGAGTGAAAAGGCAATAAAAAAGCTGCGCCTCGAGATCGACGCTCTCGACGCGGAGCTGCTCGGGCTGCTGAACCGCCGCGCAGCGCTGGTGCGCAAAGTCGGCCAGCTGAAGGGCGGGGCGCCCGCTTACCGCCCCGAGCGCGAGAGCGACATCCTGCGCCGCATAGCAGCACAAACGCGCGCGGGCGCGGGCGCAGGCAAGGGCGGAGGATTGCCGGCAGAGAGTGCGGTGAGCGTGTTCCGCGAAATCATTTCCGCCTGCCGCGCGCTGGAGCAGGACATCCGCGTTGCCTACCTCGGTCCGCAGGGCACCTTCAGCGAGCAGGCGGTGCGCAGGCACTTCGGCCAGGCGGTCGAGGCGCTGCCGGCGCCGTCGATAGACGAGGTATTCCGCAGCGCCGAGTCCGCCGCGACACAGTTCGCGGTGGTGCCGGCGGAGAATTCCACCGACGGCGTGGTCGGCCGCACGCTCGACTTGCTGCTCACCACGCCGCTGCGGATCTGCGGCGAGATCGAACTGCGCGTGCGGCAGAACCTGCTCACGCGCGCGCCCAAACTGGCGGCCGTGAAGCGCGTCTATTCGCATGCCCAGTCGCTGGCGCAGTGCAACGGCTGGCTGAACCGGAACCTGCCCAACGCCGAGCGCGTGCAGGTGGGTTCCAATGCCGAGGCCGCGCGGCGCGCCGCCAGGGAAAAAGGCGCTGCCGCGATCGCCGGAGAAGCCGCCGCGGCGCTCTACCGCCTGAAAGTGCTCGGGCGCGGCATCGAGGACGATCCGAACAACACCACGCGTTTCCTGGTGCTCGGCCAGATCGATCCGGCGGCCACCGGCAAGGACCGCACCTCGCTCGCGATGTCCGCGGAGAACAAGCCCGGTGCGGTACACGCGTTGTTGTCGCCGATCGCGGCCAACGGCGTGAGCATGTCGCGCATCGAATCGCGCCCCGCCAAGGCGCGCTCGGCGCGCTGGGAGTATGTGTTCTTCATCGACCTTGAGGGGCATCAGTCCGACGCCAGGGTCTGCGCCGCGATCGGCGAGCTGACGCAGCGCGCGCCGTTCTTCAAGATTCTGGGTTCCTACCCCATCGCTTCGAACTGAGACTGCGCCATGCAGATGGATCCCTGCGAACTCTCCCCCTCGTACGTGCGCTCGATCGCGCCCTACCAGCCCGGCAAGCCGATCTCGGAGCTGGCGCGCGAACTCGGGCTGAAGGAGGAGAGCATCATCAAGCTCGCCTCCAACGAGAACCCGCGCGGCATCGGCCCGCGCACGCGCGCCGCGATCGAGGCTGCGCTGGGCGACATTGCGCGCTACCCGGACGGCAACGGCCACGGCCTGAAGACGGCGCTGTCGCGCCGCTACGGCGTGGACATGGGGGCGATCGTGCTCGGCAACGGCTCGAACGACGTGCTCGAGCTGATCGCACTCGCGTTCCTCGGGCCGGGACGCGCGGCGGTTTATGCGCAGCACTGCTTTGCGGTCTATCCGCTGGCGACGCAGGCGCGCGGCGCGCGCGGCATCGCGGTGCCGGCAAAGAATTACGGCCACGACCTCGAGGCCATGCTGGCGGCGATAGACGACGAGACCTACGTCGTCTGGGTCGCGAACCCGAATAATCCCACCGGCACCCTGCTGCGGTCCGAGGAACTCGAATCGTTCCTGAAGCGCGTACCCGAGCGGGTCATCGTGGTGATCGACGAGGCCTACAACGAGTACCTGTCGCCGGAACTCAAATCCGAGACCGTGAAGTGGCTCAAGCGCCATCCCAATCTGGTCGTCACGCGCACCTTTTCCAAGGCCTACGGGCTCGCCGGGTTGCGGGTGGGCTACGCGCTCGCGCACCCGTCGGTGGCGGATATCATGAATCGCGTGCGCCAGCCCTTCAACGTCAACAGCCTCGCGCTGTGCGCGGCCACTGCCGCGCTGGACGACATGGAATTCGTGGCGCGCAGTTTCGCCGCGAACCTGCAGGGCATGCGCCAGATCGAGGAGGGCGCCAGGCGGCTGGGGCTGGAATGGATCCCGTCCTACGGCAACTTCATCACGCTACGGGTCGGCAAGGCGAACGAACTATTCCGGCGCCTGCTCAAGCGCGGCGTGATCGTGCGCCCGGTGGGCGGCGGCTACCAGCTGCCCGAGCACCTGCGGATCACGATCGGCACGGCCCAGGAGAACGAGCGCTTCCTCTCCGCGCTCGCCGCCAGCGTGAAGGAATGATGCGCTTCGAGCGGGTCGCCATTATCGGCGTTGGCCTGATTGGCGGTTCTTTTTCTTTAGCATTAAAAGAAAAAAAACTCTGCGGGCAGATTGTCGGCGTCGGGCGCGGTCCCGCCAACATGAAGCTCGCGCTCGAGCGCGGCGCGATCGACTCGATTGAAACCGACGTTGCGGCGGCCGTTCGCGGCGCGGACCTGGTGCTGGTTGCGACCCCGGTCGCTCAATTTTCCGGGGTAATGCTTTCAATAGAAAAAGCCCTGCAGCCAGGCGCGATCGTTTCCGACGCCGGCAGTACCAAGCGCGACGTCGTCGCGGCGGCGCGAGCGGCGCTGGGTGCGAGGATCGCGCAATTCGTTCCCGCGCATCCGATTGCCGGGGCGGAACATAGCGGGGCGGCGGCGGCGAATCCGGAGTTGTTTCGAGGCCGCCGTCTGGTTCTTACTCCCCTTGAAGAAAACAAGAAACAGGACATCGAAACCATTGCCAAACTCTGGACCGCCATCGGCGCGCGCGTCTCGCGCATGACGCCGGAGGAGCACGACCAGGTGTTCGCGGCCGTGAGCCACCTGCCGCACCTGCTCGCCTACGCGCTGGTGAGCGAGCTCAGCGAGCGGCCCAATTCGGCGCAGCTGTTCGGCTACGCAGCGGGCGGCTTCCGCGATTTCACGCGCATCGCCTCCAGCCATCCGGAAATGTGGCGGGACATTTGCGTGGCGAATCGGGACCGCCTTTTGCATGAATTGCATTTATTTGAAAATAAACTGAAAACAATCGGCACCATGCTCGAAGCAGGCGATGCCGCGTCATTGGAGCAGCTGTTCGCCGAAGCGCGGGCGGCGCGCGAGCGATGGCTTAGCGGCGAGACCGAATGAAATTCATCGCGCTGGACCCGATCCGCCGCGTTGCCGGCACGGTCCGGCTGCCGGGGTCGAAGAGCATCTCCAACCGCGTCCTCCTGCTGGCCGCGCTGTCCACGGGAGAGACGCGCGTCAAGGGGCTGCTGGACGCCGACGATACGCGGGTGATGCTGGGCGCGCTCCAGAAACTCGATATCGCGATCGACAGCCGGAATTTTGCCGACATCGTGGTGACCGGCGCCAGGGGAATCCCGAGCCGGAAGCAAGACCTTTTCCTCGGCAATGCGGGCACCGCCTTCCGGCCTCTGAGCGCGGTCCTGGCGCTCTCGGGCGGCGAATACCGGCTCTCGGGCGTGCCGCGCATGCACGAGCGGCCGATCCGCGACCTGGTGGGGCCGTTGCGCTCGATCGGGGCGAGCATCGACTATGTCGGCAAGGAGGGCTACCCGCCGCTGGCGATCCATCCGGGAAAGATCCGCATCGAGGGGCGCATCAAGGTGCGCGGCAACATTTCCTCGCAATACCTGAGCGGCCTGCTGATCGCGCTGCCGCTGGCGGGCGGCGGCACGATCGAGGTCGAGGGCGATCTGATATCGAAGCCCTATGTGGCGATCACTCTCAACATGATGCGCAAATTCGGCATCGAGGTGCGGGTCAACGGCTGGCGGTCTTTCGATGTTCCAGGCTACTCCTACGTGGCGCCGAACGAGATCCATGTCGAGGGCGATGCGTCCTCGGCTTCCTATTTCCTCGCCGCGGGCGCGATTGCGGGCGGGCCGGTGCGGGTCACCGGAGTCGGGCGCGACAGCATCCAGGGCGACATCCGCTTCGCCGAGGTACTGGAGAAAATGGGGGCGCGCGTCGAGTTCGGCCCCGACTGGATCGAGGTGTCTTGCGCGGGCAGGCTAACGCCGATCGACATGGACCTGAACCACATTCCGGACGCGGCAATGACCGCCGCGGTCGCGGCATTGTTCGCCGACGGCCAGAGCACCATCCGCAACATCGGCAGCTGGCAGGTGAAAGAGACCGACCGCATCACGGCCATGGCAACCGAGCTGAGGAAGCTGGGCGCCAGCGTGGTTGAAGGGCCCGATTTCCTGAAAATCGCGCCCCCCGCGAAACTGAATCCAGGCGTCGCCATCGACACCTACGACGACCACCGCATCGCGATGTGCTTCTCGCTCGCCGCGCTGGGCGGGGTGCCGGTGACGATCAACGATCCGGACTGCGTTGCGAAAACCTTTCCGGAGTATTTTGCGGCCTTCGCCTCATTGGCGCGCTAAGCGCCCGGCGCATTCACGGCCACGAGCTTCAGCCCTGGCACATCCTTGAAATCCTTCACATTCGCAGTCAGAAGCGTGAACTTGCGCTCGACCGCCTGGGCGGCGAGCCAGAGATCCTGGACGCGGAAATCGTGGCCGCGGCCGGACTTCGCCAATCGGGCGGCGAGTGCGCCGAAAACTTCCGCGGTTTCCGCGCCGATGCGAAGCAGCGGCTTGCGCCGCATCCGGCGGAGCATCGCCATCGCTCTGTGCTTGTGCTTCGCGTCGGCCATCAGATCGATGCCGAATCGGATCTCCGCGAGGTTGACCGGCGATAGGTAGATCGGAGCCTGGCGGGTGACGGCGTGAATGTCGGCGGCGCTCAACCGGCCCCGCTCGATGGCGATCCAGATACTGGTATCGATCAGGAAGCCCACGGATCGCGCAGCTCGCCCAGCTTTCCGCGCCGGCCCTTCCTTGCCCCGTCGACGGCTGCGGCGAGCGCGTCGGCGGTGCCCTCGTCGAGCGTGCGGTACAGGTCGCCGAGGACTTCGAGGGCGGTCTGCGCCGGCGGCTCCGGGATCAGGCGCGCGATCTGCCGGCGATTGCGGACCAGCACGACTTCCTCCTGTTCGCGCTCGACGCCATCGAGTACGGCGCTGAAATTCCGGGCGACTTCGGTGACGCTCAGGGTTTTCATGGAAGAATGATATCAGATCGTATCTGATTCTGCAGGTGACAAGCCGATGTTTATACTATGGCGTACTGTTACACATCGGAGGCGCGATCGTGCGCATGAGCATCGACATTGACGACCGGCTTCTGTCGGAGGCGATGCGCGCGAGCGGCTGCAAGACGAAACGCGCGACCGTCGAGGAGGGCTTGCGCCTGCTCGCGCGCAAGAAGGCCTATCGCGCAATCCTCAAGCTACGCGGGAAGCGCGACCGACGTGCTGATCGCGACCTTCTGCGCCAAGGAAGGCCACGAGCTGCTGCACCATGATCGCAATTTCGATTTCATGGCGAAGCGCCTGGGCCTGAAGGTGGCCAAAACTGGATAGCTCCCAAGTTCCGGTCATCGCCATCGACGGCCCCTCGGCCTCTGGCAAGGGCACGGTCGCGAGCCGGGTGGCGGCTGCGTTGGGCTTCCATTACTTGGAAAGCGGGGCGCTCTATCGCCTGGTGGCCTTGGCGGGAGGGGAAGCACCCGAGCGCACTGCGGCGGGGCTTCAGGTCGAATTCCTAGATGGAAGAATTATACTTTCAGAACAGGATGTTACGGAAAATTTGCGCGAGGAGGCAGTGGGCGATCGGGCGTCCGAGATTGCCAGGCTGCCGGCGGTGAGGGCGGCGTTGCTCGAGCGCCAGAGGGGGTTTCGGCGGCCGCCCGGGCTGGTGGCGGACGGCCGCGACATGGGCACGGTGGTGTTCCCGGACGCGGTCCTGAAAGTGTTCCTGACCGCGAGCGTCACGACGCGCGCTCAGCGGAGGCATAAGCAGTTGATAGACAAGGGAAACCATGCTAGTCTCGCGGCCCTTTCCCGTACTCTAGAGGAGCGGGACAAGCGAGACGCCGCCCGAGCGGTGGCGCCGCTCAAGCCGGCAATCGACGCGGTGTCTCTCGACTCCTCTGAACTGACGATTGACGAAGTCGTCGATCGGGTGCTGAAGAAGTACCGGGAAAGAACAAGCGGGAAGTCCTAGAACGTCTTCCCATATTGCAACCTAGCCCGCGCGGCTGATTGTAAGCCCGCGGAAATGAAGGTTTTTTCAACTTACTCCATGGCCGCTGTTTCTCCTGCAGTTTCGCAATCCGTCTCCAAGCCGTCCCCCGCCCCCGAGTCGTTCGCCGCCCTGTTCGAAGAAAGCCTGACGCGCCAGGAAATGCGCATCGGCGAAGTGATCACCGCAGAAGTCGTGCGCATGGACCAGAACTTCGTCGTGGTGAACGCAGGACTCAAGTCCGAGAGCTTCATTGCCATCGAGGAATTCCGCGACGATGCCGGCGCGCTCACCGTCAAGCCCGGCGACTTCGTCAGCGTCTCGATCGAGGCCCTGGAAGACGGCTACGGCGAAACGCGCCTGTCGCGCGAAAAGGCCAAGCGCCTCGCGGCATGGATGGAACTCGAGAAAGCGCTCGAGACCGGAGAGAAAATAGAAGGCGTCATCACCGGCAAGGTGAAGGGCGGCCTCACGGTCATGGCGAAGAGCATCCGCGCCTTCCTGCCCGGCTCGCTCGTAGACCTGCGCCCGGTCAAGGACACCACGCCCTATGAGGGCAAGACCATGCAGTTCAAGGTCATCAAGCTCGACCGCAAGAGGAACAACGTGGTCGTGTCCCGCCGTGCGGTGCTCGAGGAGACCGCGGGCGCCGAGCGCGAACACCTGCTCGCGACGCTGTCCGAGGGCGCGGTGGTAAAGGGCATCGTCAAGAACATCACCGACTACGGCGCGTTCGTGGACCTGGGAGGCATCGACGGCCTGCTGCACATCACCGATCTGGCCTGGAGGCGCGTCAAGCATCCGACCGAGGTGGTGAACGTCGGCGACGAGGTCACCGCCAAAGTGCTCAAGTTCGACGCCGAGAAGAACCGCGTCTCGCTGGGCTTGAAGCAGCTGGGCGATGATCCCTGGGTCGGGATATCGAGGAGATATCCGCAAGGAACGCGCCTGTTCGGCAAGGTCACCAACCTCACCGACTACGGCGCCTTCGTCGAAGTCGAGGCCGGCATCGAGGGCCTGGTGCACGTTTCCGAGATGGACTGGACCAACAAGAACGTGCATCCCTCCAAGGTGGTGCAGGTGGGCGACGAGGTCGAGGTGATGATCCTCGAGATCGACGAGGAGCGGCGCCGGATTTCGCTCGGCATGAAGCAGTGCCTGCCGAATCCCTGGGAGGATTTCGCGCGCGAGTTCAAGAAGGGCGACCGCGTCAAGGGCCAGATCAAGTCGATCACCGATTTCGGCGTCTTTATCGGCCTCGCGGGCGGCATCGACGGCCTGGTGCACCTCTCGGACCTGTCCTGGAGCCTGGCCGGCGAGGAAGCGGTCAAGAACTTCAAGAAGGGCGACGAAGTCGAGACCACGGTGCTGTCGATCGACGTCGAGCGCGAGCGCATCTCACTCGGCATCAAGCAGCTCGAGGGCGACCCGTTCACCAATTTCATCGCCGGCCACGATAAGAACAGCGTGGTGACGGGTACGGTCAAGTCGGTGGATGCCAAGGGCGCGGTGATCGCCATCGCACCCGATACCGAGGGATACCTCAGGGCCTCCGAGTTTTCGCGCGACCGCATCGAGGACCTGCGCACGGCGCTCAAGGAAGGCGATACGGTGACCGCGATGATCATCAACGTCGACCGCAAGAACCGCTCGATCAACCTCTCTGTGAAGGCGAAGGACATGGTCGAGGAGACCGACACGATGAAGCAGCTCCGGAGCGAGAACGCGGCCAGCGCCGCGGGCAGCACCAACCTCGGGGCGCTGCTGCGGGCCAAGCTCGACAAGAGCAATTCCAACACTCCGGAATAACCGGGCCGTCCTGACGATAAGTGGAGGGGGTCGCCATGACGAAGTCGGAACTGATCGCGCGGCTGGCGCAGCGCTATCCGCAGCTGGTTGCGAAGGACGCCGAGTACGCGGTGAAGATGATCCTGGACGCGATGACCCATGCGCTGCTGAACGGACATCGCATCGAGATCCGAGGTTTCGGCAGCTTCGGCCTGAACTACCGGCCGCCGCGCGTGGGCCGCAATCCGAAGTCCGGCGAGAAGGTGCACGTGCCCGAGAAGTACGTGCCGCACTTCAAGGCCGGCAAGGAGTTGCGCGAGCGCGTCGATGCGCTCGACCCGGACGCAACGATGGTCATGCCGGCGCGCCCCCGGCAGGTGTCTCAGTAGCCGGGCCGCGGCCGCAGTTTTGGCTTCATTCGCGGGCACCGCTGCTTCCTTTCCCGTTCCTGCGGCACTGACATGCGCTTCCTGACTTGGGCGATCCGGTTCGCCCTGTTCGTCGTCCTGCTCGCGTTCGCGGCCAGGAACACCGAACCGGTCACCCTGCGATTTTATTTCGACCTCGCCTGGCAGGCGCCGCTGGTGGCGCTGCTGCTCGCGTTTTTCGCCGCCGGCGCGGCACTGGGTTTGATTGCCATGTCCGGAAGTTATCTTGCACAGCGAAGAGAAATTGCACGGCTTCAACGTATTGAATCGTCTAGAAAAGAATTCAATGCGCCCGTCGCGTCTCAACCACCGGCGGCGGAAGGCTGATGGAGTTCGAGTACTGGTGGCTGCTCGGCTTTCCGATTTTCTTCGGCCTGGGCTGGCTCGCGGCGCGCGTCGATATCAAGCACCTGGTGAAGGATTCGCGCGCGCTGCCGACCTCGTATTTCAAGGGCCTGAACTTCTTGCTCAACGAGCAGCCGGACAAGGCCATCGAGGCGTTCATCGAGGTGGTCAAGGTGGACCCGGAGACCGTCGAACTGCATTTCGCGCTGGGGAGCCTGTTCCGCCGGCGCGGCGAATACGACCGCGCCATCCGCATGCATCAGCACCTGCTGGAACGCGCCGATCTCGCCGTCGAGCAGCGCGCGGCGGCGCTGTTCGAGCTGGGCCAGGACTACCTGAAGGCGGGCATCCTCGACCGCGCGGAGGAGGTCTTCCAGAAACTCTCCGATGGGACGCAGGCGGGCGAGGCGCGCCGTTTCCTGCTCGAGATATTCCAGCAGGAGAAGGACTGGGACAAGGCGGTCGCCATGGCCAAGCGGCTCGAGACCGAAACCGGGCAATCGCGCGCGAGGGAGGCCTCGCATTTCCTCTGCGAGCTGGCCGCGACCGAGGCGACGCATTCGCGGCCCGATGCCGCGCGCGCACACCTGGAGGCGGCGCTGGAGGCGAACCGCAAGTCCGTCCGCGCCAGCGTTCAGCTGGGAGACCTCGAGAAGAACGCGAATAACGTGGAGGGCGCCATCGAGCACTGGAAGCGGATCGAATCGCAGAACCCGGCTTTCCTCGCGCTGGTGGCGCAACGCCTGCTCGAGGCGCACCGCGAGGCCGGCAGGCTGGAGAGCGGCCTGACGCTGCTCACCGGCTACCTGGAGCGCTATCCGTCGCTCGACCTGCTGGATGCGGTGTTCCAGTCCACGCTCGAATCGAAGGGCGCGGAAGCCGCCTACAAGCTGGTGCGCGACGAACTGCGGCGCAATCCGACGCTGCTGGGCCTGGACCGGCTGCTGGAAGCGCAGATCGTGGGCGCGGCGAACCCGGAGCGCCGGCGCGACCTGGAACTGGTGCGCAACCTCGTGCACAGCCACACGCGGCGCCTGGCGCGCTACCGCTGCGAGAACTGCGGCTTCAAGGCGCGCCAGTTCCACTGGCTGTGCCCTGCCTGCGGCGGCTGGGAGACCTACCCGCCGCGGCGCACCGAAGAGTTCGACCTGGCGCCGTGAAAGTCAGGCCATGAAAATCACCGTCGTCGGCACCGGCTATGTGGGCCTCGTGACGGGCGCCTGCCTTGCGGATATGGGCAACCAGGTCCTGTGCCTGGACGTGGACGCCGCCAAGGTGCGCGCGCTCAATGAAGGCCATATTTCGATTTACGAGCCGGGGCTGGAGCCGGTCGTAAAGCGCAATCGCGACGCAGGGCGCCTGTGGTTCTCGACCGACGTCCCTGCCGGCGTGGCGCACGGCGTATTGCAGCTGATCGCGGTTGGCACGCCGCCGAGCGAAGACGGATCGGCCGACCTGCAGCATGTGCTGGCGGCGGCCCGGGCCATTGGCCGTCACATGGATGACTACCGGGTCATCGTGAACAAGTCCACCGTGCCGGTGGGGACCGCGGACAAAGTCACTGATGTTGTTTCAAATGCATTGAAGGAACGAAACGAGAAGATCCCGTTCAGCGTCGTATCCAATCCCGAATTCCTGAAAGAGGGCGCGGCAGTCGAGGATTTCATGCGACCCGACCGCATCATCATCGGCTCCGAGGACGAGCGCGCCACCGCGCTGCTGCGCGAGCTCTACGCGCCGTTCCAGCGCAACCACGACCGGCTGATGCTGATGAGCGTGCGCTCCGCGGAACTCGCCAAGTACGCCGCCAACGCCATGCTGGCGACGCGCATCTCCTTCATGAACGAACTCGCCAACCTTGCCGAGGCGCTGGGCGCGGACATCGAGGAAGTGCGCCGCGCCATCGGCTCCGATCCGCGCATCGGCACCCATTTCCTTTACGCCGGCGCCGGCTTCGGCGGCTCCTGCTTCCCGAAGGACGTGAAGGCGCTGCAGCGCATCGGCGCGGAGGCCGGGCGGCCGCTGCGCCTGATGGCCGCGGTGGAGCAGGCCAACGAGGCGCAGAAGCATGTCCTTGGCGACAAGATCAAGGCGAGGTTCGGCAAGGACCTGAAGGGGAAGCGGTTTGCCGTCTGGGGCCTCGCTTTCAAGCCCAACACCGACGACATGCGCGAGGCGCCGAGCCTGGTGCTGATTGCCGATCTGATCGCGGCCGGGGCGGCGGTTCGCGCCTACGACCCTGTAGCAAAACCGGCACTTGACGGTGTCGTACTCGCGGATTCGGCGACAGATGCCCTGCAAGGCTGCGATGCGCTTGCGATCGTTACCGAATGGGCAGAGTTCAGAGCACCGGACTTTGCCGCGTTGAAAAAGTCGCTCAAGACGCTGGCGATCTTCGACGGCAGGAACCTGTACGATCCGGCGATGGTACGCTCGCTCGGCTTCGAGTATTTCCCGGTCGGAAGGAAGAAATAGGGACCATGAAGGTACCGCCAACGCGCAAGCGCGTTCCTGACACGAAGAAGGCGAACGTGCTGGTGATCGGCGACGTGATGCTCGACCGCTACTGGTTCGGCGAGGCCTCGCGCCTCTCGCCCGAGGCGCCGGTGCCGGTGGTGCTGTTCAAGACCGAGCGCGCCAGCGCGGGCGGCGCCGCCAACGTGGCGCGCAATTGCGCCGCGCTGGGAGCGAAAACCAGGCTCTTTTCGGTGGTGGGCGACGACGCCGAAGGCGCGACGCTCAGGAAAATCCTGGAAAAAGACGGCGTCGGCGTCAATTTTCACCGCGACAAATCCATCCGCACGACGCAGAAACTGCGCGTCATCGGCGGCCGCCAGCACCAGTTGCTGCGCATCGATTTCGAGACCAACCCCTCGCGCGAGGTGCTCGCGTCCAAGCTGGCGGATTTCGAGCTTGCGTTGCCTTCGTGCAATGCGGTGATCCTGTCCGATTACGGCAAGGGCGGGCTGACGCACATCGAGCGCATGATCGCGCGCGCGCGCGCCGCTGGAAAAAAAGTGCTCGTCGATCCGAAGGGCGAGGACTACTCGCGCTACAAGGGTGCCCACGTGATGACGCCGAACCGCGCCGAGCTGCGGCAGATCGTCGGCAGCTGGAAAAGCGAAGCCGACCTCGAGCGGCGCGCGCAGAAACTGCGCCGGCAGCTCGGGCTTGAAGCGCTGCTGCTGACGCGCGGCGAGGAAGGCATGTCCCTGTACCGCCAGGGGCGCGTATTCCACGTCAAGGCCGAGAAACACGAGGTGTACGATGTGAGCGGCGCCGGCGATACCGTGATCGCCGCGCTGGCGACGATGCTCGCCTCGGGTGTCGCCATGGAACAGGCGGTGCGCATCGCCAACCGCGCCGCCGGGATCAAAGTCATGAAATTCGGCACCGCTGCCGTCACCCAATCGGAGCTGTTCGCCTAGCCATGCTCTACGTCGTCACCGGCGCCGCCGGCTTCATCGGATCAAGGCTGGTCGCCGCGCTCAATCGCGCGGGCATCAGCGACATACTCGCGGTGGACAACCTCGAGAACGGCGCCAAGGCGAAGAACCTGGCCAGCGTCGAGATCGAGGACTACCTCGACAAGCGAGAGTTCCTTTCCCAGCTCGAGACCGGCCGGCTCGACGGCGGCATCGAGGCGATCCTGCACCAGGGCGCGTGCTCCGACACCATGGAGACCGACGGCCGTTACGTGATGGAGAACAACTACGCGTATTCCAAGGCGCTGTTCGACTGGTGCCAGGACGAGGAAGTGGCGTTCATCTATGCCTCCTCGGCGGCGGTGTACGGGCCGGGGCGCGAATTCGGCGAGACGCGCGAGAACGAGGATCCGCTGAATGTCTACGCGTACTCGAAGTTCCTCTTCGACCAGTACGTGCGCAAGCGCATTCAGGGCTTGACGGCAGGCCGCACCGCCCAGGTCGCGGGCCTGCGCTACTTCAACGTCTATGGGCCGAACGAGGCGCACAAGGAGCGCATGGCCTCGGTGGCCTTCCACGCCTTCAACCAGTTCCAGGCCGAGGGACGCGTGAAGCTGTTCGTCGGCTCGGAGGGCTACGGCGACGGCGAGCAGCAGCGCGATTTCGTGCACGTGGACGACGTGGTGAGCGTGAACCTGTGGCTGCTGGAGAACCGCGAGATCTCCGGCATCTTCAATTGCGGCACCGGGCAGGCGCAGACCTTCAACGAGGTCGCTGCCGCGGTGATCAACACGATTATCGACTCGGATTTTTCTATTCATGAATTAATTCAAAA
>JBBPIU010000026.1:0-31430 GCA_038040245.1 Pseudomonadota bacterium | reverse complement strand
TTGCAACTGCCAAAATTCTCCGTCATGCTCTCTGTGTCTATTACATGGAGATCTTTGTTATGAAAGGAGATTTCGTTATTCTGCGGGCTTTTGGTGGCCCCATTGTACGCCGAGTAGTAGCTCAGGCAGACGAGATAGTGTTCATCGCTTCCGATGAACAATTCTCTCTTCTTGTCAATGGCTTGCCTGCTCTTGAGCCAGTAGGCTTTCATCGGCGCGACGTATTCCAGTACGCTCCAACACTCGAAAAGGAGATTGCGCGTGGCAAAGTTGACTGGACGCGGCTCACGCCCTACGCGGCCCAAGCGTAAAGCGAAGGGGAAGCGCGCCGCTGTCCCTGCCGAGCAGGGCCACGCCCATCGCTTCGATCAGATGCTAGGCGACGCGATCTTCGGGGCGAAGAAGAAGTAGTCGCGCTAATGATCTGATTTGAATGGAGAACCGCCTTACTGTGTGCGGTAAATCACTTATTAATCATAGGGCTAGCGCTGAATGACTTGAAAAAGGATGTGTTTGAGCGTATATTGCGCTTAAGTCGTTGCGCTGTCGGAACGAAGGCGCTACCCGAAGGCAACGGCCCATACTAAGCCCCTCCAACGAGGGGCTTTTTATTTGCGGGGCCTCCGTTATCCCCCCTGGGAATTGCTGAGTACGCTTCCGCCTTCGGTTTTCTTGCCAGCAACTCCAAGACGATTTCATCGAATACCAAGTTGCCATACCCGTCTTGGCGTCTGACAGGGTTCCTGAGCAGTGTCGTTCGTTGACCTATTCGCGCGACCGAATCCCCGCTCAGCCCGGAGTGCAGCTGAACGATCATGTCCGCTATTACATAGCCGTCCTTCGATCTACTCTCGAAGTGATGACGACCTGAATACACAATTACAGGGCTATCAACTGGCGGCAAGCCATGTTGAGCGCGCCCTAGGTTTATTGCGGAAAACTGTGTAGCGGTCAGTTCGCCAATATCAAGGGGTGCGGGCCTCTCACCGTTGGAGATCCTCTCCAAGTGCGCTGTGATCGTAACAATAAGACTGGTGTTTAGGGGCATCCCTAGCCCCCCTCTGGCCTAGGTACTCCGAGTCGCCGAAGGTCCTAGTTTGCCCGAGAAACCTGCTTTACAAGCCTGTTGAACATATCGGCCGGATTGTCCCGGTTGTTGTACCGGAACGCGAACTCGTCCACGTACTTCTGTAGGTGCTGCTTCGACACGAATACGTGGGTGCTTTTGATTCCGCGCTTCAGATGCGACCAGAAGCCTTCAATGGTGTTCGTGTGAATGTCGCCGCGTACCCACTCGTCAACGTCATGGTTCACCCTGCCGTGGGTGTAGCCCATCTTGCTGAGCTTCCTGTAGCTGCGGTGCTGATCGGTTGATACCGTGGTGCCGGGAGCGACGTTTGCCTGAATGATCGGATGCAGCGTTGTGATCTTGTCGTCTGGCACGACCTTGCCGCGTATCGTGCCGCCGCGCTCGACCATTCCGAACACGGTTGTTTTGTTCTTGAGGTATTCGCCCTTGCCCCATTGCTTCACCTTGATCTTGCCGCCGATGTAGGTCTCGTCCAATTCAACGTGTCCCGACAACGGTCCAGGTTCCTGCACGTCAGCCCCACGCCTTCCTGCGAAATGCCAGGTCGCTCGCGCTTACACGGTGCCCGGTACTGCGAGGGTTCGTTAATGTACCGTAGTGTCCGGCATAATCCACTTGATTGATACGACAACATCCTATTGAGCGAACGCAGAGACGCCTTTGCCCCGCTGGCGCGGTTTACTGGCTATAGGGCGAGGATGAAAGGACGATATGGGCAAGCTATTCAACTTGAAAGCATGGCTCACGGTGGTGGATGCTGCCCGGCATCTTTCAATCGTGTTCGGTGAGAACGTTACCGAAGCTGACGTGATGCGGTTGGCCTTGGATGGGCATTTGCGGCTATCCGTCAATTTTGTGAACCACACTGAAGCGAAACCTGGAAAGGTGATTCCATTGAGCGAGGCAAGGACAGCGCCTGGACTCGTTAGGGACGGCCAGGAGCCCTATGACGTTGTTCTGGCGTTGCAACTGAATGACCGCGACTTTCTGGAGTTAGACAAGAAAATCGTGAATCTTACGGATGTTTGGGATCTGCCCATGATCGGCAACGAGCGGCTAGATGTTGAACACAAGTACCAGAATCTAACCGACGGCCCGGCTGTGACCCTTCAAGGCTTGGATGGCGCTTTCGTGAAGGGACAGGACGGGCAACTGTGCCAACTACAAGAGAGCTATGACGAGAACGAGTACAAAAGTGGCTCGAAAGCTCATCTGCGAAAACTTGAAGAGCACATAGCGCGCGACGACCTAGAACCGTCGAAAGCGCAGGAACTGTTAGATCAGCACAAGGAAAAAAGGAAGAAGTTTTTGGAGGAGAGAAAAGCAAATATGGATTCGGGTAAGAATTCTGAAAACTACTACCCGGCGGGCGGTTTGCCGCGCGATAGTGTGTTGGTTGTCCGCACCGATGCGCTACGGGAATTTGAAGAGTCGATAAACGGCGCGCCAACGAGCGCGGAAAAGCCCCTGACAACAACCGAGCGAAAAACGCTGCTCACCATCATCGCGGCGCTTTGCGACAATTC
Source organism: Pseudomonadota bacterium (assembly GCA_038040245.1). GTDB lineage: Bacteria > Pseudomonadota > Gammaproteobacteria > Burkholderiales > SG8-39 > RBG-16-66-20. The sequence continues at coordinate 28,814 of JBBPIU010000026.1, read as the reverse complement.
GGCAATCAAGTACCAAGAGCGGGGGGCGGCGGGCAAGATAGCCGCGATGACCGAGAAGATTGGCGCGGTTGTGACCGACGACACCATCCGCACGGCGCTGGGGAAGATCCCGGATGCGCTGGAAGCCCGCTTGAAATAGGACCGCTTCACCGAATTCGGAATTCGTCAAACCGAATTCGGCTTTTACCAGTACCGGAGAAATTAGGATTTCCCCGTCGGCCCCTTGTGGCCTCATGCGGACGGGAGTAATCCGAAATGCACCATCTTCCTGAAACTGGCTATCTTCGCCTTCCGCAAATCATCGGCAACCCCAGAGCAGAACCGCCGATTCCCGCAGTTATCCCTGTTGGCAAATCGACCTGGTGGGCTGGGGTCAAATCGGGCCGCTTCCCACAACCAGTCAGAACGCTGGGGCAGAGAATAACCGCATGGCGCGTTGAGGACATCCGTGCCCTGATCGAACAGTCCGGCACCTGATCGGTGGCCTCCGATTTGGGTGACGCCATCGAGCAATTCCGCGCTGCGCTCCAATCCGAAGGGCTGAATCCTCCGGAGGTGATCGAGGCGGGTAAGTTCCATCATTTTCCAGGAATCGGTAAGCGCATCGGCAACAAGGCCGGATGGTGCAAGCTGTTCGACGATGGTCTGGGCGGGTGCTTCGGTGATTGGGCTTCCAATCTGTCCGGGCACTGGCAGGCGAAGCAAGACAGACCATTTTCGCCAGTGGAACGGGACGCCTTTAAGCGTCACGTCGCGGAAGCGAACGCGCAATCCGAAGCCGAGCGGAAGACCAACCAAGCCGACGCCGCGAACGAGGCGGCGGCAATCTGGCAGGCGGCGCATCCCGCTCCCGACGAGCATGCTTACCTGACCCGCAAGCACATCAAGGCGCACGGTGCGCGGCTGCACAATGAGGCACTGGTGATCCCGGTGCGCGAGGCCGGGGTACTGCGTTCGCTGCAATTCATCAGACCGAATGGCGACAAGCGATTCCTGACCGGCGGGCGGGTGGCAGGCTGCTATTTCAGCATCGGCGCCACGCAGGACGGGGCGGCGCTGTGCATTGCCGAAGGCTTTGCGACTGGCGCGACGATCCATGAAGCGACTGGCAACCCGGTGGCGGTGGCCTTCAACGCCAGAAACCTCGAGCCGGTGGCGCGGGCGCTGCGGGCGAAGTTCCCCGACTTGCGCATCATTGTCTTGGGCGATAACGACGAAAGCGGGACCGGCCAGAAGGCCGCCGAGGAAGCGGCGCGAGCCGTCGGAGGCATGGTGGCGATCCCGAGCGAGGCCGGCAAAGACTGGAACGACGTGCATCGCGAGCAGGGCGTGGATGCGGTTAAGCGCGGCATCGAGGCAGCGCAGCCGCTAGTTGACGTGCCGGCCTCTGGCTGCAATCACCTCGCCGACGCGGAAACACTCGTGCGCCTGGCGAAGCTCTCGCCGCTCGAATACGATCGCGCGCGCAAAGCGGCCGCAGAGCAGCTTTGCATTCGTACCGAGACGTTGGACAAGGAAGTGCGGCGCGTGCGCGGCGATTCCGAAGACGCGGCTGGCGAAGAAGCAATGTTCTCGGAGCGCGAGGCTTGGCCGGAGTCGGTAAACGGCGCGGAAGTTCTGGACGAGCTTGCCCGTGCCTTCAACCGCTTTGCGATCCTCCCCAAGCACGCGGACGTGGCGCTAGTGCTGTGGTGCGCGAGCACGTACCTCGCGGAGACGGTAGACGTTGCGCCGATCCTCGCGCTTGCGTCGCCGGAGAAGCGATGCGGAAAGACGACTGTTCTATCGTTGCTCGCGCGTCTCGTACACCGTCCGCTGGCTGCGTCGAATATTTCACCAGCTGCGCTGTTCCGTTGCGTCGAGAAGTGGGGCCCCACGCTGTTGATCGACGAGGCCGATGCCTTCCTCCGAGAAAATGAAGAGCTGCGCGGGATTATCAACTCCGGGCATACCAGAGACACGGCGTTTGTGATTCGCACGGTCGGGGACGAGCACGAGCCGCGGCGATTCTCGACTTGGGGACCGAAGGCGATCGCGCTGATCGGCACGCTGCCCGATACCCTGGCCGATCGGGCTGTCGCGATCGAATTGCGCCGGAAGATGCCGAGCGAGCGCGTCGAGAAGCTGCGCCACGCCGAGCCTGAGAAGTTCGACGCCCTGGCGCGGCAGTGCGCTCGCTTCGCAGCCGACAGCGCGGCGAGCATCCGGGCCACCCGCCCGGCGCTGCCTGACGAGCTCCACGACCGCGCCGCGGATAACTGGGAGCCGCTGTTGGCCATCGCTGACGCGGCCGGCGGGGATTGGCCAGACCGCGCGCGGAGGGCAGCCTCGGTCCTGTCCGGGGCGACACCAGACGGCGACGGCATGAAGGTCGAGCTGTTGCGCGATGTGCGGGCAATATTCGAGCGCACGGGTACTGATCGCATCGGCTCGACCGCGTTGGCGGAAGCCCTCGCGGCAGACAAGGAATCCAGGTGGTCCGAATCCAATCACGGTAAACCGATTACGCAGCGCCAACTCGCCCGCCTGCTTCGTCCGTTCGTGATCGTGCCGAACTCGATACGGATGGACGACGGCTCGACGCCTAAGGGCTACCAGCTCAAAGCCTTCGCTGATGCCTTCGCGCGCTACTTGCCCGCCGAACACCCCCCTTCCGATCCGCAACACTGCCACAACCCAGTATCCACGCCGGTTGTGGCGGATAAAGCATCCGCAACAGGCGGCGATGTGTTGCGCTTCGAAGATCCGCCACAAACGAGCACTGGCGCGGCTTGTGGCGTTGTTGCGGTTGAACCCCCCTCCTCTGGTGAGGAAGAGCGATTTTGATGACCGGACCTGCGATCCTGGCCCGTGTAGAAGCAGCGGGAGTCAGACTTCGAGCGGACAGCGGGAGGATCGTCGTCGCGCCCCGGGAAGCCCTCACCGACGAACTGCGCGCGTTGATCCGATCGAACAAGCCCGCGCTTCTCACCGCACTTGCACCCGATCCTGCCCCCTTGCCGCCGCTTACGCCCGCGGAGCGTGATCGGTTGATTGCCCTTGCTGTGGTTTGGCAGATGGACGCAGAGGACATCCAGACCATGTTCCGGCAGTGCGACTACGGCGGCGAGGGTGCCGGCACATACTTCACGGCGGCCGGGTCTCGCGCATTCTGGTTCGGGCAGGCCGATGAACATGTCCGTTAGCCGAGAAGACGCCATTCGCGTCAGGTTCACGCGGGGGGGCTTCGCCTTCAATCACGACCACCTGCCGAGCATCAGCAAGGTCAGGGGCAAGCTGCGGTGCCGGATCGAGGCGCTGACCGCTCGGGTTATGCGGACCCGCGAGGGGGTTGTTGTCTACCTCGTCGATGCCGACTTTCGTGCGTTGAACAACATCGCGGACAACCGGCTGCGGATCGAGCAGTTGTACGTGAAAAAGAGGGTGATCGCGCTTTACAAGCCAAGGTTTGGGCTTGCTGCCGCCGACATCGTGGGGATGATCGTCGACGATCTAACGGCGGCGGGGTGCCTGTGAGCGGTGCCGGTGTCTGGCCGACGATGCGCGTTGCCGCGCTCGGCAGCACCTCGAACTGAAGATCAATACTGTGAATGATAATCCAATGTTCCGGTCAGCCGATCACGCGCTGCGCTTCGCGTTCGAGCTCGAGCATCTGCCGATCGTAGCGCGCGTGCGGACGATGGTGAACGCCAGGGCCGGAGCCCCGCGCGGCCTGACCAAGAACGACCTTCACGCCCAAGCAGCGCTCATCCGGGGTCGCATCGAATGTTTCCCTCCGTTAGAACGCGCGTGCCTGAAGGCCTCCTTCGGGTTCGGCCTGGACCGGCACACTGGCACCCAGGCGCTCGCCACGTGGATGATCTCGCAGCAGCGGATCGGCGCGCATCGACGTTGGGCGTATTTGCGCATGGTTGAGCAGTTCTTCGGCCGCAGTTCAGTCGGTGGCATCAACGAGATCCGAGGCATCCTCAAGTGCCGAAAAATGGACGCCTTGGAGAAGCGCAAGGCGGTGTGGCAATGTTTGGATGGGCTGCACGAGCGAGCGGTTGGCCTGGCGCAGCGTGAATTTGTCAAGGCCGGACTCGTGCCGATTCCGGTTGGTGTCTCAGCTTGATTTGTAACAGACCAAAACGAAGCTAGTTCTTGTTGAATGGTTTTCGCCTACTTGGGGTGCTGAGTCTGCGGTGTATACAGCATTCAACGCAGGACCTCATCCGAGTCATGGGGCGGTACTAGTTTTTTCATTTGGCTTCGAACATCTGAATTTGAGGGTCTTTGGGTGGCTCTGGTAGCTCCCAGGTCATGACAGCCTTAATGCTATTGTTCCTAGCGCACGTCGCCAGCGGGTCATCATCTGTATAAATGCAGGTCGCGCCGTTGGTTTTTGCGATTGAGACTATCTGACGATCGAATTTCAGTTTCGCCTTTGTCGTCTTGTCGTCGAGTTTCTTCTTTGCGTTCAAGTCTGGATCATTTAGGAACGCAAGCTCAATGGCCGCCCGCTGGTCAAATGGGGCAGAAATAAAGTTTCTGGCAGCTAAGAATTTGTCTGCGAACTCATGCCGGTTCGGGCCAGCTTTTACTAAGAATTCACTTAGCACTGGTGTTGGTATCAGGATAACTTCTTTTGCTTGGTTCAGCGTCTTGATGAGGTACTCAATGCGGTCCCGACAGTTCGTCAACGGTGCATTCGTTTTCGGATCCAGCGGCGGACGCGTATTGGGATCAATCGTGAACAGAATCGTCGAGGTGTCAAAGACGACCATTAGTGGACCTCGTCGTCATCACTACGCGATTCTTTTATAGCTCCCGATGGATCCGCTACATCGCCCCATTGGTTGCCCTTGATACCTCGGAGCGCCGCTATATCTTCTTCAAGCGAAGCATCTTGTAGCAATTTGAAATCGTTGATGTGGAAGTCCACCAGCTTCCATTCGTTCTCTTCCGTGCGTAGCCATCTGGCACTTCCGTTAACGAGGAACCATTTGTATAGTCCCTCTCCACCAGCGGCCGCCATCTTTGCCGCTTGCTCTTTGGTTAGCTTGCCATTCCACTGACGCCCGGCCGAATCCATAAGCTGAGCATGGGCCGTATCGTCGCGGCCCCCAATTCTGTAAAGCTGCGCCTTGATCGTAGCCTGTTCACTGAACGGACCGATTTGCTCCGGCTTTGGAATCTCTCTGCCGGGGAAGTGAAGAATCTCGGCTAGTTTTCCGTTGTCGTCTTGAAGCAATTTTCCAACAGCGTTGTCTTCACGCAGCATCACATTGAGGCGCGCGACTGCCTCGGTCGCGTCGTCAGCCGCTTCCGATCTCTTTATGCTTTCGATACGGCTCCTGACTTTGGGAGCCGCTTCCCATTCTATTTTCGAGACGAGGACGCAACTGCTTTCCTCTAGACGATCGAAGTGAACGCTAGTGGTGTTCGCCAAAAGCTTGGCAAGCTCAGCCATATATTCACCGAGGCGCAACATCGGGATCGTCTTCGGAGTAAAGACGTCGATCTTGAACTTGTACTCGGTTTCTTTATCCGCCACAGCAATGCCCCGCAAGTGTTGAAACGGCTTAGTAAGGACCAGAGTCCCGATACATTAGACGCTTTCCTTCTATTCCGCGCAAAGCGTGCTCGGCGCGGTCCGCATCCGTTGTCCTTCTACGATTTTAGGCGTTCCAGTCAGGCGAGTTGAGCGCCGTTACGCTGAATCTGGAACGCAACCCGATTCCGTAGCGGGGGATTTTGGGTTGACCGTGGTCGGGAACCGCTATAGAAAGCAATTCGATAGGGTGCGGCGGTGCGTCCAGGTTGGACACGCCTGCACAAACAGGTCGACCGCGACGGCTCTCCCCGGTCGCAGCCAACGGCGGTTCGCGTGTTCCGCTGAACGCAAGGGGATAGGGGTTGTCGGCCCCACGGTGAATCCGAATCAAAGCGGCTTTCTAGTAAGCGTCGGCACCGGCGATAACGATTGACCAGGGGAGCGATCCCCAAGGCCTCGTTGCCGGTGCCGCCGCTGAACCGAAGTACAACGCCCCTTCCGGGGCGTTTTCTTTTTGAGGTTCCATGCTCGATCTGATGCTGCCTGAGTCGCCTGATAAAAAGGCGGCGTCGAGGGATTCTAGACAGTGAATCTCGGGCAGCTGATCGGCGAATATCGGATGCGCTTGGCGGAGCTCGAAGCGCCGTCGGCGAAAAGAACGAAGGCGTGGCTGCAGGCCGAGGTCCTGGAGTTGATTGATAGGTGTGGAAGAGCGGTGTCGAACGTCGAGATTCAAGAGGCCCTGTCCATAAGTGGGGCGGAGGCCACCGTGACGCTGTGGAACATGACGAACGCGAAGAAGCTGGTGCGCACCGGCGCTCGCCGGCATTACCGCTACGAGAGGGCTCCAACATGATGGGCTGGATCGCACGCTTCGTGCCGAGTTTATTTTCTGTGCTGCCGGCGTTCCTCAATCCGTGGGTGTGGGGCACCCTGCTGGTGGTGCTGCTCGGCGGTTTCGCTGCTGGCTGGACTGTGCAGGGCTGGCGATGGGATGCGAGCCTGACGAAACAGGCCGAGCAAAACCTGAAGATCGTGCAGGACCACTTCGCCAAGCAGCGCACGAACAATGCAACGGTGGCAGCCAGGCTCAACGCGGCCTGGGGGCCGGGCGTGGACTGCCGCGGCGTCCTCACCTGAATATGACACCGCAGCAGTGGGACGAATTAGCAGAGAGGTCAAGGACTGACCAGGCTCTGCGGGTCCGGTTGTTTGAAGGCTTCATGCTGGCGAAGCTACACGCATGCGCGACGCTGTTTCAGATGATTCCACACTGGACCGGGGAAGTGCCGAGGCCACGCACCGTGGCCAAACGACACGCCTTCGTGGAAAGGTGGGGACGCCGTCTTCGGCGGCGCGGTCTTTTCCCGTATCAGATGATGGCCGGGAAGTTGCTGCTCGATACGATGGCTCCGGGTTGGGGGGTGGAAGACCCGGAGTTGTTCGGGGCCTTGGTGGATCGCCACGCGCCGGAGGCTCGCGCATGGCGCACCACAGTTGTAAAGCGGGGTCAGAAAAGGTGCCGGGCCTGTGGTGCTGTGGAGGGATTACACGCGCATCACATCATTCCGTGGGCGTTGGCGCCAGCCTTGCGACTCGATGTCACCAATGGTGTCGCGCTTTGCAAGCCGTGTCACCGAGAGCAGCACAAAAACATGGCGGGGACGATATGGGCGCAGTGAAGATGAGCAGCGCGTGGGTACACGCGACATTCGGCGACTTGATGGCGACACCGCTGATTCTTTTACTAAATTAGCCATAAATAGCCAATGAGTCGTGGTGGAGCAAAACCTGGCGAGCGGCGCGGCGGGCGCAAGAAGGGCTCGAAGAACAAGCGCACCCGAGAGCTCGAGGCCGCGAAGAAGGAGGCGGCGAAAAAGATCGAGACGGCTATCGGCAAGGGCGCGTTCAAGGGTGACGCGCACGACTACCTGATGACGGTCTATAAAAACCCGAAGAAGAAGGAGGCCGTGCGCATCGACGCGGCTGGCAAGGCGATTAAGTTCGAGAAGCCGGCGTTGGCTGCGGTGGACACCACGATCAAAGGCAAGACCACCGTCACGGTTAAGGCCATGACGTTCCCCGATGCCAGTTGAAGGCGACAACATCGAGATACCGCACGACTGGATGCCGCGCCGGCACCAGCGGCGGCTCTGGAACTATCTCGAAGGTGGCGGTAAACGCGCCGTCGCGGTGTGGCATCGGCGGGCCGGGAAGGACTCAACTGCGGTGAACTGGACGGCTAGATCCATGTTCGCCCGTGTCGGCACGTACTGGCACATGCTCCCCGAGGCAGCGCAGGGCCGGAAGGTGATATGGGACGCCATTGACAGCGAAGGGCGCCGAGTAATTGACCAAGCCTTCCCGAAAAGCATCAGAGCCGGGACGAACAACCAGGAGATGCAGATTCGCCTGGACACCGGCTCAGTGTGGCAAGTGGTCGGCAGTGACAACTACAACTCGCTGGTCGGTGCCAATCCGGTCGGCGTGGTGATGTCTGAGTATTCAGTGGCGAAGCCGGCGGCCTGGGACTACATCAGGCCGATCCTGGCGGAGAACGGCGGCTGGGTGATCTTCATCTACACGCCGCGCGGCAAGAACCACGGCAAGCGCATGTTCGAGATTGCGAAGCGGCTCTTGGAAGAGGGCTGGTTCGCTGAGATTCTGACGATCAAGGACACCGGGCTCATCCCCATGTCTGTGATCGAGGACGAGCGCAAGAGCGGAATGTCGGACGAGATGATCGAGCAGGAATACTTCTGCTCGTTCGAGGGCAGCGTCGAGGGTGCCTACTACGGTAAGGTGCTCGCGGCGGCACTGAAGGATGGACGCATTACAAAGGTTCCGCATGCCGATGGTGTGCCGGTCAACACGTTTTGGGATCTCGGCGCGAACGACACCACCGCGATCTGGTTCCACCAGCGCGTCGGGGTGCAGCACAGGTTCCTGTTGGCCTACGAGAACAGCGGCGAAGCGCCGTCGCACTATTTCAGCTACCTGCAACTGCATGCGGCGAAGCGCGGCTACGTTTATGGGCGGCACTTCATGCCGCACGACGCTGAAACGAAGACGCTGAATTCTCTGGCGAACAAGGACGGCAGGAATACGAGGGAGTTATTCGAGGCGATGGGGATGCGCGACATCGTCGTGGTACCGAGGATTGAAGACGTGATGGTCGGAATAGACCTGACGCGAGGGAAACTGTCGCAGTGCTGGTTTGATGCTGAGGGGTGTGAGCCAGGCCTGGACGCGCTATCGCAGTACCACAAAGAGTACGACGAGAAGGCGCAGACCTTCCGCCAGCACCCGAAGCACGATTGGTCGAGCAATTATGCCGACGCCTTCAGGCAGTTCGCGCAGGGATGGGAACCTGTTGGCGGCGCTTCGTTCAAGCGCAGGGACCATCGCTCGGCAAGGACGGTATAGCCATGAAGTTCCGTGTTGAGGATGCCGACGCGAAACCAGAGGGCCGGTTCAAGGACACGCACACCAGCTACCAGGGCCGCAAGATCAAGCTGCCTGTTTTTTATATTGGCCGCGAGCGATTTGCTCTATCGCTATCTAACGCGCAGCAGGCGGTGGTGAGCGTGGATGCGGCGAAAGCGGTGCTTTCTCGCTGTGTGGACATGCTTGATGACACGGTTGACCGTAGCGGCATCGAGGACGCTGCTTTGCTGCTTCAGCAGCAGTGCCGCAAGCTGATGGGGTGGAAAGAGAAGCCCAAGCGCGACAAGCCCCCACGCAGAGCGCGCAGTTACTACTTGTGAAGGAGCGGAAATGTCTGGCGTGAACGGAAGCGAACCGCAGGTAGATCAACCGGCGCCATTGCCGAAGGCGGTGATGACGTGCCGCGGCGAGATGGCGGATTTTGTCGCCGAGTGCGTGGCGGGTGTGATCAATCCCGTGAACATCGTGATCGTGTACCAGGGCGCCGATGGTCAGTTCGGCTTCCGCTCGAACGCCGAGGGCTCGGCTGCGATGCAGACTTTCATCTTGGAGTGCGCGAAAGCGGTGATCGTGTCGCGGGCGATCGGCGGCAAGCCGAGGACTCAGGTGGATTCCTGATATGCCTATCCTGATCGGCGGCAAGTACGCTCGCTTCCAGCGCGTCCACGGCGACATCGTGGCGAGCTATCAGTACATCAACGGCGAGCGCGCGATGGCGTTGTGGCCCCGCGAGAAGAAGCTGCGCCCTGGCGCGTTCATCGTGTGCGATTCCGCAGCGTGGCGCTACAACCCCGATAACCCGCGCCAAGATTGGTACGACAAGGACGGCAAGCTCCAATGCGGCCCGCTCTACCTGATGCAGCAAGCGCAGGCGGCGGCGGTCATCATGCAAATGGACACGACCAAGTCGACCATCGTGCGCATCGCCACCATCATCGCCGAGGGGCTCGTTGACCTGGTGCGCCTGCCGCCCGAGCGCCCGGAGGACCGGCCCGAGGGGCAGCGCAAGCCCATTGGCGAGGCCTCGCTCATCATCCGTGGCAAGAACGTGGCGACGAGGGACATCTGATGGCCGAGCAACTCAGCCCATCGAGAGCGAAGAAGAAACCGCACACGGAAGAGTTGTGGCTGGACGAAGACAATCTCGGCGCCGGCGACGACGCAGCGGCCGAGAAGCCCGGGTACCCGCTCGAATCCGAGGACAATCTGCGCCTCCTGCGCCGGCTCCAGTCCTGGTACTTCGAGGAACGCGAGAAGCAATCGGTCAATCGCTATCAGATGGCGATCGACCACGACTTCTACGACAACATCCAGTGGGCCGACGAGGACGCGGCGGAGGTCGAATCGCGCGGCCAGGCCGCGATCGTCTACAACGAAACCGCGCCGATGGTGGACTGGATATGCGGCACCGAGCGCCGCACCCGCATGGACTGGAAGGTGCTGCCGCGCACACCGGATGACGTGGTTGGCGCCGACATCAAGACGAAGGTGCTGAAGTACGTCAGCGACATCAACAAGGTTCCGTTTGCCCGCTCGCGCGCCTTCGATGACGCGGTGAAGGTGGGGATTGGCTGGCTCGAAGACGGCGCCAGAAATGATCCGACCGAGGACATTCTTTACTCCCGCTACGAGTCCTGGCGCAACGTGCTGTGGGATTCGTGCGCTCAAGAGCTCGACCTGAAGGATGGGCGTTACCTATATCGGTGGCGGTGGGTCGATCTGGACATTGCCATCGCCATGTTCCCCACGCGCGCGACGCAACTGCGCAAGGCGGCGGTACACCATCAGCTCGATGGTGACGACGACGATTTCTACTACATGGGCCAGCACTTCCAGGCCTCGGACCGCAATGGCCAGGCGTTCACGCGCCGCACCTACACCGGAGATCCTTTCCTCGTCGGCTCGCGCCGGCGCCGCGTCAAGCTGATCGAGTGCTGGTACAAGGTGCCGACGAAATGCCAGATGTGCGCCGGCGATCCGTTCGACGGCAAGGTGTTCGACGAGAACCATCCTGGCATGAAGAAGGCGCGCGATGACCAGATGATCGGTCTCGTCGATGCCGTGATGATGCGCATGAACTACGCTGTGATGACGGAAAAGGACCTGGTTGACCAGGGCAAGAGTCCCTACCGGCACAACAAGTTTCCGTTCACGCCGGTTTGGGGCTTCCGCCGGGGACGCGACGGCATGGTGTACGGCGCGATCCGCCGGGTGCGCGACATTCAGGAGGACATGAATAAGCGTGCCTCGAAGTCGCAGTTCGTCATGTCCACCAACCAACTGTGGGGAGAGGAAGGCGCGGTCGAGGATTGGGACGAGGCCAGGGCCGAAGCCGATCGGCCTGACGGTGTCATCATCCGGCGCAAGGGCAAGGAGCTCGAGGCGAAGCGCGACACCGAGATGGCGAAGGGGCACATGGATATGTTCGTCATGGACGCGACGAAGATCCAGCAGACCAGCGGCGTCAACAACGAGAACCAAGGGCGCCAGAGCAACGCCGGCATGTCGGGCGAGGCGATCAAGGCGCTGCAGGTTCAGGGATCGGTGCAGACCACCACGTTCTTCGACAACCACCGCTACGCCATGCAGTGCCAGGGTGAAAAGCAGTTGTCGAACGTGGAGCAGTTCTACTCCGAACCGAAGGTCATCCGGCTGACGGAATCGAAGGGGCCGGTCGAGTGGCTGCATATCAATCGGCCGGAAGTACAGCCCGATGGCTCGGTGCGCTGGATCAACGACATTACGGCGAACGAAGCTGACTTCGTGATGAGCGAGCAGGACTATCACGGCACGCTGCGCCAGTCGATGTTCGAGAACATGATGGCGCTCGCCGCGAAGATGCCGCCCGACATGGCGCTGCGGATCCTGCGGCTGGCCTACGATTTCTCCGACATGCCGAACAAGGACGAAATCGTGTCGGAGATCAGGCGCCTTACCGGGGAGCCAGATCCGAACAAGAAGCCGACGCCAGAGGAAATGGCGGCGATGGAGCAACAGCGGGCGGCGCAGCAGGCGATGTTCGCGCAGCAGCAGGCACAGGCCGCGGCGATCATCGCGGAGTTGCAGGCCAAGGCGAAGAAGCTGAACGCCGAAGCCGAGAAGGTAATGGCGGAGGCGGAGGTCCTGCGCACCGGCGGCAACCCGGAACTGGCGAAAAAGATGGAAGACGCCGTTCGCCAGGTGCAATCTGAGGCGGTCGCCGAGGTCGAGCGCGTCACCGAGCAGATGGTCGGCCTTCAGGGTGAGCTTTCGCAATCGCAGATCAAGCTGGCAAACCGGACGTTGGAGATCAACCGGGAGAACGACACCAAGGTCGAGGTCGCTCGCATCGAGGCCGATGCGCAGAAGCATGCCTCCGAGGAATCGAGAAAGGCCGAAGCGACGATGGCGCCGCTCTTGAAGCGCCTCGAAGACCTGGCGGGCGAAGTCGCTGACGTGAACGAGAAACTCGCGGAGGAAGCCCGTGCCCGCGAGAAAGCCGAGAAGGAACTGGCGAAAAAGATCGAGCGTGAAGAAAAAGACCGCCGCGCTGCTGAAGCGAAGGCGGCGAAGAACAAGAAGTAACCGGATCAACTCAAGGAGATTGCTCATGAACACCAGGAACAATGCCGCCGGCGCCGATGCAAACGAGGCGGAGCTGGCTGGTCTTTCGCTGGAAGAACGGGATGCGCTCGCCGCAGACGACGATGGCACGGACGAGGCCGGCGCAACTGCCGACCTGGGGGCGGCCGCTGGCGGTGATGACGACGCTGCTGAAGTAGCGCGCGTTGCTGCGGAACAAGCGGCAGCGGCGAAGGCGACGATCGAGAAGGACGCCGCGCTCAAAGCAGCAGCCGAGAAAGCGGAAGCCGATGCCAAGGCCGACGCAAAGAACGAAGACAAGGCCGAGGCTGCGCGTGTCGCCAGGGAAGCGGCAGAGGCCTCCGCCACGGCATTGGCCGCGTCCAACAAGGCGGCGGAGGAAGCCAAGGCCGCAGCGGAGAGGAAAGCGGCTGACGATAAAGCTGCGGCGGCGGCCGGGACCGATGACGACGATCCGTTCGTGTCAACCTACGTCGCCCCGCCGGTCGAGGACTACGAGAAGAAGGTCGTCGCGTTCGATACGCGCGTAACCGAGGCCTCCGACAAGTTCAAGGCCGGCGACATGACGCTCGATGAGTACAACGCCGAGCGATCTGCGGTTGAAAAGGACCGGCGCGAGCTCGACGCGGCGAAGCAAAAGGCCGACATCGCCAGCGAGATGCAGGTTCAGACCGCGGAGCAGCGGTGGACGTGGGAGATCAACCGCTTCTACCGGCGCATCGCCAAGGACGATGGCATCAACTACGTGGGCAGCACGTTGCTCCTGTCGGCGCTGGATACGCGCGTGAAGGAACTGGCGAACATGAAGGAGAACGCCGACAAGGATTCGACCTGGTTCCTCGAAGAAGCACATCGCCAGGTGAAGGCGGAACTTGGCATCGGCAAGAAAGCGGCCGGTGGCGACGACGCGGCGCAGAAAGCCGCGGCGGAGGCGAAAGCCAAGGCCGATGCCGAAGCGAAGAAGAAAGCAGCAGCGGAGGCGGCATTGCGTCGTCCAGCGCGCGCGGGTCTGCCGAAAGACCTGGGCGGGTTGCCGGCGGCTGGTGCAGATGCCGATGCCGGTGGCGACGAATTCGCATCGCTGGACGCACTCGAAGGCATGGATCTCGAGAACGCGCTGGCGAGATTGCCGAAGGAAAAAGCCGACCGCTATCTAGCGGCCCGGTGAGCATTGGCGCATGGCTGACCGCTCCATTTCCTTTGATTTGAGGGTCGGGGAATCGCTCGCCATCGACGGCGGGAAAGTCCTCGTTACCCTGCTGGAGAAGAGCGGTCAGCGGGCGCGCCTCGCGTTCATCGTCGCGGAGGGGATTGATTTCGTGAAGGGCAAGAAAGCCAAGGCCGGGGCGGAACAGGCCAAGCGAGGTTTGACAGGTTAGTTTTGTGTGCCCGATGATGGGCACTGAAGCAATGCCAAGCGGGATGAGTGAAGTCCTGCTACCGGCGCGCATTAGGTGCGCCTTGGAAAGAACAACTTTTCAAGGAGCATCAGATGTCCAAGACGATCATTGGTCTGAACGACCCGAAAGCCGTCAAGCGGTACTCGGCCTTCCTCGCCGTGGACGTGGGCCGCGAGTCCTACTTCAACCGCAAGTTCATGGGCGTCGGCGTCGAAGCGCAGACCCCCCTGCAGACGCTCCCGCACCTGGAGAACGACGCGGGCGAACAGATCAGCTACGACCTTTGCATGCAGTTGAAGATGCAGCCGATCGAGGGGGATGCCACCCTCGAAGGAAAAGAAGAAGACCTGAAGTTCTACACGGACTCGGTCTACATCGACCAGATGCGCGGCGGTGTGAACACCGGCGGGCGCATGACTCGCAAGCGCACGATCCACGATCTGCGCAAGATCGCGCGGGTGCGTCAGTCCGAGTGGTGGGCGCGGATTTTCGACGAACTGATCTTCATGTACCTCTCCGGCGCGCGAGGGGTCAACACCGACTTCATCTACCCGACGAACTATCCGGGCTTTGCGAACAACGGATTCGTTGCGCCGGATGCGAACCACCAGATGTTCGGCGACGGCACGACCAAGGCGACCCTCACGGCCGCCGGCGTGATGTCGCTGACGCTGATCGAGCGCGCGGTGACGCGGGCATCCACGATGGGCGGCGGCACGTCCGGAGTTCCGGCTATCCAGCCGATCAAGATCGAGGGCGAGGAACGCTACGTGATCGTGATGCACCCGTTCCAGGCGCATTCCCTGCGCACCACCACCAGCGTCGGCCAATGGCTCGACGTGCAAAAAGCCCTGGCAACCGCGGTGGGGAACAAGAGCCCGATCTTCATGGGCGGCATGGGCTTCCACGACAACGTGGTGCTGCACAGCCATCGCGCGGTGATCCGGTTCAGCGACTACGGCGCCGGCGCGAACCTGCCGGCAGCGCGCGCACTCTTCATGGGGCGCCAAGCGGGCGTGGTTGCGTTCGGTTCGCCTGGCACTGGGCTGCGCTTCGACTGGCACGAAGAGAGCCGGGACAACGGCAACCAGGCGGTCATCACGACCAGCACGATCTGCGGGGTCAAGAAAACCAGTTTCACGATCGACGGCACGTCGATGGACTTCGGCGTTGTTGCCCTCGACACCTACGCGATCGACCCGGCGTAAGCGTAGCGATCCACTCTTTCATCTGGAGAAGCAACCATGACCCTGTACCGCACCGATCTCGCCAAGGGCACCAAGACCGCGCTGAACGCGAGCCAGTCCGAGGCGCTCCCGCAGCGAATCGAGTTCGTCAATTCGGTCGCCCTGGCGATCAACGACATCATCGAGATGGGGCCGCTGCTCGAAGATCATGTGATCGTGGATCTGATCCTCGACTCCGACGACCTGGACACCAACGGCGCCCCGGCCATTACCTTGTCGGTCGGCATCCTGAACGCGGCGAAGACCGATCTTGATACGGTGGCCTCGGGCGGCGCCTTGTGGATCGTGGCCTCGACCGTGGCGCAAGCCGGCGGCGCTGTGCGGCCGACCACGTTGCACGCCTTCCGCCTGCAGGCGATGTCTGCCTTGCGCCGGCTCATCGGGATCAAGGTCGTCGCTGCGGCGGCGACCACCGTGGCCGCACTGACGAACCTGAACGTCAACCGCGGTCTGTGGATGCCGAACACGGCATACACCGCCAACGACTTCTTCACGTTGCCGAACGGCGTGCGGCAGAAATGCACCACGACCGGCGTATCGGGCGCGGTCAAGCCGCAGTTCAACGCGGCCTACAACAACACCACGGCGGATGGCACGGCGGTCTGGACGACCGCCGATCCGGTGATCGGCCTGACGGTCGTCACGCGCTCGGCGAACTTCGGCTCGTAAGCGAGGCCGGGTCACAAAGAGGGTTTCAACTACGGCGCCTCGGGCGCGTTTTCAAGGAGTCGTCATGCTGATCAGAAGCAAGCTCGAACGCAACAAGCCCGGGATCAACCCTCCGGAACCTGTCACGTCTTTCGTGGTCGAGTTCGGCAAGGACCGCGAGCGCAAGTACACGTTCACGCTCGATGAGGATGGCGACCACGTCTGCGACGTGCAGCGTGCCGAGGATGCGCAGGCGCTTCTCGCCATCCCCGAGGGGTACGAGATGCACCCGACGACCTTGGCCAAGCTGAACCTCTCCAGCGACGGCAACGCGAATCGTGGTCCGTGGCAGCCGAATACGGCATACGAGGCCGAGGACTTCCTCGTGGCCGCGAACGGCATGCGGCAAACAGTCTCGACCGGCGGCACATCCGGCGCAGTACAGCCGCAGTTCAACCAGGAACACAACGGCCGCACGACGGACGGTACGGTGACATGGGTCGCTACCAGCGATCTCAGGGAAGAGAGAACAACCAGCCGCCCGGAACGCGAGCGCGGCAGGCCTCGTCGGTAAAAAGCAAGTCCCCGGATAGCCAATGGCTGTCACGGTCCAACAGGTTTGCGACCGTGCGCGGGCGTTTCTCAAGGACGCTGCCAAGGACCGTTACCCCGACGACATTACCGACCCGACACAGCCGAGTCTTCGGCAGTTCGTGAACGATGGCGTCCAGGCGCTCTTCGCAAACCGGCCCGACCTGTTCCTCGGCAGCTACTCCGCGCTGCCGGCAGACGGCGCCCTGGCGCTCGCAACCGCAGTTCCGGTGCCTGATTTCATCATCCCCTCGATGGTGGATTGGGTGGTAGCGCGCGCTGAATCCCTTGACGACGAGTACACGGTGGACCAGCGGGCCCAAGCCTTCATGGTGATCTCAGGAATGAATCGCGGGGAGCGCCGGTAGTGGCAACTTCCAATTGGTCGACGTTCTTCGACAACGTGTTGCCATACGTGAAGGGCTGCGCGGTGCCGATGGCACAGAACAAGATCGTCGAGGCGGCGATCGAGTTCTGCAATGAGTCGTTCGTCTGGAAGTACGACCATCCTGCGGTCGACGCCGTGGCAGCGCAGCCGACTTATCCGTTCGTGCCCGCCGCCAACACCAAAATCGTCAGGATCGATCGCGCCTGGTATGACGGCAAGAACATCTACCCGAAGATCGAAGCCGAGCTCGACGCCCTCTATAAAGCGTGGCCCCTCGAGACTGGCACGCCGCTCTACTACATTCAGGATCAGCTTGAATCCGTGCGCTTGGTGCCGTTTCCATCCGCCGCGCTCGTCGGCGCCCTGGTGATGAGAGTTTGCCTGCGCCCGACCAATGCAGCGCCAGGCCTCGACACGCAATTGTGGGAGCGGTTCATTGACGAGATCGCGGCCGGCGCGCTCTCGAAGCTCATGGTGATGCCCGACAAGCCCTGGACGAACACGGGCCAGGCGGCGTACTTCAGCGGGATCTTCGAGAACGGGAAGGACGCCGCGCGCATGAAGGCGACCAAGGGCTGGACGCGATCGAGCATCCGGCCCACGGGCCAAAGCAGCAGGTTCCTCTAGAGGCGACGATGGGACGCAAGTTCTCCGACAATGCACTGACGACGCTCTCTGGCGCGATTACCGCCGTTTCCACCACGCTCACGGTCGCAGCCGGCAAGGGCGCCAACTTCCCCGTGCTCACGGGTAAGGGCGCCGCTGGATCCGCGCTCGATCACTCGATCATTACGATGGAGGACGCCGCCGGGAACCGGGAAAAGATCAAGGTCGAGGAACGAGTCGTAGATGTGCTTGGCAGCGCCGGCTATCCGCTGGTGCGCGGCTACGATGCGACGGTAGCGCGGGCATGGAACCCTGGGGACAGCGTTGACTTGCGGATCGAGAAGGCTGGTCTGGCTGATCACGAGGACAAGGTCCAGGCCGCTGGCCAGGGTTTCATGTTCGGCAACAAGGACTCGACCACGGTTGGCCTGACCTACGGCTACTTCGGCGGCACCTTGGCCGTAGATGGCGTTGTCACGGCGATCGCCGATGGCACCGTTGTATTGACGGCCGCGCAGACAAACTACGTCGAGCGCACGCCCGCCGGCGCCGTGAGCGCGAACATCGTTGGGTTCTCCGCTGACAAGATCCCGATGGCGCAGGTTGTTGCCGGCGCAACGGCGATCACTGGAATCACAGACAAGCGCCCTTCCAACATCCAGGTCTACGGCATGCTCACCAAATCCGTAGCTGGCGGCGCTGGCACTACGGTACTGACCGCCGAGGAAGCACGGGCGCCGATCATCCAATTCAATGGCGCACTTACCGGCGACCGAATCATCGAACTGCCGAACTTGAAGCGGCAGTGGACGATCATCAACGGCACGACCGGGAACTACATTCTTACTACGAAGGTCGCGGGGCAGACCGGCGTCGAGATTTACCAGGGCCGCTCCACCGGGGTCATCGGCAACGGCACGGACATTGTCAAGCACGGCGAGGACACTCCACCTGGGGTCCTGTTCGATTACGCGGGGAGCGCCGCGATTGCGGGATACGCGCTGGCCGCCGATGGATCGAACGTATCGCGCACGACCTACTCGGCGCTGTTCAAGAAAATTGGCACGACTTGGGGCGTCGGGGACGGCTCGACGACTTTCGGCGTGCCGGATTCGCGCAGACGCATCGCGGTCGGCTCTGGCGGCACCGGCACCGGCACGCTCGGCAACGCGGTTGGCAATGTCGGCGGCGCGGAAACAGTGGCGCTGGCAACAGCAGAACTCGCCGCGCACACGCATACAGGCCCGTCTCACACCCACACCGGCCCGTCGCACACGCACACCGGAACAACCAGCGGACAGTCTGCCGGTCACACGCACGATGGCACAACCGGAAATCAGAGCGCAAATCATACGCACGGCGCTCAAGCAGCAGAGGCATTTGTAGTGGCTAATCTCTCTGGCGGAACCTTGAATTTCTCTACCGTTGCTGGATCAGCGTTTACTGCCATTGGATATACCGGAGCCACCTCTTCGGTCAGTGGAGACCACAATCACGCCATCACCACCGGGGGTGGTAGCGCTGACCACAGCCACACCATTACCAGCGACGCTTCTGGCACCGGCGCTACGGGCGCATCAGGCACCGGGGCCACAGGGAGCGCTGGATCGGGCACTGCGCACAACAACCTGCAGCCCTCGATGGTCGTGACGAAGATGGTCAGAATCTAAAGAAAAGGAGCGAGCAATGATCAACATCGCCAAATCGAATTTCCCAGGGACGACAGCGGAGCTCGCTGCGCGAATCCGGTCCTTCAGGGACGCTGTCGCTGCCCACGCGCTTACCGAAGGCGTCCCGGCGCCGCGCGAGGACGATCTCATCGAGCGCCTCGCGCGCACCGACGAAGCGTTTGAGGTCGTCGAGCCCCAGCCGCCCCCGCCGCCGGAGGAACTTCGGGCGCTGGAGATCGAAGCGAAGCGCGCGGCCGCGCTCAAGGCGCTGGATGCCGCGCGCCTTGCAGAGGCCGCGGCGGCGCACAAGGCAGCGCAGGACGCGCTCAGGGCGGAGGACGATGCGCGCCTGGCTGAGGCGGCGGAAGACCCGGACGCGCCGCAGGCGGTGAAGGAATACGCATCCGTGCTGGCGAAATAATGGTCGCGCTGCGAGTCACTGGATTTTCAGGTGTCGTTCCACGGCGCGGCGCGCGCCTGCTTGAGCCCAACCAGGCGCAAGTCGCGGTGAACTGCCGCCTCACGTCCGGCTACGTTGGCCCTCTGAAGCAGCCCAAGGCCGTGTACACGCCAGTCGTGGCCGGCATCATGTCCATCTTCCGCATGACCGATGGCGTGAGCGATTACTGGCAAGCCTGGGCGAAAGACGTCGACGCGGTGAAGGGCCCGATCGCAGGCGATATCACCTATCGCACGTACTACACCGGCGACAACGAGCCGCGCGTGACGAATATCGCGCTCGCCACCGTTGGCGTTCCTTACCCCAAGACCTTCTTTGTTCTTGGCGTTTTCCCGCCAAGCACCGCGCCAACGGTGGTCCCATCGGGCGGCGGGGCGCCAGCGGAAACGCGCGGCTACGTCTATACCTTCGTCACGCCCTGGGGTGAGGAATCGCAACCATCACCAGTGTCTGCCCTGGCAACCGGGAACACGAACGGGAACTGGGACCTGTCCCTCATGGACACGGCGCCGCTCAATACCTTCGCGGCAACCGGCGGAGCGTGGGCGGCTGGCATTGCGACGCTCAACATAGCCAGCACGCGAGGACTCCGGGTTGGGGAAACCGTGAACGTGTCTGGCGTCAATCCGTCCGGCTACAACGGCAATGGCTTGAAGCTGACCGCGGTGGCGGCGGGCTCGATCAGTTACGCGTTGGCGGTGAATCCTGGTGCGTGGGTTGCGGGCGGCGTGATCGATCGAGTGGCTCCGCACAACACCGCTGGCATGACCAAGCGCATCTACCGCACGGTCACGGATGCAGCGGGGAACACGACCTATCGTTTCGTCGCTGAGATCGCGGTCGCCACTACGGTCTACAACGATGTCCTGGTTGCGACCGGCGAGGCGATCACTACAACGGATTGGGCACAGCCGCCCACGGACATGATCGGGTTGCTCTCGCTGCCGAACGGGATGATGGCCGGGTTCCATCTGAATGAGTTGTGCTTTTGCGAGCCGTATAAGCCATACGCCTGGCCGGTGAAATACCGCCTCGCCACCGACTTCGATATCGTCGGGATCGGTGCCTTCCTCACGACTGTTGTGGTCGGGACCAAGGGCATACCCTACGTCTGTTCTGGAACTGATCCAGCGGCGATGATTCTTTCGCGCGTCGATCAACCGTGGCCCTGCATGGCGAAGCGCAGCGTCGTCAACATGGGATTCGGCGTTGCTTATTCCTCTCCGCAGGGCCTCGCTCTGATTGGCTCCGGTGGCGCTGTCCTCGTCACCAAGGACCTATACACGCAAGAGGAGTGGGCGCTGCTCATTCCGTCGAGTTTCGTCGGCGCGCAATACGCCGGGAGATACGTCGCTTCGTTCGATGCCGGCGCGAACAGCCGCCAGGTGGTCATCATCGACAAGTCCGAGTTTGCCTCGGTGGTGACGGCGAACAGCAAGGTCGCGGCGATGTGGGGAGATCCCGCAACCGGCAAGTTATACGTGGTGGTGGACAACATCATCTACGAATGGGACGCTGATGCGGGCCTGAAGATGACCGCCGACTGGCTTTCGCGTGAGTGGGTGTTCCCGCAACCGACGAACCTGGGGGCGGCGAAGGTAGACGCCGACTTCACCCAAACATCGGACGAGATCGCGGCAGCGCAGGCCGCGAGCGATGCGCAGAGGGCCCTGAACGCGGCATTGATCGCGGCGCTGGCTACCGCTGGCTCCATCAACGCCTACTCGGTGAACGGACTCTCCATCAACGGCAGCAAGGTGAAGGCGCTGCCGCCAGTCAATTGGGACAGCCTCACCTTTCAGATTTACGTGAACGGCTTGCTCAAGTTCTCGAAGGCGTTGCTAGACAGCAAGGCGTTCCGGTTGCCGGCTGGCTACAAGGCCGACACGGCGGCGTTTCGCGTGTCTGGCAATATCACGGTGAAGGCGATCGTGGTGGCCGACACGATGAAGGCTTTGGCGACGGCATGAAAAAACCCGCAATCAATCGCATTTTCCCGCCGGATCGCAGCTCGTGGGAGGCGATGGTGGAGAACATGGAGATCCTCACTGGCCGCCGCGGGGACAAGCTCACGCCGCCGAAATTATCCACGCTCACGTTTTCCAACCCGCCGACGCAAGCCGAAGTCACGGCGCTCTACCAGTACGCGAATCGTCTGGAAGGGCTGCTCGCCGCGATCGTCACGAGGCTCGACGCATGAACGCCGCGCCCAAACTGATCGAGCTGCTCTACGACAATATCGGCAAGCCGATCACATCTGACCTAGCCGCAGATATCTGCATGGCTGCCTCGGGGCGCCAGGCGCGTCCCATGCCGCTTGCTGTCGAGTTCGGCAACGCTATCTATCACGGCATCGAATTTCGCGTCGAGCGCATGGTCGACGTGTTGGAGGAAATCAAGGTTCTGCACGCGAATCACTGGAGGGAAACAGAGGGGTACAGGGCGGAAGTTGGGTTCGAGCCCGACTACACGCAGTACGTGGCGCTCGACCGGGCCGGGAGCTTCCTGTTGGTCACGGCGAGAGCCGAGGCTAAGATGGTCGGGTACTTCATGGTGGTGCTGTACACCAGCCGGCACTCATCGAAGTATGTCGCCGCCGAGGATGCGTTCTACCTCGACCCAGACCACCGTATCGGATTCGCGCTGGTGACGATGCTGCGTTTCGCGGAGGCGTGCTTGAAGTGTTTGGGCGTGAAGCAAATCACTCTGGCGGAGAAGCTCACGCATCGCATTGGGCCTGTGCTGAAACGCGCAAGGTTCGACCACTGCGGAAATTTCTGGACGAAGGTGCTGTAAGCCATGTGCTGCGATTCGCCATCGCCTCCGCAGGCCGATCCCGCGATCGGCCAAGCCGCGCTCGCCAACTCCGAGATTGCGAAGGCGCAACTCGAAATAGGCAGGGAGCAGCTCGCGTGGAACCGCGAGCAATACGCGAAGAACGAGCCCAAGGTTCAGGCGTTGCTGGACCAGCAGGCGAGGGCCAGTGCGCAGCAATTCGACATCAGCCAAGAGCAAACCAATATTGCGCGCCGTGTTTCTGAACAGCAGGAGCTGGCCAGTAAGGAACAACTCGGCATCGGCAGAGAGCAACTCGATATTGCGCGCCGTGTTTCTGAACAGCAGATGCGGATCGCTGGCACGTCCGAAGAACGGGCGAGCGAACAATGGGGCCGCTACAAAGCCCTGTTCGCGCCGATCGAGGACAGGATGGCCTCGGAGGCGATGGCCGAAGGCTCGGAGGCGCAGCAAGCGGCCGAAGCAGACAAGGCTCGCGCCGCCACCGCAGCCGGTTATGAGGCGCAGCGCGGGGTCGCTTCTCGGGATCTCGCCAGGATGGGCGTCAATCCGAATTCAGGAAAGTACAGCGACTTCGAGATGCGTGCTGGCAATGCGCAAGGGGCCGACGAAGCGGGAGCCTCGAACGCTGCCAGGACCGGGGCTCGGATGCGAGGTATCGCGTTGCGCTCTGGAGTCGCGCAATTCGGCCGGAACATGCCGCAGACCGGCATTGCGGCGGATTCACTCGCCTTGGGCGCTGGAACGTCCGCGAGCGGCGCCTTTAACCCGGCGGTCGGCTCGTTCAACTCATCTGTCAATTCAGGGGGAGCCGCGAGCGGTGCGTTCAATCCCGCTGTCGCTGGTTACGGCGCATCTGCTGGATCGGCGGGGATGACGGCATCTGGAATGAACGCGGCTACGATGGCGGCGAATTACGGTGTTAATTCCGCGATGCCCTGGTTCGGCGGCGCCGTGGGCGCGAACTCTTCCGCCGGCAACCTGTACCTCGGGCAATACGGCGCGCAGATGCAAGGCTGGAACGCGCAGAACGCATCCGACAGTTCGACAATGGCGGGCATCGGGCAAATCGGCGGCACGATCATCGGCGGCATGTACGGTGGCCCCGGGGGGGCGATGGCCGGCGGGAAAATCGGCGGCGCGATGGGTTCGATGTTCGCGGCGAAGGGCGGCGTCATCAGCCGCCGCGGCATCATGCGGCGCGGCTACGCTGTTGGCGGCATGGTAGCCGGGCCTGGCACTGCAACAAGCGATTCCGTGCCGGCGGTGGTGGACGGTCAGCAACCGGCGGCGCTTTCTAACGGCGAGGGCGTGCTCAACGTGCCAGCCGTACGGATCGTTGGCGAGGACTTCGTTCACCGCATCAACCAGGTCGGTCTGATGATCAAGCAAATCGCGCAGCGTGGTGTCGCCGCGAATGCGCCGCAGATGCAGCAGCCGGTGGCAGCGTGAGCAAGTTCGGCGCTCTGCTCGGCGGGTTCGGCACTGGCTTCGCGGCCGGGCAGAGAATGAAACTCGACCGCGAGCGTGCAGACCGCGAGAACAAGACCGCCGACCTTCAGAATCAGGCGCAACAGCGAGCGCTCGACAAGGATCAGAATTTGCAGGACGCCTACCAGGACATCGCCAATGAGGCGGTGAAGCGGTCAGGTGTGCAGATCCCGGCTGGACCTGACACTGGCGAGCCCGGCGTTCCTGGCAAGCAGCCGAGTGCGCAGGAGGCGCTTGGCTTCGCGCTGCACTCGTCGCCTGATCTTTTCAAGGACCGGGAGTTCCTCAACACCGCCGCAAGCGCGTTCCTGTCGCGGGGTTTGCCCGAGGGCGTGAAGTGGCTGGAAGCCGGGCACAAGGCGTCCCAGGAGGGCTACACGCAAGCTCTACAGGCGTTGATGAACGGCGACAAGGATGCGGCGGTCAAGGCGTTCGCTACCTCTGGAAAGCTGCGCGATGTGACGAGTCCGGATCAGTTGAAGGACCTGGGCGATGGAAAGTGGGAAGTCACGGCGAATGGCAAGACCAGCGTCCTCGATCCGAAGCAGTCCTACATCAACCTCTTGCCACCAAAGGATTTCGCCGAGTTCCAGATGAAGGCGCCGTACTACAAGGCGCTCTCCGAGTACCAGGGCGGGCGGAACGAGGCCAGCATCGAGCGTGCTGGCGTCACCGGGCAGAGCCGTGAAAACGTCGCTGACATCAACGCCGAGAGCAGGGAAGGTGTCGCCGGCATCCGTGCGTATTCTCTTGCCGCTCGCGGAGTCGGCGGGCGCGCGGTCGGAGCTCGAGGCGGCGGCACGGCGATGTACGGCGGCGACAAGGGCGCGGCGAAGTGGGTGGACGACTTCGAGAAACACTACATGCCGAAGTCGGACGTGAAAAACGCTGACGGAACCAACAAGATCAATCCGAAGGACGGACAGCCTGTTCAGGAAGTAGACCAGGAAGTCGCGCCGATCGTGCGGGATTTGGCGCGGGTGAACAATGACGTGCTGGCTGCTGGCGGTGTTCACCCGCAGGAAGCGGCCAACGTGTTCACGCAGTTCGCCAAGGCGTACAAGACCGGCGACCGCGCCAAGATGTTCGCCGAGCTCGACAAGGCCGGGCGTGTCGCCATCGTGGAGAATGACGCGGGCGATCCCGTGAAAGCGGTCGGCATCATGGGGCAGTACCGTGATGCTCGCGGGCAAACGCGCCCGATGTTCTTCGATCTGCCAGAGGGAATGTCCACCGAGTTGATCACGCAGGAAACCGTCAACCGCGTCGAGAAGCAAAAGGCGTATCCCGATGAATCGAAGCGCGGTGCGGCGAAGAACACCCGGCCCGGTGCGCGCGCGGCCTCCACAGGCGTTCGTTCACCGGGAGCATCAACGCGCCAATATCCTGGCGCGTTCGGTCCCATGCAACCGAATCAATAACGGGCGCCGTGGCGCTCGTCATCAAAGAGGCTGATCTAAGCGAGGCTCCCGTAGTGGGCGGAGATTTTGCGCGTCTACCGTCGATCGACGACGTTCGCGCCCAGGCCAAGGCCAAGGGCATTGATCCAGAGTTCGCTGTCTCGATCTACCAGCAGGAATCCGGCGGTAACCCGAAGGTCAAGGACAGCGCCAAAGGCGCAAAAGGTGGCATGCAGGTAATACCAGCCACCTTCACGTCCATGATGGGCGACGATGGCGACATCAACGACCCGTGGGACAACCTCGAAGCGGGCCTGCGCTACATCCAGTACGGCCAGAAGAAAGTCGGCAACGATCTGAAGCTGCTCGCCGCCGGATACCACCAAGGCTACGGCCATCCAGATCTGCAGCGCGGCGTCATCGCCAACACCAGCGATGGCCGGGTGAGCACACCAGACTACGCCCGCCAGGTCGTGCAGCGCATGGGAGTGAAGGGCAACACGATCGTCGCGCCGACGCCGCTCGGAGGCGGCGAGCGCGAGGCGGATACCGTTTCAGTAGATCCGCAGGACAGGTTCATGGTGGAGCTTGCCCGTGATGGGCTGCGGTTGAAAGGCACGACGTCGACCAGCGCGGAGTCCCTGCGCCAAGCGGAGAAGGACGTGCCGCTGCTCGACAACCTATTTGACCTTGGTAAGACGCTCAAGATCGGCGTGAATGTCGCCGCGCAGGACTTGCGCGAGCTGACGCGGCGTATTCCGGTGGCTGGGCCCTCGATTGTCGATGCGCTGGACAAGGTGGATCAGTATTTCACCGGCAAGGGCGGAGGCACGTTGCTGCCAGATGACGATGCTGCGATGACCGCCTCGATGACCGGCAAGATGCAGGCCGCGCTGCAGCGCAAGTGGTGGGACTCGGACAAGAGTTCGTTCGGTGATGCGTGGTTGGACTGGCGCAGTTATGCCGGTGGGTTGATGCAATCACTGCCCGAACAGGCGCTCACGATGGTTCCGGCGATGCGCCTCGCCAAAGGGGTGTACGCATCGAAGCTCGCGGCGGGTGAAGCCGCTGGTCTCACCGCGACCGCAGCAGCCGAGAAAGCCGGGCTCGCCGCGGCGCGCACCGCTGCCGTGTCGGGTGGCGTGCTGGAGGGAACGCTGCAAGGCGCTCAGTCCAGCCGCCAAGTGCGCGACGACATCCTGAAAATGAGCGAGTCCGACCTGAAGGACTCGGACATCGTGAAGGCTCTGATGGGGCAGGGCATGTCGTTCACGGAAGCGCGAGCGCAGGTTGCCGACGACGCCGCGACAAAAGCCTTCATCCTCGCCGGTGTCGCCACGGCCATGTTCGCCGGCACTGGCGACTACGTCCTAGCGAAAGCGATCGTCGGCCAGTTGAAGGGCGGCATCGGAGCGCGGATCGCCAAGGGCGCGGTCGCCGAAGGAGTCCTCGAGGAATTCCCGCAGAGCGGACTCTCGCAAGCGGCGCAGAACCTTGCGATGCGCGACGCTGATCCAGCCACGCCATTGAGCAAGGACGTGCTGAACCAGGCGCTCGGGGGGCTGGCGATCGGCGCCGTGCAAGGCGGCGGGCAGACCGCGATTTTCGGTCGTGGTGGGGAGCGCGGCGCGGCGCCGGCGGAGCGGCCGTCCGACCGGGCCGCGAGGGGCATCCGCCTGGACTCCGACACGGGCGCGGTCCCGGCGAGCGACGTTTTCGGGGGGCCGGTACGCGGCGAGGACACGGGCCGCACCACAATGGGAGCGACCAGCGCCATTGGCGAGGCTGCGAAGAGCCTGATGGAGCCGCTCAACCTGTCCAATCTGGACAGGGTGGAGGCGATCGACAAGCGCCTAGGCGAGCTTGCGGCTGACCTGGCGGGGGTGGCACAGGGGGAGCCGGAAGCGGGCGCCCTGGAAGCCGAGCGTGACTCCTTGGTGGAAGAGCGGGCGGGACTGGCAAAAGGGTTCCCGAAAGTGGTGCCGGGGGCCGAAACCACGTTCCAGACGGAAAGCGGGGCGGAGTTGCGGGCGGTGTACGGGCTGGTCGAGGCGCAGGCCCTGGTCACGTCGCACGACGAGAACCTGCGTCCCACCAGCGCCTACCCGCAGGATCTACAACCGCGTGAGCGCGAGCGGGCGGCGAGCGAGGTCCAGGTGTCCTCGATCTCGCAGCGCCTCAATCCTGCCCGCCTGGGGGCCTCTGCCGACGCCGCCACGGGGGCGCCGATCATCGGGGGCGATGGGGTGGTCGAGTCCGGCAACGCCCGCACGATCGCGCTGAAGCGCGTGTACCAGGCCAACGGGCAGAAGGCCGAGGACTACCGCGCCTTCCTCACGCAGAACGCCGACCGCTTCGGGCTGACGTCGGCGCAGGTTGCGGGCATGCAGCAGCCGGTGCTGGTGCGGGTGCGGAAAACCCCGGTCAACCGGGCGGAGTTCGCCAGGCAAGCCAATGCGCCGACCACGGCCACGATGTCGCCCTCGGAAACGGCGCGCGCCGACGCGAAGCGCCTCGACAACCTGGATGATGTTGTACTCGGTGAGCGCGGCGAGATCCCGAGGGCTAAGAACGCGGGGTTCATCAAGCGGTTCGTGTCTGGCCTGCCGCTCACGGAACAGACCGGGTTGGTGGCTGCCGATGGGGAATTGTCGCAAGCCGGGGTGATGCGGATCAGGAACGCGATCCTCGGCAGAGCCTACGGGGACTCGCCGGCGTTGATGCGCATGGTCGAATCTCTCGACAACAACCTGCGCAACGTCACCACGGCTCTGATGCGCGTCGCGCCACAGGTAGCCAAGGCGCGGGACTCGATCAAGGACGGCGCCCTTCACGACGCCGACATCACGACTGACCTGGTGGCGGCGGTCGAAGAGTTATCGAAGATCAGGGAGCGCGGGCATACGGTCGCGGCGGTGCTGGCGCAATCCGAGATGTTCGGGCTCACGCTCACGCCCGAAGGCGTGGACCTGTTGCAGTTCCTCGACGCGAACATGCGCTACCCGAACAAGATCGCGCAGTTCATCGAGAATTACCTGGAGGCGCTCGGCGCCGCCGGGAGCCCCGCCCAATCGTCGCTGCTTGGCGCTGGCACGGCGCCGGCGAAGGGCGACATCATCACCGCAGCGAAAGGAAGGCTCGCCAATGAAGAACCTGTTGGAGCAGTACCAGCAAGAGAGGAACCTAAACCTGCGGAGGCCGCCGCCAGTGCGGCAAGCGACGGCGGGACGGATGAAGGCGCTGGCGCCCAACCTCTTGCGCCTGACGCAGCGGGCGCACAAGAGCGGGCTGGTGCGCGGAGCGATCAAGGCGGCGCTCTCGAAGATGTAGCTTCCGCGAAGGCTGCGGCACAGGCGGAGTTCGACGCCGCGCTGGGCGAGCTCGGGGAATTCATCGAGCAGCTACCCGGTGCGACGATGAAGTTTTTGCCGGAGGAAGAGCGCAAGAAACTCATCCCGGTGCTGACCAAGCTCTTCACCGCTGCCGCGAAGCTCGGCTACATCACGTTCAAGGAGTCCTCGGCGCATGTGCTGAAGGCGATCAACGCGAACG
>JBBPIU010000025.1:17537-31723 GCA_038040245.1 Pseudomonadota bacterium | reverse complement strand
AACATTGCCTGAACTGGAACGCCTGCTCGGCGAACTCAGCGTCCTGTCGGGCTCGCTGCGGCGCCTTAGCGATCAAACCGAACGCAATCCGGCTGGCCTTCTGTTTGGCCGCAAGCCGGTGCCGGCAGGCCCGGGAGAATCATCCACAGGACCACGACAGCCATGAACAGCCTATCCTTCGCACGACGCTGCCGGCTTTGTGCCGCCGGTCTGCTGCTGGCGCTGGCCGGCGGTTGCGGCGCACTGGCTCCGACGGCGACGTCGCCACCATCCTTCTATTCGCTGGACAGCGCGCGGATCGAAGCCCAGGCCGCAACCCGTACACCGGCGGCATCTTCAATCGCGGCGCCCACACTGATCGTCAATCCACCGCATGCCGCGGCAGGTTTCGACAGCCGGCGCATCATCTACCAGCGCGCGCCCCACAAGCTCGAGTACTATGCCCACAATGAATGGATCGACACGCCGGCGCGCATGCTCGCGCCGCTCATCGTCGCCGCCGTCGATAGCAGAGGAGCGTTCCGCGCCGTGGTGCTGACGCCGAGCGCCGCGGCCGGCGACGTTCGGCTCGATACCGAGATCATTCGGCTGCAACACGAGTTCGGAACCCAGCCAAGCCGCGTGCGCTTCACGCTTCGCGCCCACTTCGTTGACGTCAAGACGCGCGGCGTGCTTGCCTGGCGCGAATTCGATGCTACCGTTCCCGCCCTCAGCGAAGACCCCTATGGGGGAGTGGTGGCGGCCAACCGTGCGGTACAGAGCGTACTCGAGGAACTTTCAGCTTTCTGCGCCGAGGCGGCGCGCAACCGGAGGTAGACCCAAATGAATCCCACAAAACTCATAGGAATCATCCTGATCGCGGCTGGCTGCCTTGGCTTGGCGTACGGCGGCTTCAGTTATACGAAAGAAACCACCGGCGTGAAGCTGGGCCCGATAGAACTCAAGGTCCAGGAGAAGGAAACTGTAAACATCCCGCTGATAGTCAGCGCCGGAGCGATCGTACTGGGCGTGTTCCTGCTCGTCGCCGTCGGACGCAAATGACGGACCGCCGGACCGCGTAACGGCGGCGCCCGGCTAAAGCAACCGCCCCCACACCCGCGCCATCCATTCCTTGAACCGGAACGAAAGGGGCCGGCGTTGCCAGCGTTCCAGATCGATTGCGTCCGACAATTCGAGGTCCTTGGCGAACATGGCCTGCATTTTCTGGCCGAATTCACGCCCGAGGATCACCGCATCGATCTCGTCGTTGTCGAGGAAGCTGCGCCAATCCAGATTGGTCGACCCCACAGTGGACCAGACGCCGTCGATAACCGCCGTTTTGGAATGCAACAACTCGTCACGCCGCTCGTAGAGTTTGACGCCGCCTTCGAGCAGGACGGAGTAATGTGAGCGCCCGGCGTGAAATACGACTGCGGAGTCGGAATGGCTCGGCAACAGCAGCCTCACATCGACCCCGCGCCCGACGGCGTCGATAAGTGCCTTGAGCAGCTGGGGGTCGGGAACGAAGTACGCGTTGGTCAGATACACCTGCTTTTCCGCATTGCCGATCGCCGATATCAGGGTCAGGTACATCAGGCTGTAGGGATCGTCGGACGTGCTGCCGATGGCGCGCACTATTTCATTGCCTTGGGCTTTTAGCGCGGGAAAATATTCTTTCGGGGCAAGCGTCTGACCGCGCTGCTTTTCCCATGTATTCATAAACAGCTTCTGCAATTCGCCGACCACAGGGCCTTCGACTTGAACGTCGGTATCACGCCATGCAACCGTGCTCTCGGCCGCTTGCCCGGTCCGCCGGACGACCGATCCCGACGAATAAACGCTGCTGATATTGATCCCGCCGATGAATGCGGTCCGCCCGTCGACGACAAGCAGTTTCCGGTGATCGCGGTTATTGATCAGCCAGGGCGTCTTCGCCGCGAGCGGGTTGAGCGGATTGAATTCGAGCACCGCGATCCCGCCTGCCTTCAGCCGGTCGAAGAAGGACTTAGGCGTCTTGATTCCTCCGACGCTGTCATAGATTACGTTGACCTGAACTCCCCGGCCCTGCTGCTCCAACAACACATCCGAGAACTGCCGCCCTACTTCGTCGTCTTCGATGATGTAGGTTTCCAGGTTGATATGATCCTGGGCTGCGCGGATTGCGCCAAGCATGGCCGGGTAGGTGGCCGCTCCGTCCTGCAACAGGGTGACTTTGTTTCCCAGGATCAGCGGGCTGCCGACGATTGCCTGTTCCAGCGCAATCTGCTTTTCCAGAATATCTATGTCGCCGGATTTGCGCTTGAGCTCCGCGAGGACGGCGGCGCTTCTCTGCGCGGAAAGCGAACCGCTCGCGGTTTCGAATCTGGCTGCTTGCCCAGCGTGCCGCGCTATGAGGGCATCGGTGTCGGGCAAAGTCGCGCAACCTGCCGCGGCGAGCAGGCACAACGCTGCTACCGCGGCAAGCTTAGGCGCGCGAATTACCATTACAGAGAAAACTCAGCGCTATTTAGACGGCACGATTACCACGGTGCCGCCGCCGGTTTTGCCGCGATCACCAGTCGCGCCGGTACTTCCCGTGCTGCCGGTTGCGCCGGTACTCCCGGCACTCCCGGTGGATCCTGTGGCTCCTGTGGATCCGGTGTAACCGGTCGAGCCGGTTGATCCGGTCGATCCTGTGGCGCCGGTCGCGCCTGGCGCGCCTGTCGCGCCGGCGGGTGCCTGAACAACCACCGGTCTTTCGCACGCGCTCAACGCCAGCGCCATCGCTACCGCTGAAAACATCATCGAATATTTCATGACCATTCCTTTTGATTGTTTGACGAAAACCGCGCACTCGAACAGATTTGCGGCCACCCGGAGTTGCGTTTTGAAAGTACGCCCTATCCGCCCCCGGTTCTGTACGCTGGCGCACAGAATGCCCGGAAAGGACGGGCAATAATCCTGCCCTGCCTGCCAGTCCTTTTCCTCCCTGAAGTCGATTGGCGGACGAGGCCCTCGGTTCATGTTCATGTCCGAGGGCCTGTTTTTTTGCTCTCTGACTGCGGCAAAGCCCTTGCATCCCGGACCAGTTGCCCGCAATCGCTGTCCTTTCCCGGACCGGGGTCGATCAGCGGGATCAGCGCAAGCAGCGGATTGATCAGGCCCAGCGCGAGTGCACCGAGCCCGCGCGCGGCTACGCGGACCTTGTCGACGGCGACATCGGGCTTGGCAAAGCTGCCGCGAACGTAGATCGGACTGCGCAACGCCAAGGGACTGGTTTTCTTGGTTTTCTGATTGAGGGTCAGATCCAGCTTCTCCCGTCCCAGATCGATGCTGCCAGTACCGACGATGGTGGTGACCTCGGTGTCGAAGATCATCGCATCCACGTGCATCGCACCTTCCTTGACGTCGAAGTCGGCCACCGCGCAACGCAACTTGACAAGCTTGTCGCCGGTCACTTTCAGTTGCAGTATTTCCCAGAGATGCAGGCCGATTTGTTCCATCATCAGCTTGCTGATCTCGCCGCCGGCGACGACCAGCCCCACCTTGCCGTTGGAACTCGCAAGCATGCGCCCTACCGAGTTGCCTTTTCCCTTGAGATCGAACTCGCCGTTGACCTGGCCGATGCTGGCCTTGCTCAGTACGACCGTCGGAAACAGCTTGGCAATTAGAATTTTCCTCGCCCGCACCTTGGCGTGCGCCTGGATCGGATCCTTGCGCCCATCCAGCGAAATCACGGCATTGAGGTGGCCGCCGGCGACGCCGAAATTGAGCGGATCGAGCCTCAGCACGGAATCGCGCAAGCTCAAATGGGTAACGAGGTCTTCGAGCGGCAGCTCCTTGGCACGGCGAATGGTCCTGGCCTTCAGGGTCACCTCCGCGTCGACGCTGTCCCAGCGGTCGGTCTTGAACGGCAGGTCCGGCAGCACGCGTGCTTGCGCGGGCGTGGGTGCGGCTGTTTGAGAAGGCGGTGGAGCCGCCCGTTTGGCGGCTTGCACGCTACCGGGCCTGGCGCCTATCAGCGGGCCAAGATCGGCGAAATCGAGCACCTTGGAAACCAGATCCGCTTTCATCGCCGGGCGTTTGCCGCCGGTGTCGACCTGTAACATCCCTGCGATGTCGCTGTCGCCGATGCGGCCCGAGAACTTCTCGTAGCGCCACGTATTCCCGCTATGCAGCAGCTGCCCCTCGGTCGCGTAGGCGCGCGTTGCCGGAAACGCAATACCGAGCAATGGGAAGAGCTGCTCGAGGCTGGCTCCGCTCAGGGCAAGACGCATGTCCATGGCGGAGAATTTGAGCAGGCTGGTGATGGTGCCGTCTGCCCGCACGCGGGTGTGGCCAACGGTAGCGTCGAATTTCAGGGAATAAGGGGTGCTTTCGTCGCGCATCGCCAGCACTGGCCCGCCGCTGCCGCGGGCCTTGAGCGGCAGGCCCTTGTATTGCCCCTGCGCGCTGAAGGTAAGCCCTGCTCCGGCTGGCTGCGTGTCTGACGTCGAGAGTTCCGACCGGATGCTGGTCTTCTGCCCGGCATCGTCGTAGCCGAGCCGGCCATTGTCGAGCGTCAGGCGGTCGATCCGGATACGCGCTGCTTCGTCCTGCTGGTTGAGGTCCAGCAGCCAATTCTTCCGACCGTCGCTGCCTTGCTCCAGAAAGATCACGGGACGCTCGAGCCGCACCTCGGGCAGCACGATTTTTTGCCGCAGCAGTTGCGGCAAATCGATCGCGATTTCCACCGCGTCGGCGGCGACCATCTGCTTTTCCCTGGCCCAGCCCGGATTCGCGAACGTCACTGCACCGGCGTGAATACGCGGCAATGGCCAGCCGAATTTCACCGTCAGGTCGCCGTTGATGGCCAGTACGCGACCGGTTTTTTCCGTCGTCATGCGCTCTATCGGGCCGCGCAGCCAGTTCCAGCCGAAAATTGCGACGAAAAGAACCGCCAGCACGACAGGTGCGAGAAAAGCTCCGGCGATCCATTTGAATGAACCAGGCAACGTCATGCCGGTTTGTTCGAGTTACAGCCTTCCCTTCCAGCTGCGGTCGACACGATCCCACGCCGCGCGCGCCGCCGGTCTTACGTCCTGCCAGGCGGGTTCGAGCTCGCTCTTGGCGAGGTTGTAGTTTGACTTCAACGCGGGCTCCGCCTCTTCGAACGTGCGGCCGTCGTGACGCACGCGGCCTTCCCAGCCGGCGCGAAAGCCCGGAGCATAGTATTCGAAGGTCCTGCCTTTCAAATAGTAGGGTTCCCGGATGTAGGTCTCTCTCCAGAATAGTTCCTCAGCCGTGGGGTTGACCGCTTCGGCCGCGCTCTTGCCCGCCAATCCGCCCGTCACCGCCCCGACTGCGGCTCCGATCACGCCGCCAACCGGCCCGCCCACTGCCAATCCGGCAGCGGCGCCGGCAACGCCGCCCGATGCCGCGCCAGCGCCGGTGCCCAGCGGGTGAGCGCCCGGTGTGCCGGTGATGGGGTCGCGGTTCAGATCTTCCTCGTTGGCGACCACTTTGTTCGTAATTATTTCCGTCATTTCCGATCTCCTTAGTCTGCAGAATTAACGGGACGCGCTTTCCACCAATCGCGGCGCTGCAACCGGGTTGAAATCCGCCCAGTCTCCATCACGCCATTCGCCTTGCGCCTGCTCGATATCCGCGGCGCCTTGCGCGCGCAGGGTGGCGATCACGCGTTTTTCGTTCACCGGGTCCGCAATGCGCACCGACAACAGGACGCCGCCCGGACGGCGTTCTGACGCACGCGGCCTGTAATCATGATTTCCCAGCCGGTACATCGCTCCGGCCAGCGACCCCATGTAGGCGCCCGTCGCCGATTTGTCCGCACCTTCTGCCCCGGGATCTTCATCCTCGTCTCCGCCCACGGCAAATGCATCGTGCCGACCCGGCGGATTGTTGTGAAAAATGCAGATATCGGACGTGTCGATGTATTGCGCAATCAATGCCGCAACGGCGTCCGCATCGTCTTTTGTCTGAAATCGCCCTGCGATGATTCGTTCCACCCGGCCGATGTTCCTCCCCTGCAGCGCAATGTTCTGTTCGCTAGCCGACACAAGGCGGGGAAATCACTATTACCCTCGGCATCGACAAAACCAGTGTGCCAAGCTATGCGCGGTAGCGCACATACCGGGTAACGGATTCACGCTACAAAGACAACTCTCACAATCGGAATTTCAGGAGATAGCCATGATCAGGAAAACCATTGCTGCCGCGATACTGGCGGCATCCTTCGGCAGTATTGCCACACCGGCTAGTGCCCAGATCATTGTGCGCGTCGCGCCGCCCGAGCCCCGTGTGGAAGTCGTTCCCGCGCCGCGCGCTGGTCGCCTGTGGGTTCCCGGATACTGGGATTGGAAAGGCAAACGCCATCATTGGGTAAAGGGCAACTGGGTACGCGAACGCCGCGGCTATCAGTACGTCCAGCCGAATTGGGCCGAGCGTGATGGGCGTTGGCACATGACGCGCGGCAACTGGCGGCGCGGCGACCGCGATGGTGACGGCGTGCCGAATCGTCAGGACAGGGCGCCGAATAACCCGAGGCGCAACTGATCGGTGCTTCAGTTGCAGGAAAAAAAGACAGGCTTGCCTGTCTTTTTTTTTGCCCGCCGTCTGGCGTTTGTCTATTGTTTCTGGGCGACGACCCGGCCTGCCGCGTTCACGAATACCCGGTAGCGGTTGCCGTTCTTGCATGACGCGATGTGGTCGTTGTCCGCTTGCCGTTTGGCACTGACCACCTGGCCGCATGGCAAGGCCAGCAGCATGAGGACGGATGTCAGGTCCTTGAGCAGCGTAACGTCTTCCGCGGCCGGCGACGGCCCCGCGAAGAGCGCCGCGAGCGTAAATAACAGGGCCGAAACCCGGGCAGTTGTGATCAAGACGCGTCTCCTTGAGTCAGATTACTGAATTGAATTTTTCCCGATCCGCGAGGATGCCCCAGATCGCTTCGCGCGACCCCGAGATGGTGCGGGCCAGGGGTGGATCGCGGTCCTGGACGAGGGAAAGCACCTTGAGAACCAGCATGTCGTATGGCTGCCGCAGTGAGGTGACGCTGGTCTTCTGTCCGCTCTGGTAATGCGCCCGGAACTGTTTCAGCAGATCATCCACCTGGTTCTTGAGCGCGAGCTTGGTGAACACGCCGATGGCATTGGTGTCCCGCAGCCGCGCCGTCAGACCCGCCACGTCCAGCGGCGGCTCCAGCTTCCTGGCGACGGGAGCAAGGTCCTCAATCTTCCGTGGCTGCTCGATGGCCACCGGAGAAGCCAACACCTTTGCAGGCGCTTTGGCGGGCGGCGGGGCGGCCTTGGCGGCGCTCTGGCTCTTGGCAGGCGGCGTCTCCGGCGTTGGTGCACTGGCCACCGGTTCAATTCTGATCGTTTCAGACCGGGGCGGCTCGGCCGCGACGGCCACCTCAAGGGTCGGCGCGACCGGAGACGGATCGACTATCACGGGTCCTGTTTGCGCTATCACGCGCGGCGGCGCCTCCGTTACCCCGGCGCAACCTGCCGCCAGGGCGAGGAAGAGAACTCCGATAGCGCGCACTGCGGGCAGCACTTTTTTCTCAGCACCCGTCTTGAGCGTTGCACCGCTCACTTGCCGCCATGCAGGAATTGCTTTATCCATTGGGCGTTGGTCTTCAGCGCGACCGCGAACCGTGTCAGGCTGTCCCCGACCGTCCGGCTGAACAAGCGCCTTTCTACCCGATTTGGCGTGGGCGTCGTGTTTACGGCCGGACTAGGAGATACGTCCGCTACTGCGCTCGGATCGGCGCGACTGGAAATTGCAGGCATGAATAGGCTCCGCTTCTATGCGGACAATCTATTCGTCCGCCACGGCGCCGTCTGCGTGCCAGCGCACGGAGCAAACCTGCCCGTCTCAGGGGCGGATTGCCGCCCAGGTCGCTGCCAGCAGCAGCGCGAAGCCGACCACCGCTACGCCTGCATGCCCGACAATCAGCCCCTTGGGCAAGGGCAGCATCTTCCAGTGGTAGTTGAGATTCAGGAAGGCGCCGCCGGCGGCCGCGATCAGGAACAGCAACAGCGCCCAGCATGCGAGCGTCGGCAGCCCGACCGTGAAATAGGCGTAGAGCAGCAGGGTTACCGCAGCCGCGGCCAGGAATCCGTGCAGCATCGCGAGCCAGGTGGGCGGCTGGCGCTTGCCGGCGAAGCGAATGCCGGCCATGGTCAGGCCTCCGAGGGCCGCGATGGCCAGCAGGACGCTGGCGGTTTTCATGATCAGAACAGGTTCCATGGTCTTCTCCTTTTGCTGGGTTATCTGCTTACCATACGCGTCTTTTTTTAGACCGGATCGGCCCGGACGCCTTACCCGTTCACCCACCCATTTCCCGCAAGGTGGACCAGCCTGTCCGCGGCCGCCGGTCCCCAGCTGCCCGCCGGATAAAAACGCGGCGGCGAGCGCTTTCGCAGCAGCGGGGTGTACAGGCGCCATGCAGCTTCGGTTTCGTCGGCGTGGACGAACAGCGTCTGGTCGCCCTGCAACACTTCCAGCAGCAATGTCTCGTAGCCGGCCGACCGCGTGCCGAATGCCTCCGCGTAGCGGAATGCCATGCGCTGCGTCTGCAGCGTGAAACGCTCGCCGGGCGATTTGACTTCGAACGAGAGATCGAACCCCTCATCGGGCTGCAAGGTGATCACCAGCGCATTGGTGTGAGAAGCGCGGCCATCGATGGAGGCGAACAGAGCCACCGGCGGACTGCGGAAATTGATCGCGATCTGCGTCAGCCGCTGCGGCAGGCGCTTACCCGTGCGCAGATAAAACGGCACCCCTTGCCAGCGCCAGTTTTCAATCTGCAGCCGCATCGCCACGAATGTCTCGGTGGCCGAGTTCGCCGCGACACCAGGCTCATCCCGGTAGCCAGGCAAGCTCTTTTTATTCAGCTTGCCCCTCGCATATTGGCCGAACACCACGTCTTGGTTGCGGATCGGTGCTACCGAACGCAGCGCTTTGACCTTTTCGAAGCGGATGCTGTCGGCCTCGAAGGCGGCCGGCACTTCCATCGCGCTCAGGGCAAGCAACTGGGTGAGATGATTCTGCACTA
Organism: Pseudomonadota bacterium; assembly: GCA_038040245.1. Lineage (GTDB taxonomy): Bacteria > Pseudomonadota > Gammaproteobacteria > Burkholderiales > SG8-39 > RBG-16-66-20. The sequence goes on along the minus strand of JBBPIU010000025.1, from coordinate 22,704 downwards.
TGTCGCGCAGCGCGCCTGTTTGCTCGTAATAGCCGGCGCGGCCCTCGATGCCAAGCTCTTCCGCGACGGTGATCTGCACGCTCTTGACGTGATCGCGGTTCCATGCCGACTCGAACAAGGCGTTGCCGAAACGGAAAGCCAGCAGGTTCTGCACGGATTCCTTGCCAAGATAGTGGTCGATCCGGTACACCTGCGTCTCGTCGAAATACTTGTGCACCAGAGCGTTCAAGCGTTTGGCCGACGCCAGGTCGTGCCCGAACGGCTTTTCGATGACCAGTCGCGTCCAGCCTTTGCTTCGATGGAGGCCCGCTTCTGCCAGCGCCTCGATGGTGGCGGAAAAGGCGCCGGGCGGCAGCGCCAGATAGATCACGCGGTTGGCATGAATTCCGCTGCCACGCTCGATGCTGGCGATGCGTGCGGCGAGCGCCTGGTAATCCGTGGCGCTTGTTTTGTCGACTGCCTGATAGTGCAGGCAGGCGTCGCACCAATTGCGGGTACCCTGCCTGGCCGGCAATCCCGCTTGCGCCAGTGACTTGCGGGCCCACCTGCGGAATTGAGCATCGGTCAGATCCGGGTCGCGAGCAACTCCCAGAATCGCGTACTTCTCTGGCAGCAGCTTGTTGTCCGCGAGATAAAACAACGCCGGCAGCAACTTGCGGCGCATCAGATCGCCTGTCCCGCCGAGCATCACGAAGACGCAAGAATCGGTCATCGCCACCCGATTATTCTTTCTTGCTCTGGTGGCCGCCGCGCAACAGGCGTTGCGCCATCTTCGCCCCCATCCGGCCCAAGCCGATCATGCCAAGTTCCATGCTCATAGCCAACCTCCAGTGAAACCCGCTACCCCGGCAAGGAAGAATCAGGCACGCCGGTGTAGTAATGCTCTAAACGCGCCCGTTCCGTGCGCTAGCGTACATACGGTGCATGCCGCCGGCCGTAATCTATGCAGCAGCTTGCGCAAGGGCGGCTTTTCCGCCCGTTTTCGTCTCACATCGGAGGCAAGACCAATGAATGCATCCCATCGGATCAGAAAGGTGGTTGCAGCAGGCCTGAGCGGCGCAGCGGCGCACATCCACCAGGGCGCGCGCGGCCAGAACGGGCCGATTCAGATCGGGCTGGTGAGGACCGGCGAAAATGTCTGGTCGGTGCCCGCCGGCGCGAGACTCACCGACGCCCAGTACGACGCGTTCAGGGCCGGCAATCTCTACGTCAACGTGCACACCGCTGCCAACAAGGGCGGCGAGATCCGTGGCCAGTTGAATCCCTGATCAAGCGCTGCCGTGATCACGGAGACGACGGTTCTGGTGCAGCACCCTGAGGCGTTAGCGGGACGCCCGGAGGGCGTTGCGGGACGCCCTGAGGGCGGTGCGCCGCACGCGCTTCGACGCAGCGGCGGCACGGGGCTTCGTCCGCCGCCCTCCGATGCGGCGCCCGACACGACGCCGGCCTCGATCGACGGCCGGCTGTTGCGCTACATACTGCAGTCGCTCGGCGACCCGCCGGTGCGCGTCAGCCTGTGGAACGGCGAGACGGTTTCGCCTGCCTCGGGCGATCCGATGGCACACGTCCGGATCGCGAACCGCGCGAGCCTGCTCAAGCTGCTTGCGGATCCCGAGTTCCAGTTCGGCGAATGCTTCTGCGACGGCACGGTCGAGGTCGAAGGCGACCTGGTCAGGCTGCTCGAAACGCTGATCCGCGCGCTGTCGGACACCGCGTCCTCGGCGCCTCCCCCGCGCCGCGTGATCGAGCGGCTCAGGCGGCGTCGCGCCAACACCACTTCCGCTTCGCGCGACAATATCCGGCACCATTACGATCTCGGCAACGCGTTCTACCAGCTCTGGCTCGACCGGCAACTGTCGTATACCTGCGCCTATTTCCCGTCGCCGGAGATCACGCTCGAAGCGGCGCAGATCGCCAAGATGGATCATGTCTGCCGCAAGCTCAGGCTGCAGCCGGGCGAAAAAGTCGTCGAGGCGGGCTGCGGCTGGGGCGCGCTGGCCCTGCACATGGCCACCCGCTACGGGGTCCACGTCAAGGCGTTCAACATTTCGCGCGAGCAGATCGCCTACGCGACCGGACGGGCGCGCGCGCTCGGCTTGGAGGGGCGCGTCGAGTTCATCGAGGACGACTACCGCAACATCCGCGGGCGCTTCGACGCGTTCGTCTCGGTCGGCATGCTCGAACATGTCGGGCGCGAGAACTACCACCAGTTGGGCGGCCTCATCGACCAGGTCCTGGAGCGCGACGGCCGCGGGCTGATCCACAGCATCGGCCACTTGCGGCCCGATCCGTTGAACGCATGGATAGAAAAACGGATTTTCCCGGGCGCCTACCCGCCTTCGCTGCGCGAGATGCTGGAAGTTCTCGAACCCGCGAGCTTCTCGGTACTCGACGTGGAGAACCTGCGCCTGCACTACGCGCTGACGCTCGAGCATTGGCTGCGGCGGTTCGACGACGCGCGCGAGCGCGTGCGGGAAATGTACGACGAGCGCTTCGTGCGTGCCTGGCGGCTGTACCTGTGCGGGGCGCAGGCCGCATTCAGGGCGGGCGAAATGCAGTTGTTCCAGGTGCTGTTCGCGCGCGGACGCAGCAACCGTGTGCCCTGGACCCGGGCCTACCTCCACGACAATCAGGAGTGAGAGGGCGATGCCTGCACAGACGTGCGACGTCCTGGTCGTCGGCGGAGGTCCCGCGGGTTCCACCTGCGCGCGGCAACTCCGCCAGGCCGGCCTCGACGTGCTGGTCATGGACAAGCAGGCGTTTCCGCGCGACAAGGTGTGCGCCGGCTGGATTACCCCGGCCGTGGTGGCGTCCCTTGAACTCGATCTCGACGACTATGCGCAGGGGCGCGTGATGCAGCCGATCCGCGGCTTTCGCATCGGCACCATCGGCGGGGCCGAAGCGCAAACCCGCTATGACGAGGCGGTGAGCTTCGGCATCCGGCGCTGCGAGTTCGATCACTATCTGCTGCGCCGTTCGGCAGCGCGCCTGGCCCTCGGCGAAGCAGTGAAGAGCATGCTGCGCGACGCAGGTTCGTGGCTGGTGAACGGCAGAATCAGGACCCCGCTGGTGGTCGGCGCCGGTGGCCATTTTTGCCCCGTATCGCGCATGCTCGGCGTCGAGCCCCGCTTCGAGTCCCGCGGCAGCCAATCCATCGTGGTGGCACAGGAAACGGAATTCCGGCTGCCGGAGCGTGAACGCAGCGAATGCGGCATCGAACAGGATGTGGCGCAGCTGTATTTCTGCCCGGACCTCAAGGGCTACGGCTGGTGTATTGCGAAAGGCGATTACCTGAACGTCGGCCTCGGACGCGAAGACAGTCACCGGTTGTCCGAGCACGTCGAGCAGTTCCGCGGGTGGCTGCAGCAGCGCGGCGGCATCCCGCGCGACCTGCCGGGCAGATTCAACGGGCACGCGTATGTGCTTTATCCGGAATCGCATCGCAGGCTGTTCGACGATGGAGTGATGCTGATCGGCGATGCGGCCGGCCTGGCCTATCCGAGGAGCGGGGAAGGCATCCGTCCTGCGATCGAATCGGCCCTGATGGCCGCCGGGATCATTCGCCATGCCGCAGGGGATTACTCGCGCCACAAGCTCGCGCCTTACGCCGAGCGCCTGGCGCAGCGCTTCGGCCGCAGGATTCCGGGCGAGGAAACCGCAGCATGGCTGCCGAAAAGCCTCAAGCAGTCCCTGGCCGCGAGGCTTCTCGCCACGACGTGGTTCGGGCGCAACGTGGTCATCGACCGCTGGTTCCTGCACTCCGGGCAGCGCGCCATGGTGCCGGGCTAGGCGCGGGTTTCACCCGCAAGACCCGCAGCACCGGAGGGGCCCTGTTGGTGGCGCTCCCGCTCTGTATGCTGTCGCACAGACCCGGACTCGATGCTGGGCCATATTGGCCTGCGTTGCTGAATGCTGCGGTCCGGCATCGGCCCCGTATGTGCAACATCTTTGGAGGAGACATCGGATGAATGCGATTCTGAAAATAGCGCTGGCGGTGGCCGGAGTTGTTTTCGCCACGCAAGCGGCCGCACGGATCACCTTTTACGAAAATGAATCCTTTGGAGGCCGGACTTTCACCACCGAGCGGCAGGTCGGCAACTTCGAGCGCTTCGGCTTCAACGACCGCGCCTCGTCGGTCGATGTCGTCGGCAACCGCTGGGAAGTCTGCGAAGACGCCCGGTTCAGCGGCCGCTGCGTAATATTGCGTCCGGGCAGGTATCCGTCGCTCGCTTCGTTGGGCTTGAACAACCGCGTTTCCTCCGCGCGGCTCCTGGGCGCCAACGTGCGCATTGATGACAGCCGCTACGCGCCTCCCCCTGTCGTGGCGCGGGACGGCCGGGACTATCGCCGCCGCAACAGCGAGCGCCTGTACGAGGCGAACGTGACCTCGGTCCGGGCGGTGGTCGGAACACCCCAGCAGCGCTGCTGGATCGAGCGCGAGCAAGTTCCCCAGTCGCAAAGCGGCAGCAACGACCCCAGGGCGATCGCCGGCGCTTTGATCAGCGGCATTCTCGGGCACCAGCAGCAAGCGCAGAGCAGGGACGTGCAGCGTTGCGCCAGCGTACCCAGCCAGTCCCGGCCGGACTATTGGGACGTGACCTACACCTTCCGCGGCCAGGAGCATCGCGTGCAGATGAGCGCGCCGCCCGGACCGACCGTTACCGTAAACGAGCGGGGCGAGCCGCGAGCATAGCGTAATGATCCGCAGAATTGTTCTACAACTCATCTATTGGAGAGAAGAATGAATGCAATCTTTAAAAACGCGCTGGCGGTGGCCGGAGTTGTCTTCGCCACGCAAGCGGCCGCGCAGGTCACCTTCTACGAAGAGGAAGGCTTTCGAGGCCGGACTTTCACCACCGAGAGGCAGATCGGCAACTTCGAGCGCTTTGGCTTCAATGACCTCGCCTCGTCGGTCGAGGTTCTCGGCGACCGCTGGGAAGTTTGCGAACACGCCCAGTTCGAAGGCCGCTGCGTCGTCTTGCGTCCGGGCAGGTATCCGTCGCTGGCTTCGATGGGCTTGAACGACCGCGTTTCATCGGTGCGGGCCGTGAATACGAACGCGCGCATCGATGACAATCGCTATGCGCCCGCTCCGGGGGCCGCGCGGGTCATCTTCTACGAAGAGGAAGGCTTTCGAGGCCGGACTTTCACCACCGAGAGGCAGATC
>JBBPIU010000025.1:0-17437 GCA_038040245.1 Pseudomonadota bacterium | reverse complement strand
TCGAGCGCTTTGGCTTCAATGACCTCGCCTCGTCGGTCGAGGTTCTCGGCGACCGGTGGGAAGTTTGCGAGCACGCGCGGTTCGAAGGCCGCTGCGTCGTCTTGCGCCCGGGCAGGTATCCGTCGCTGGCTTCGATGGGCATGAACAACCGTGTTTCATCGGTGCGAGAAGTAAGCACGGACGCGCGCATCGATGACAATCGCTATGCGCCCGCTCCTGGTGCGGGCCGCGACTACCGTCGCCGCAGCGACGAGCGGCTTTACGAGGCGAACGTTACTTCAGTCCGGGCAGTGGTCGGCCCCCCCGAGCAGCGATGCTGGGTCGAGCGCGAACAAGTCGTTCAGGAGCCAAGCAGATCCAGCGGTCCCGGGGCGATTGCCCGCGACTTGATCGGTGGCATTCTCGGTCACCAGATCGGCGGCGGCGGACAGCAGGTGCAAACCCAGGACGTCCAGCGTTGCGCCAGTGTACCCAGCCAGGCCCCAACCTTCTGGGAGGTCACCTACAACTTCCGGGGCCAGGAGCATCGCGTGCAGATGAGCGCGCCGCCGGGACCCACAGTTACCGTCAACGAGCGGGGTGAGCCCCGCACGTAGCGTAAAAAGGAGACATCGATGAATGCAATCTTGAGAAACGCGTTGGCGGTGGCGGGAGTTGCTTTCGCCGCGCAAGCGGTCGCGCAGATCACCTTCTACGAACGCGAGGGTTTTGAGGGCCGGACGTTCACTACGGAAAAACGGATCGGCGACTTCGAGCGCTTTGGCTTCAATGACCGCGCCTCGTCGGTCGACGTGGTCGGAAACCGCTGGGAAGTCTGCGAAGACGCCCGGTTCAGCGGCCGGTGCGTGGTCCTGCGCCCGGGCAGATACCCGTCATTGGCTTCGCTGGGCTTGAACAACCGCATTTCATCGGCGCGCGTTCTGGAGCGCAATGCACGCATCGAAGACAGTCGCTATGGGCCTGTTCCGGTCGTGGCCCGGGACGGCCGCGACTACCGTCGCCGCAACGAAGAGCGGGTGTATGAGGCGAACGTTACTTCAGTCCGGGCGGTGGTCGGGACCGCCGGGCAGCGATGCTGGGTCGAACGCGAACAGATCCCACAGGAGCGACGCAACATCAGCGTTCCCGGGGCAGTCGTCGGCGCCGTCATCGGAGGCATTCTCGGTCACCAGATCGGAGACGGCAAGAGAGTCGTAACCGCCGGCGGCGCGGTGGCGGGGGGAGCGCTGGGCGCCAACGTCGGTCGCATCGACGCACAGCAGGCGCAAACCCAGGACGTGCAGCGTTGCGAAAACGTGTCCAACCAGACCCCAACCTACTGGGATGTCACCTACCACTTCCGCGGCCAGGAGCATCGCGTGCAGATGAGCACGCAGCCCGGACCCACGATTACCGTCAACGAGCGGGGCGAGCCCCGGGCGTAGCGGCTGGCCATGGACGGCGGGAAAATCGCGCGCCTGGTGCGCGAGCTGCTGGTCGAGATCGGCGAGGATCCCGATCGGGAAGGCTTGCTCAAGACGCCCGAGCGCGTCGCGAAGGCATTGACCTTCCTTACTTCCGGGTACCGCACCGATGCCAGGCAGTTGATCAACGGCGCGTGTTTCACCCAGGAGACCAGCAGCATGGTCATCGTCAAGGACATCGAGCTCTACAGCATGTGCGAGCACCACATGCTGCCGTTCTTCGGCCGCTGCCATATCGGCTACATCCCCAGCGGACGCGTGTTCGGCGTGAGCAAGCTGGCCCGCCTGGTGGACATGTACGCGCGGCGGCTGCAATTGCAGGAGCGCCTGACCGAACAGATCTCCCGGGTGGTCATGGAGTCGGTCGACGCCAAAGGCGTCGGTGTGATGATCGAGGCGCGCCACCTTTGCATGATGATGCGCGGCGTGGAGAAGCAGAACTCGACGATGGTGACCTCGTCCGTGCTGGGAGTGTTTCGCGACTCCGTGCCGACGCGGGAGGAATTCCTCTCGCTGATCGGCCGGCGCGCGACGTAGCGCAAAGACTACGGCCCTAAATTGCGGCGTACGTATGTACGCCGGCGCACGGAACTTGCGGAATTCGAAGGGGAGAATTGCCCATTCGACTTCAATCACCAAAGGGCAATCATCATGCTTTATACCATCGCCGTCGTTCTGCTCATCTTGTGGCTCCTGGGGCTGGTCACTTCCTACACCTTGGGCGGTCTCATCCATATTCTCCTGGTCGTCGCCATCGTGGTCGTCCTGCTCAGGGTCATCAGCGGGCGCAGCCCAGTCTGACAATGAAACCAGCCGGACTGAAGGATGTGTCCTCCAAGCGCCCGCCTCTTTCCGACATCAAGACTTTGCGCGAGCGCGCGCGACAGCATATCGAGAAAGGCGCGGTAACTTCGGGCTATGCCGCCGACCGCGGGAGCGTGATCAAGATGCTGAATGAAGCGCTGGCGACCGAGCTTGTCTGCGTGCTTCGCTACAAGCGCCACTACTTCATGGCTACGGGCATCCACGCCGCGCCGGTCGCAGCAGAGTTTCTGGAGCATGCGACCGAAGAAATGGCGCATGCCGACCTCATCGCCAAGCGCATTATCGAGCTTCGCGGCGAGCCGAATTTTTCGCCAGACGGGCTGGCGGCACGCAGCCATGCGGAATACGTCGAGGGCGAGTCGCTCAAGAGCATGATCAAGGAAGATCTGATTGCCGAGCGAATCGCGATCGAGAGCTACCGCGAGATGATCGCCTACCTCGGCGATCAGGATCCGACCACCCACCGCATGCTGCAGGAAATACTCGCCAGCGAAGAGGAGCATGCCGACGACCTGTCGTCCCTCCTCGAGGGAATGAAGAACTAACGGAGAACACCATGCCATCTACTCATACCGTCATCCCGTATCGTTCATGGGGTCTGGCTCTGTGCGCGACCGGCGCCTTGCTGAGCGCAACGGCGGCGCTGGCCGCGGATCGCGGCAGCCGGTCGGACGCTCAGACGGTCTACCAGAGGGACCGCGCCGCGTGCATCAGCGGCCAGACGAGCCAGGACCGCGCCACCTGCCTGCGGGAAGCCGGCGCGGCGCTGCAGGAGTCGAGGCGCGGGCGCCTCGACGACGGTCAGGGCCGGTTCGAACAGAATCGAATGCTCCGATGCGACAGCCAGCCGGCGGCGGATCGCCAGGACTGCGTGCGCCGGATGAACGACGAGGGCTTTACGAGCGGCAGTGTGGAGGGGGGCGGAATCTACCGTGAACTCGTGACACCGGTGGTCCCGCCGCAGCGCAACTGAACTGATCTATCGGTTGCGCCCTTGCTGGTTGCGCCCGGACTGCCTGCAGCCGATCAGGCCATCCCGCTCGAAGTACCTGAGGCCCTCCGCGCACACCAGCTGCGCCGTGGGTTTGGGCGCGCAACTGAACGCGCCGGTACTCCGGTTCACCGTCTTCTCGTTCAGCGTCCAGCCTTCCGGGCAGGCAAACGCTGCCGCCCTTCTCTCCGCCCTTCTCTCCGGCCTGCCGGGGGCTGCGGCAGCGACCACCGTAACCGTCGCACTCGCCGCTCCGTTGCAGCCAGCCGTGGTCTTCACGTTCCTGCCGCTTGCCCTGACGGTGTAGGTGCCTGGAGCGTTGAAGATGCGCTCGTGCGGTCGGGTGAAGCGCCCGTTTTCGTTGTCGATGATGCGCGAATCCCCGGCCATGCCGTCGCCATAATCGACGACGTAGCCGCAGCGATCGTTGGGTGCCGCCGCGCCGCTCACGGCAAACCGTACCACGGCCTTGCCGCCGTCGAGCGCCACAGTCGCGGCGCTCGGCTCGATCCTCGAAATGTCCGCGGCGAGGGCCGCGCCCGCGCCGCCGGCGAGCAATGCCCCGGCAGCGAGTCGAACAAGAGTGCTTGCGTTCATGGGGTTCATTTCTTGGTTTCGAAATCCCTGCGTTGTTCCGGTTGCTTGGGGTCGACCTGGCCCTGAATCGGCGCGCCATCCTTGCGCTCGGCTGCGCTCGGCGGCGATTGCGGCGGCACCTCTTTCGGGATCGATACCGTCGGACTGCCGGCCGGGTTCTGAACCCCCACGGTGGGCTTGCTGGCCGGTTCCTTTGCCTTATCGCATCCTGCGAGCATCCCGGCGCCGAGCGCGACCGAGACGAGCATCAATCTGGCGTTCATCTTGTTTCTTTCCTTGAATACTGTTTCTGTTTCCGGGGTCATGCCTACTGATCAAGGTTACGGTGCAGACCGTTCAGCGTATGTGCGTTAACGCACAAATGGACCTGGGCTAAGTGCTCCGGCGAACAGACGCCAGTGCACACGCTGCGTAGGTTGTGGACATGAAAACGCAAGTGCACCGGATCGAGGACCTGCAGCACAGCCACTTCGAAGCAGATCTCGAGGCCGGCATCAACGCGCTCTTCTGCCGCTGGCCGACGCTGTGCGGCTTCTCGGTCCGTGACACGGCGAACCTCTCCCGGGACGGGCTCGCCCTTCAGCACGTGAGCGCGCTAATGATCACCGAGGTCAGCGTCTATCCCTTGACCGACTTGGAGGCACCCTGGGAGCTTTGCCACGAGATCGTGGCGACGCTCGTCGAACTGATCGACGAGTGCCCTGAGACCTGCGAACTGCTGCGCGAGCGTACCTTCGCGCGTGTTTTCCACTGAGGAGCCCTCCTCCCCTGACCGACGAGGAAGCGTGGCTGGCGTATCCGGTGGCACGCACGTTCTACGACCGCCTCTGGCTGGCCGAACAGCTCGGATATGTTAACGGCACCGCCGGCGCACATCCGCCCAAGCCCGGTTGGTACTTCGTCAAGCCGACCCGCAATCTGCACGGGCTGGGCGTCGGCGCGGGGCGCTGGCTGTACAAGCAGGGGATGGACTTCGGCGTTCCGCCCGGCTACTTCTGGTCGGAATATTTCGAAGGCGAACACCTGAGCATCGACTACCGCTGGAGTCGGCGCTTGGCCCGCTGGACGCCGCTTTGCTGCGTCAAGGGGATTTTCGCGGCAACGTTGCCTTTGTGCTGGATCATCCAGCCGCCCGGACGCAGCATCCCCGAGCTGCCCCATCTGTTCGGCAGGATTGCCGATGCCTGCGATGCCCGCTGCATCAACGTCGAATTCATCGGCGACCAAGTCATCGAATGCCACTTGCGCTCTGGGCTAGGCGACTGGTGCGGGTCGCCCGCCGGGGCGAAAAAGGCAGTTCCGATCTGGCAAGGCATGCAGATCCCGGGCAACATGGTGCCGAACGAAGACGATGGCGGAGGCCTTGCGCCGCTGCGGCGGCTCGGCTTCGTCTACGAGTAGTTGCGCGCGGATCCTGCGGGGTATGGGTATTGATTCGTGGCCGTGGATCTGACGACCTGAATGTTGGGTAGCGCACAGACGGTGCGGTCGGGAAAAAGTATGCTGCCGTGTCGACGACAGCGGGAGATCGATATGAACCGGGATCGCTTGGCAGGCATCTGCACGCAGTTCAAGGGGCGATTGAGGGAACGCTGGGGAAGATTCAGTGTTGACCCGCTGACTGCCGCCGCTGGAAGACGCGATCGACGCGCCGGACGGATCCAGGAGCAACGCGGAATCGCCAAAGAGGCGACCGAGCGGGAACTCAAGGATTTCCTGGCCCGCAACCGCAACTGGGCGGTCCTTTCGCGCCGATTCAGATGAGAGTCGTGCTCGGCAGCAGCCGGTCGTACTCCTTCTTCACCACCGCGTAGCACTCGCATACCCGGCGTTCCAGCTTCGGACGGTCCAGTACCGTAATGCGGCCGCGGCTGTAGTGAATCAGCCCATCGGCCTGCAGCTTGCCGGCGGCCTCGGTCACGCCTTCCCGGCGCACCCCGAGCATGTTGGCGATCAGTTCCTGCGTCATCAGCAGTTCGTTTCCGGGCAGGCGGTCCAGGCTCAACAGCAGCCAGCGGCATAGCTGCTGTTCCAGCGCATGGTGGCGGTTGCATACCGCGGTCTGTGCCATCTGGGTAATCAGCGCTTGCGTGTAGCGCAGCGCCAAGTGTTGCAATTGTCCGCCCAGCGCGAACTCTGTTTTCAGAACACTCGCCTTGAGGCGGTAGCCGTTGCCCGCGCTTTGCACCACCGCCCGGCTCGGGGTGCTGTCGCCGCCCATGAAGAGCGAGATACCGACCAGTCCGTCGTTGCCGGTGATCGCGATTTCGGCCGATGCGCCGCTTTCCATGACGTAGAGCAGCGAGACGAGGCTGGTGGTCGGGAAATACAGGTAGTTCAGATGGCCGCCGGACTCGTAGACCGCCCATCCCAGCGGCATCGGGATGAGATCGAGATCGGGCAGCAGGTGATTATATTCCTCCTCTGACAGGGTCGCCAGAAGATGATTTTGTTTCGGAGAATGCGGTGAAGTCATGGAGCACCCCCGCTCGCGGACTTTGCCGACTTTACACCCTTTGTCTGTACCGACAATCAAGGTTACACAAGGTTACACCCTCGCAAATGCCTCTTCTTTCCGCCTTATGTGTGATACCGCACAGAACGGCCTGGAGGCACGGTGGATGATCAAACCGGGTGTCCAGGCTTGTCCCCCTGACGAGCCAATCCTCCCTGATGGGCACCTGAGGTACCGAGGCCCGGCGGCGGCAATCCCGTCCCGGGCCTCTTTTTTTTCCTAAGCCTTTGAATTAGTAGCGGCGAGGGTCGTCCGGGCGCCTGTCCTGGCTATTGCGAACACCGTCGCCATCGCGATCGCGATTTCCATAATAGGGGCCAGCGTCCCCGGTCGGGACCTCGTACGCAACGCAAGCGGCTAAAAGACCGCCGATGGTGATCAGCAACGCAGCAAACTTCTTCATATCGTCTCCTGATCAGTTGCGTTTGTATGGACTATCTTTGTAATGCGAATCCGTCGCGCGGTCTGTCTGTCATCGCGCATACGAGACGCCCGCTTTTTGCCTCCCTGCTCCGTATGTGCGATATCGTACAGAGCCATGCGAGCCACCCGGAGACAATCCCCCCGAGCATCGGACAGTCCGTAGAAATCAACAAAAAGGCTGGACGATTGAACATCGGCGGCAATATCGTTAATCGAAGCCTGCTCCAGGTGCTGGCGCTGTTCCGGCGCGGCGGCTGGATTGCCGATTACGCGATCGAAGAGCCGCCGCTGCGATCGGAGCTGTTCAGCGCCGATCAGATGGAACAGCACGGCAAGGCGCTGGCGGCCTCGCATTCGCTGGGCGCCAAACGCACGCGCGACCTGCTGCTCACGCGCCTCGTCGAGAACGAAGGCGTGCTGCTCAAAGCCTGCGATCTGCTGACGGCGGCGATCAAGGACAACCGCACGGGCACGCCGGCCGGAGAATGGCTGCTCGATAACTTCCATCTGATCGAAGAGCAGATACGCACCGCCAGAAGGCACCTGCCCAAGGATTACAGCCGCGAGCTGCCGCGACTGGGCAACGGGCCCTCGGCCGGGCTGCCGCGGGTCTACGACATCGCGCAGGAGGCGATATCGCACGGCGACGGGCAGGTGCATACGGGGAGTTTCGGTCGTTTCATCGCGGCCTACCAGAGCGTCACCACGCTGACCCTCGGCGAACTGTGGGGCGTTCCGATCATGCTGCGTCTGGCGCTGATCGAGAATCTCCGTCGCGTGGGAACTTGCATCATCGCCCATCGCCTGGGCCGGGATCTGGCCGATTTCTGGGCGGGCCAGATGACGGAGACCGCCCAGAATGACCCGAAAAACCTGATCCTGGTGGTCGCGGACATGGCGCGCTCCAACCCGCCCATGAGCAGCTCCTTCGTGGCGGAACTTGCGCGCCGGCTGCAAGGGCAGAGCGCGGCCCTGGCGATGCCGCTCAACTGGATCGAACAGCGGCTCTCCGAATTCGGCCTGTCCATCGCCCAGCTGGTGCAGACGGAAAACCAGCAACAGGCCGCTGACCAGGTCTCCATCAGCAACAGCATCGGCAGTCTGCGCCTGCTGGCCGCGACCGACTGGCACGCCTTCGTCGAGACGATGAGCGTCGCCGAACGCACGCTGCGCGAGGACCCCGGAGGCGTGTACGGCCGGATGGACTTTGCCACCCGCGATCATTATCGCCACGTGCTGGAAAAGATCGCCAGGCGCAGCGGACTCGCCGAGGAACAGGTGGCGCGCAACTGCCTGCAACTGGCGCGCGAGGCCGCGGCGCGCAACGATGGCGACGATCGTGCAGCGCATGTCGGTTTCTACCTCGTCGACAGAGGCTTGCGGCAGCTGGAAGCAGTGATCCGGATGCGGGTTCCTGTTTCCCTGGCTATCCAGCGCATCCGCGGCCGCTTCGTTTATCTCGGGCCGATCGCACTGATGACGGCGGCATTCACGGGGGGCCTGCTCGCGCAAGCCCATGCCAGCGGGGCGCGGGGCTGGCTCCTCGTGCTGTGCGGCATCCTGGCGTTGCTCGGCGCCAGTCAACTCGCCGTAGCGTTGGTGAACTGGCTGGCAACCCTGCTGATGGCGCCACGGCTGCTGCCGCGCATGGATTTTTCCAAAGGCATAGCGCCGGAATCGCAGACGCTGGTCGCGATCCCGACGCTCATCCATAGCGAGCAGCACGTCGAGGGCCTGGTCGAGGCGCTCGAAGTCCGCTTCCTGGCCAATCGGGACGACCACCTGCAATTCGGCCTGCTCACGGATTTTGCGGATGCGCACGCCGAAACGCTGCCGCAGGACGAGCCGCTGCTGCAACTGGCCGGACAGCGCATCGCGGAGCTGAATGAAAAATACCGCGCGACCGAAGGCGCGGGGACCGACGATGTTTTTTTCCTGCTCCATCGTCCGCGCCGCTGGAATCCTCGCGAGCAGGTCTGGATGGGCTACGAGCGCAAGCGCGGCAAGCTGGGCGACCTGAATGCGTTGCTGCGCGGCGGCGCGGTCGATCGATTCTCGCGCATCGTCGGCCGGATCGCCGTCCTGTCCGGTGTCCGCTACGTGATCACGCTGGACGCCGATACGCAACTGCCACGCGACTCCGCGCGGCAGCTGGTCGGCACCATGGCGCATCCGCTGAATCGCGCGCGCTACGACGCCGCCAGCCGGCGCGTGACGGAAGGCTACGGCATCCTGCAGCCGCGCATGGCGGTGAGCCTGACGGATGCGAACCGCTCGCGCTACGCCCAGCTGCATGGCGAAGAGGCCGGTATCGATCCTTATACGCGCATGGTCTCCGACGTCTACCAGGATCTGTTCGGTGAAGGCTCGTTCATCGGCAAGGGCATCTACGACGTCGATGCGTTCGAGCGGGCGCTGAAGGGCCGCTTTCCAGAGGACCGCATCCTCAGTCACGACCTGCTGGAAGGCTGCTATGCGCGCTCCGGGTTGGCCAGCGACGTGCAGCTCTACGAGGAATATCCCGCCCGCTACAGCACCGATGTCAGCCGGCGGCACCGCTGGATGCGCGGGGACTGGCAGCTGGTCGGCTGGCTGCGCCGGCGCGTTGCCAACGGCGACGCGGGCTCGGAAAAAAATCCGCTCTCGGGCCTGTCCCAGTGGAAGATCTTCGACAACCTGCGCCGCAGCCTGGTCGCCCCGGCATTGACCGTGCTGTTGCTGCTCGGATGGACTCTCCTGTGGCCGGCGTGGTTCTGGACCCTGGCCGTGTTGACAGTGATGCTGGTTCCTGCTTTGAGCGCCTCGATGGTGGAGCTGTTTCGCAAACCCGACGACGCCGTGCTGCGCCAGCACCTCGCCGACGTCCTGCGCTCGGCCGGAGGACGCCTCGCGCAGGCGGCGTTCACGCTGGCCTGCCTGCCGTTCGAGGCCTGCTGCAGCCTGGATGCGATCCTGCGCACGACGGTGCGAATGCTGATCACGCGCCGGCGGCTTCTAGAGTGGACGCCGAGTCAGCTCGACAGCGGCCAGCCCGATGGCAACAACAGCACGGGCCTGCTGGCTTCCTTGCGTACGATGTGGATCGCTCCGTTCTTATCCATCGCCACGACGTTGTATCTGCTGCATTCACGGCCTGGGGCGCTGGCGGTGGCCGCGCCGATACTGCTCCTGTGGCTGGCGTCCCCGCTGCTCGCGTGGTGGCTCAGCCTGCCGCTGGCGCGTCCGCAGGCGAGGCTCTCGCCGGAGCAGAGCGCGTTTCTGCGCCTGGTTTCCCGCAAGACCTGGGCCTTCTTCGAGACCTTCGTCGGGCCGGAGGACCATTGGCTGCCGCCCGACAACTTCCAGGAGAGCCCCGCCACGGCGCTCGCGCGCCGCACCTCCCCGACCAACATGGGGCTCGCGCTGCTGGCGAACCTGTCGGCGTACGACTTGGGCTATGTGCCGGCAGGGCAACTCATCGAGCGCACGCGCAATGCGTTCGCCACGATGCACAAGCTGGAACGGCACCGCGGTCACTTCTACAACTGGTACGACACACAGTCGTTGCAGCCGCTGCTGCCGAACTATGTTTCCACGGTGGACAGCGGCAACCTCGCCGGCCATCTGCTGACGCTGCGGCCGGGCCTCGCCGCGCTGGCGGATCAACAAATTCTCGCGGCGCGATGGCTCGACGGGCTCGATGACACCTTCCGAGCCCTCCTCGCTGCCGCGCCGCAGATTATGTCGGGGGCCATGCTCCGGTTCCAGCAGGATCTCGAATCGGCCCTGGCGGACCGGCCCGCAACGCTGCCGGCCGCGCGCCGGATTCTGGAACGGCTGGCGGAGAACGCCGCGCAGCTTGCGGGCGGTCTCGACGCACAGACCGCGAGCGGTCTCGATGCGGATTCGAATTCAGAACCCGATGCCTGGGCGCGTGCCCTCGACCGGCAATGCCGGGATCTCGTCGACGAACTGGCCTTGCTCGCGCCAGGCACGGCAGTTCCGGACATGAATACAATTCCAACGCTGCGTGAGCTGGCGGCGCACGGCGTGTCGCCCGCCCGCGCCCGCATGGAGGAAATCGCGCAGCTCGCATTGCAGGCGGGTGAAATGGCGCGCATGGACTACGACTTCCTGTACGACGAGGTGCGGCATCTGCTGGCAATCGGATACAACGTGACCGAGCGCAGGCGCGATGCCAGCTACTACGACCTGCTCGCATCGGAAGCCCGCTTCGCAGTTTTCGTCGCGATTGCGCAAGGACAACTGCCGCAGCAAAGCTGGTTCGCGCTGGGGCGATTGCTCATCAACGCGGGCAGCGGACCGACGCTTCTTTCCTGGAGCGGCTCGATATTCGAGTACCTGATGCCGCTGATCGTGATGCCGGCCTACGACAACACGCTGCTCGACGAGAGTTGCCGCGCCGCGGTCAGGCGGCAGATCGAATACGGCGCCCAGCGCGGCGTGCCCTGGGGTATGTCGGAGTCCGGCTACAACACGGTCGATGCGGCGCTCAACTATCAGTACCGCGCGTTCGGCGTGCCCGGCCTCGGACTGCAACGCGGCTTGAGCGAGGACCTGGTGATTGCGCCGTATGCCACGGCGCTCGCGCTGATGGTCGAGCCCGAGGCGGCCTGCGAGAATCTGCAACGGCTCGCAGCTGACGGCATCCTCGGCAGATTCGGTTTTTATGAGGCGGTCGACTACACCCCGGCGCGTCTGCGCCGCGCGGAGACCAGCGCCGTGGTGCGTTCGTTCATGGCCCACCACCAGGCCATGAGCCTGCTGTCGCTGGCGCACCTGCTGCTGGACCGGCCGATGCAGCGGCGCTTCGTCTCCGACCCGCTGTTCCAGGCGACCCTGCTGCTGCTCCAGGAACGGATACCAAAAGCCAATGCGTTGTATGCGTACCATCCGGAGCGCGTGGATTCCCGGGCAGCCGCCGAGACGCTCGATCTGCCGATGCGCGTCTTCAGCACGCCCGATACGAGGATACCGGGAGTACAGCTGCTTTCGAACGGCCGCTACAACGTGATGATCACGAACGCCGGCGGCGGCTACAGCCGCTGGAAAGACATCGCCGTCACCCGCTGGCGCGAGGACAGCACCAGCGATCAGTGGGGCACGTTCTGTTACCTGCGCGACCTGACGAGCGGCAAGGTCTGGTCATCGGCTTTTCAGCCGGCGCTCAAGCGCACGGAAACCTACGAGGCGGTCTTCACCGAGCAGCGGGTGGAGTTCCGCCGCCACGACCCGGATTTCGATATCAATACCGAGATCGTGGTGTCGCCGGAGGATGACATCGAGCTGCGCCGGGTACGCATCACCAACCGCTCCCGCGCGCGCAGGACGATCGAGGTGACCAGCTATGCCGAAGTGGTGCTCGCCTCCGCTGCGGCGGACGCCCTGCATCCGGCGTTCAGCAACCTGTTCGTGCAGACCGAGATCGTTGACGCGCGGCAGGCCATCCTGTGCACGCGCCGGCCGCGCTCGCGCGACGAACAGACGCCGTGGATGCTGCATTTGATGGCGGTGCACGGGGCGGACGCTGCGGAGGTCTCGTATGAAACGGATCGGGCGCGTTTCATCGGCCGCGGCAACAGCGCAAGCGACCCGCAGGCGCTGCGCGATGGGGGGAGTGCGCTGTCGGGCAGCCAGGGCTCGGTGCTGGACCCCATCGTCGCGATCCGGCAGCGCATTACCCTCGATCCGCTACAGACGGCCACGCTCGATCTGGTCACCGGTATCGGCGAGAGCCGCGCCGCCTGCCTCCAGCTGGCCGAGAAATACCAGGACCGGCGCCTCGCCGATCGCGCGTTCGAAATGGCATGGACGCACAGCCAGGTGGCGCTGCGGCAGATCAATGTCACCGAGGCCGACGCGCAGCTCTACGGGCGCCTGGCCAGCTCGATCATCTACGCCAATGCCTCGCTGCGCGCCGAAGCGAGCGTCATCGCCAAGAACCGGCGCGGGCAATCCGGTTTGTGGGGCTACGCGATCTCGGGGGATCTGCCCATCGTGCTGGTGCAGTTGAAGGACCCCGCGAACATCGAACTGGTTCGCCAACTGGTCCAGGCCCATGCCTACTGGCGCCTGAAGGGACTGGCGGTGGACCTGGTGATCTGGAATGAAGAGCGCGGCGGCTACCGCCAGTCGCTCCACGACCAGATCATGGGTCTGATCGCGGCGGGCCAGGAAGCAAGCGTGATCGACAGACCCGGCGGAATCTTCGTGCGATCCGCCGATCAGATCTCGAACGAAGACCGCATCCTGCTGCAGTCGGTCGCGCGCGCCGTTTTCACCGACAGCCAGGGGACCCTTGCGGATCAGCTCAAACGGCGCCCTCCGGGCGAACCGGCCATCCCGCGCCTTGCCACAACCCGCGCCCGCGACGCCGAACCGGCGCAGATAGCCGAAACACCGCCGCACGATCTGCTCCTCTACAACGGACTCGGCGGTTTCACGGCCGACGGGCGCGAGTACGTGATCACGACGACGGGCGAGCAGGCAACCCCCGCACCCTGGGTAAACGTGCTGGCCAATGCGCATTTCGGCTGCGTGATCTCCGAGAGCGGCGCAGCCTATACCTGGCATGAGAACGCCCACGAGTTCCGCCTAACCCCGTGGCACAACGACTCCGTCGGCGATGCCAGCGGCGAGGCCTTTTACGTGCGCGACGAAGAGACCGGGCACTTCTGGTCGCCCTCTGCGCTGCCGTGCCGCGGCACGGGCCCCTACGTCAGCCGGCACGGATTCGGCTACAGCGTCTTCGAACACAGCGAGGACGGCATCGGTACCGAGCTGACGGTCTACGTGGCCCTCGACCTGCCGGTCAAGTTCGCGGTGCTGAAGCTGCGCAACGCCTCGGGCCGATCGCGCCGGCTCTCCGCGACCGGCTATGTGGAGTGGGTGCTGGGCGATCTGCGGCCGAAATCGAGCATGCACGTGGTCACCGAAATCGATCCCAACAGCGGCGCGCTGCTCGCGCGCAACGCCTATAACCCCGAGTTCGCCGAGCAGGTCGCCTTCTTCGACGTGGACGATGTGACCCGGACCATCAGCGGCGATCGCACCGAATTCATCGGGCGCAACGGCACGCTGCGCGATCCGGCCGCCCTCGCGCGGGCGCGGCTTTCGGGCAAGGTGGGCGCGGTCATGGACCCCTGCGCCGCGATCCAGATTCCATTCGAGCTCGCCGACGGAGCCTCGCGCGAGATCATTTTCCGCATGGGCGTCGGACGCGGCGCCGACGACGCCAGCGGCCTGGTGCAGCGCCTGCGCAGATCCGGCACCGCCCGCGCGGCGCTCGAAGCGGTCCGGCAATACTGGAAGAACGCGCTTGGCGCGGTGCAGATCGAAACACCGGACCCCTCGCTCAACGTGCTGTGCAACGGCTGGCTGGTCTACCAGACGATGGCGAGCCGTCTGTGGGGCCGCAGCGGCCATTACCAGTCGGGCGGCGCCTTCGGTTTTCGAGATCAGCTGCAGGATGTCATGGCATTGGTCCACACCGATCCGCAGCTGGTGCGCGAACACCTGCTGTTATGCGCGTCCCGCCAGTTCCTGGAGGGAGATGTGCAGCATTGGTGGCATCCCCCTTCCGGCCGCGGGGTGCGGACCCACTGCTCGGACGACTACCTGTGGCTGCCGCTGGCGACCTGCCGCTATGTCCTTTGCACCGGGGATAGCGCGATCCTGAAGCAGCAGGTTCAGTTCCTGGATGGCCGCGCCGTGAACCCCGAGGAGGACTCGTATTACGACCTGCCGCTGCGCTCGCTGGAAGCCGCAAGCCTGTATCAGCACTGTGTGCGGGCGATACTCCTGGGCTTGAGATTCGGTCAGCACGGTCTGCCGTTAATCGGAACCGGCGACTGGAACGACGGCATGAACCTGGTGGGTCCGCAGGGCAAGGGCGAGAGCGTGTGGCTGGGGTTCTTCCTGCACCAGGTGTTGACACAATTCGCCGCTCTCGCGCGCGGGGAAAACGACGCGCCCTTCGCCGCACGCTGTGAGGCCGAAGCCGTCCGGTTGCGCCGTAATATCGAGGAGCATGGCTGGGATGGCGGCTGGTATCGCCGCGCCTACTTCGACGACGGCACGCCGCTGGGCTCGTCGCTCAACGCCGAATGCCAGATCGATTCCATCGCGCAAAGCTGGTCGGTGCTGTCCGGAGCGGGTGCCCCCGAGCGCTCGCGGCTGGCGATGAACGCGCTGGATCAGCGCCTGGTGCGCCGGGACCACGCCCTGGTCCAGCTATTGGACCCGCCGTTCGACAGCTCCGAGTTGGATCCGGGCTATATCCGCGGCTATGTGCCCGGCGTGCGGGAGAACGGCGGCCAGTACACCCACGCGGCGATCTGGGCGGCGATGGCCTTTGCCGCGCTGGGCGAAACGGCGCGGGCATGGGAACTGCTCGGCATGATCAATCCGTTGCACCACGGCGAGTCGCCCGAGAGGACCGCCGTCTACAGGGTGGAACCCTACGTCGTCGCAGCCGACGTCTATGCAGTCGCGCCGCATTCCGGCCGCGGCGGCTGGACCTGGTACACCGGTTCCGCCGGCTGGATGTACCGGTTGATCATGGAATCGCTATTGGGATTGAGATTGACGGCGGACCCGCAGTTGTCCCGACTTCATTTCGCGCCGTGCCTGCCGGCCGATTGGCAGGGGTTCCAGTTGCACTACCGCTTCCGGGCAACCGTCTACCACATTACCGTGCGCCAAACCTCCGGCGCCGACGCCGACGCCGACGCCGACGCCGGAATGACCGTTAGCGTGGACGGCGTGCTGCAATCAGACCCGACGATACCGCTGCTCGACGACCGCCGGGAACACCAGGCCGAAGTAAACCTGCAGACTCAAAAGCGAAAGTTACCGGCGCCGAAGAGTCCAATCAGTCCGATGACGATCAAATAAAAGGCGACGATATAGTTCAGCAGCCGGGGCATGATGAGAATGAGAATCCCGGCAAGCAGCGATACCAGGGGAGTAAGGCCCAGGGTGAGATTCATGAAGGCATCCTTTCTTTTTTCTTTTCAGTCTTTCTTTGACAGTGCGCCGAAAGCGAGCACGCACGCGGCGTCCGACATCTACGCCGAAAAAGATGTCGGTTCCGTACGGTCCCGCACATAGGATCATTGATTTCGTCGTGTGTACGACAACGCACAGACCGGCATGACCGGCGAAACGACAATGATTCCAACTAAGGAGCAGCGAGAATGACATTGGGAATGATTCTTGTGATTGTGCTGGTGCTGGCCCTTGTGGGTGTGCTTCCGACGTGGGGTCACAGCAGTAGTTGGGGTTACGGCCCCAGCGGTGTGGTTGGGCTGCTGGCGGTGGTACTGGTCGTGCTGCTGGTGATGGGCAAAATTTGACGCGTTCCATTTGCAGGTCGATGTAATGTCCGGGCGCAACGGCGACGTGAAGAGGGGCGCGGTGAAAATCGTAGGGTTCTGTGTGTTGTCGTTCATCTTCGCGGCGCAATCCAGCGCGGCGACCCGGCAGTCGCTGTATTCACCATCCGCAGGAAGCGTTATGCGCGATGCGCCTCTCGATCCGCGCAAGCCAAATCCAGCGCCTCTGCCGGCACCCCCGGCATCGAACCACTACGCCGTTCTGTAAGGACAGCCATGGCCACTGTAGAAACAGTCCGGCCGACGCATCTGCTGCCGGCTTTGCCCTATTCTCATGCGGCGCTGGAGCCGCATATCGACGCGCGCACCATGACGCTGCATCACGGCAAGCATCACGCGTCTTACGTGGAGAACCTGAATTCAGCGCTCAAAAAATTTCCGCAATTGCGCGAGCGCACGGCGATCTGGCTGTTGCTCAACCCGGGCAAGATACCGGAAGAAGCACAAGCGGCGGTGCGCAATAACGCAGGGGGACACGTAAACCACAGCATGTTGTGGCGGGCCATGTCCCCAGCCGGAGGCCGTGCACCCACAGGCGCGCTTGCCGACGCGATCAAACGTGATTTCGGCGGCCTCGAGAAGTTCAAGACCCGGTTCGACGAAGCGGGTGAGAAGTTGTTCGGATCCGGCTGGGTTTGGCTGGCGAGAACGCAGCAGGAGGGCGGTAAACTCGAGGTGTTAACCACATCCGGTCACGGCAATCCCCTGGCGCAAGGCCACTTCCCGCTGCTGGTCAACGATGTCTGGGAGCATGCCTACTACCTGAAACATGAAAACCGGCGTGCCGCTTATTTGAAGGGCTGGTGGTCGGTGGTGAATTGGCCCGAGGCTGCCCGCCGGCTCGAAAGTTCCGAGCTATCCCCCGAACGGCGCTGGGAAGGCGACGGCGGGCTTGTTCTCAGCGCGACGAAGTGATCTTGAGTCATAGGATCATCGCGGCAACATCGCCCGGATAGCCGCTTTTCCTGTTGTGTACGCTGGCGCACGGAGCGTTTTGAGACGGGGGGGCTATAACTTCCAAGACCATTTCGCGGTTTGAACGGAGGTTGTGCCATGCCCGCAAAAAAACTTGATTCTGACGCTCTCGAAACGAGCGGCGGCATGGTGACTGTGATCGCCGAGGTCCGGCGCCAGGAGGCTCTGCTCAAGGCCGGGGCGTTGCAGGACGCGATTTTCAACAGCGCCAACTTCTCGAGCATCGCCACCGACGCCAAGGGCGTGATCCAGA
>JBBPIU010000024.1:24929-32283 GCA_038040245.1 Pseudomonadota bacterium | reverse complement strand
AAGAACCCCGGGAGGGGAGTGAAATAGATCCTGAAACCGCATGCATACAAACAGTGGGAGCCTCTAGTTGTATCGGGGGTGACCGCGTACCTTTTGTATAATGGGTCAGCGACTTACGTTCTGTAGCAAGCTTAACCGTCTAGGGAAAGCGCAGCGAAAGCGAGTCTGAAATGGGCGCCTTAGTTGCAGGACGTAGACCCGAAACCAGATGATCTACCCATGGCCAGGCTGAAGGTTGGGTAACACCAGCTGGAGGGCCGAACGAACCACTGTTGCAAAAGTGCGTCGATGAGCTGTGGGTAGGGGTGAAAGGCCAAACAAATCTGGAGATAGCTGGTTCTCCCCGAAAACTATTGAGGTAGTGCCTCGTAATACACCGTCGGGGGTAGAGCACTGTTATGGCTAGGGGGGCATGCTGCCCTACCAACCCATGGCAAACTCCGAATACCGACGAGTGCTTTTACGGGAGACAGTGCACCGGGTGCTAACGTCCGGACACGAGAGGGAAACAACCCAGACCGCCAGCTAAGGCCCCCAAGCGATGGCTAAGTGGGAAACGAGGTGGGAAGGCATAAACAGTCAGGAGGTTGGCTTAGAAGCAGCCATCCTTTAAAGAAAGCGTAATAGCTCACTGATCGAGTCGTCCTGCGCGGAAGATGTAACGGGGCTCAAGCCATCTGCCGAAGCTGCGGATTCACGCGCAAGCGTGAGTAGTAGGGGAGCGTTCTGTACGCCTGTGAAGGAGGATCGAGAGGTCCTCTGGAGGTATCAGAAGTGCGAATGCTGACATGAGTAGCGTTAAACAGGGTGAAAAGCCCTGTCGCCGTAAGCCCAAGGTTTCCTGCGCCACGTTCATCGGCGCAGGGTGAGTCGGCTCCTAAGGCGAGGTCGAAAGGCGTAGCTGATGGGAAACAGGTCAATATTCCTGTACCTGGCAATGATGCGATGAGGGGACGGAGAAGGTTATGCAGGCCGGGCGTTGGTTGTCCCGGTTTAAGCAAGTAGGCGTGCCGCGTTGGCAAATCCGCGTGGCTTAGCCGAGATGCGACGACGACTGCTCTTCGGAGCGGGAAGCGGCAGATACCATGCTTCCAGGAAAAGCCTCTAAGCTTCAGTCATTGCCGGACCGTACCGAAAACCGACACTGGTGGGCGAGATGAATATTCTCAGGCGCTTGAGAGAACTCTGGAGAAGGAACTCGGCAAATTGACACCGTAACTTCGGAAGAAGGTGTGCCTCTAGTAGGTGAAGGCGTACAGCCGGAGCCCAATGAGGTCTCAGAAAATCGGTGGCTGCGACTGTTTATTAAAAACACAGCACTCTGCAAACACGAAAGTGGACGTATAGGGTGTGACGCCTGCCCGGTGCCGGAAGGTTAAATGATGGGGTGCAAGCTCCTGATTGAAGCCCCGGTAAACGGCGGCCGTAACTATAACGGTCCTAAGGTAGCGAAATTCCTTGTCGGGTAAGTTCCGACCTGCACGAATGGCGTAACGCTGGCCACACTGTCTCCTCCAGAGACTCAGCGAAGTTGAAATGGTTGTGATGATGCAATCTACCCGCGGCTAGACGGAAAGACCCCGTGCACCTTTACTGTAACTTTGCATTGGACTGTGAACCGATCTGTGTAGGATAGCTGGGAGGCTTTGAAGCGGTGGCGCTAGCCATCGTGGAGCCAACGTTGAAATACCAGCCTGATTGTTTTGCGGTTCTAACCTAGGCTCGTCATCCGGGCCGGGGATCGTGCATGGTAGGCAGTTTGACTGGGGCGGTCTCCTCCCAAAGAGTAACGGAGGAGTACGAAGGTACGCTTAGCACGGTCGGAAATCGTGCTTCAATGTGCATAGGCAAAAGCGTGCTTGACTGCGAGACGGACATGTCGAGCAGGTGCGAAAGCAGGTCTAAGTGATCCGGTGGTTCTGTATGGAAGGGCCATCGCTCAACGGATAAAAGGTACGCCGGGGATAACAGGCTGATTCCTCCCAAGAGTTCATATCGACGGGGGAGTTTGGCACCTCGATGTCGGCTCATCACATCCTGGGGCTGTAGCCGGTCCCAAGGGTATGGCTGTTCGCCATTTAAAGTGGTACGTGAGCTGGGTTTAAAACGTCGTGAGACAGTTTGGTCCCTATCTACCGTGGGCGTTGGAAGTTTGAGGGGGGCTGCTCCTAGTACGAGAGGACCGGAGTGGACGCATCCCTGGTGTACCGATTGTCACGCCAGTGGCATCGTCGGGTAGCTATATGCGGAAGGGATAACCGCTGAAAGCATCTAAGCGGGAAACCTGCCCCAAGATGAGACTTCCCGGAGGCTTGACCTCCCTAAAGGGTCGTCCTAGACCAGGACGTTGATAGGCTGGGTGTGCAAGGGCCGTGAGGCCTTCAGCTAACCAGTACTAATTGCCCGTGCGGCTTGACCCTATAACCGTGCGCACCGTGACCGATCGTCACGTGCTCACCGGTCTTCGCGCTTGGCGCGATCTCTTACCTGATGGCCTTGTTTCTTCCTCTCTTCTACCTGGCGGCTATAGCAACCTGGAACCACTCCTTCCCATCCCGAACAGGACCGTGAAACGGGTTTGCGCCGATGATAGTGTGCATTCGCATGCGAAAGTAGGTCACCGCCAGACCATACAAACGAGAAAGCCCGATCCCCCAGGGGGTCGGGCTTTTTCTTTTCCGGGTCACGTCGGACGTGTTCTGAGTTTTGCAGATTTTCACGCTTTCCCGCTGGAATTTCAGATGGCGAACTGGCTGTTGTGGATTTGCAACATCGCATTCAAGCCATCGTGCGAAAAGAGACTGCTCGTCATTGCAGGTGGTAAAAATTCACGTTATCCTCGCGCATAACTGTGGATTTCAGGCTAAATATAAAAAAAGGCTTCTAACCCTTGGATTTTACAAAGAATTCCGGAACCGCAGCAGGGGTCATCGGCGCCGCGGCGATGCTGCTCGCCGTTTTCAGCACGTTTTCCCACGCGCAGGTGCGCCCCGACGCGGGCACGATTCTCGAGGGCACCAAGCAGCCCGCGATCGCGCCCAGGCCCGGCGTCGACGTGCTGCCGCGCGTCGCGGACCCCAGGCCCGCGCTCGGCGCGCCCGGCCTCAAGGTAAACGTCACCGGCTTCAAGATCACCGGCAACACGCTGTTCTCCGAGGCCGTGCTGCTGCCGACGGTGCAGGAATTCATCGGCAAGGAACAGAACATCGACGGCCTGAACGACGCCGCCACCAAGGTGCGCGCTTATTACCGCGAGCGCGGCTACTTCCTCGCGCAGGCTTACCTGCCGCAGCAGGAAATCAAGGACGGGGTGATCGAGATCGCGGTGATCGAGGCGCGCATCGGCAAGGTGGCGCTGGATTTCAAGGCGGGCACGCGCTACAGCGAGGGCCTGATCCGCGGCATCATCGAGCACCACCTGCACGAAGGCGACATCATCACGGAGAACGAGCTCGAGACGCCGCTGCTGCTGCTGAACGACTTCCCGAACGCGATCGTCACCTCCGAGATCAAGCCCAGCCAGACCATCGGCGCGGCGGACCTCACGATCCACGTCTCCGACGCGCCCGGCTGGATCAACGGCTCGGTGGACATCGACAACCACGGCAACCGCTTCACCGGCGCGATCCGCGCCGGCATCAGCGTCAACATCAACAGCCCGCTCGCGATCGGCGACCAGCTCAGCTATCGCGGCTTCGTCACCGACGACCGGATGGGCTTCTACCGGGTTGCATACGTGATCCCGTTCGGCCACTTGGGCACGCGCGTCGGCGTGAGCTACGCCTCGTTCCATTACCGGCTCGGCAAGCAGTTCATCGATAGCCTGAATCACGGCACGGGCGGCATCACGACGCTGTACGCTTTCCACCCCTTGATGCGCACGCGCAGCTCGAACCTGATCCTGCAGTACGCCAACGAGGCGAAAAGGCTTGACGACCGCGACGAGGTCGCCGGCACCATCATCGACCGCAAGATCGTCTCGAACAAGCTGGGCCTGGTCGGCGACTTCCGCGACGGCTTGCTTGGCGGCGGCCTGAACTCCTACAGCTACACCACCACCGTGGGCTACAACCAGCTCGGCCCGGACCCGATCCTCATCGGTGACCAGTCGGCCGCCGGCGCCAACACCGCGGGCCGTTTCGCGAAGCAGAACTTCGAATTCCGCAGGCTGCAGAAGGTCACCGACAGCACCACGCTGCTGCTCGCCGTCTCCGGACAGATGGCTTCGAAGAACCTGACCTCGGCCGAGAAGTTCTCGCTCGGCGGCGCTGACGGCGTGCGGGCCTATCCGTCGGGCGAAGCGCTCGGCGACACGGGCTACGTGTTCCAGGGCGAGCTGCGCTACCTCATCCCCGGCTTCAAGATCGGCAGCGGCGACGTCACGCTGTCCGGTTTCTACGACCAGGGCTGGGTGCAGATCCAGGAAAATTTCGTCAACCCCCCGGCCGGCCTCACCGCCGCCAACGCCAACAACCGGCGCCTGAACGGCTACGGCGTCGGCGGCTCCGTCGGCAAGGACGCGGACTTCGTGGTGCGCGCGAGCTTCGCCTGGCGCCTGGAGAACGAGCTCCCGACATCGGACACCGCAAAGCGCATCCCGCGGGTCTGGGTGCAGGGAATCAAGTGGTTCTGACGGCGCTGTTGTGCAGTAACGACAAATAACGCCAGCAGCGTTAAAAATTTAACATTCTGCAACGCTCTGCAGACCCTAAACTGTCCGGCATCAGGCGAGTAGCGCGCGGAATGCATTCCGCGCGCGCGCGTTCGTGTTTTCGGGGGTAAGCCGCATGAAAAAAAGTCTCAAGCTGTCAATTCCTGTTGTCCAATCCGAGTCCACGAGCAGCGCGCAAATGCGCCGCCATGCCCTCGCGATCGCGGTGAGCGCCGCGTTCGCCCTGCCCCAGTTTGCCTATGCGCTGCCCACCGGCGGCGTGGTGGTTTCGGGCAACTCCGCAATCTCCCAGCCCAACCCGTCCACGCTGTCGATCAACCAGACCACGGGCCGTTCGGCCGTCAACTGGACCGGGTTCAACACCAGCTCGGGCGAATCGGTCCTCGTCAGCCAGCCCGCGGGCGGCGTTGCGCTGTACCGGGTCGCCAGTCCGGTCGAGTTCTTCGGGCGCCTCAGCGCCAACGGCCAGATCTTCCTCAGCAGCCCGATGGGCGTGCTGTTCGGCGCCGGCTCGAGCATCGATGTCGGCGGCCTCGCCGCGACCACCCTTTCGATGTCGGACGCCAACTTCAATTCCGGCAACTACGTCTTCACCAATAACGGCGTCACGGGCAGCGTCACCAACCGCGGCACCATCGTCTCACCCAACGGCTTCGTCGCGCTCATGGGGCCGCAGGTTTCGAACGAAGGCATCATCTCCGCGCGCATGGGCTCGGTCGCCCTCGCCGCGGGCGACAAGATCACCCTCGACATGGTCGGCGACGGCCTGATCAAGGTCACCGTCGACCAGGCCGCGCTCAACGCCGCCGCCATGAACAAAGGCACCATCGAAGCCGACGGCGGCAACGTCCTGATGACCGCGCGCAGCGCCAACGCGCTCCTCGACACGGTGGTGAACAACCAAGGTGTGATCCGGGCGACGTCTTTGGTGGACCATGGCGGTGTCGTGAAGCTGGTCGCGACGGGTGACAATTCAGCGGTTGCGAACTACGGGACGATTGACGTGTCAGCCGCGAAAGCCAATGCCGCGTCCGGCAGCGTGCTGGTCTCTGGACCTTACGTCGGAAACGCGGGGACGATTCTGGCCAAAGGCGCTGACGGCGCCACCGGCGGCCACGTCGAGCTCACCTCGACGAAGCAAACGATCCTCGCCTCCGGCAGCACGATCGACGTCAGCGGCGTGGGCAACAGCAACGCCGGCTCGGTCCGCATCTGGTCGGACGAGAACTCGGTCTTTGCCGGCGGCGCAACGATTCTGGCGAAGGGCGGCGATACCGGCGGCGACGGCGGCTTCGTGGAATTCAGCTCCGGCGGGTCGTTTACCTTGAACGGCCGGGTGGACGCCTCCGCGCCGAAGGGCAAGACCGGAACGTTCCTGCTCGATCCGACGGACCTTTATATCGTCAACACGGCCGGCGATCAGGATGGCAACTTTGTCGTTGTCCCAACGGTTTCCGCCACGCTGCCATTCGCTGCGGGTGACACTACTAACAACGAGGTCTCGGTCGGGCAGCTCCAGGCATTAGGAGAGGTGAATATTCTTTTACAGGCCACCAATTCGCTGACGGTAGGAACGTCCCTTGGCGCATCGGCGAACGTTGATCTCTCGGCAACACTGTTGACGAGCACTAATACCCTTACCCTCCAAGCCGGAGATGCTACGACACTCGGTGGCGGCAACGTGACGTTTAATACCGGGTCATCCATCACGACAGGCGGCGGCGGCGTCGTCATTATCGCCGGAGATCCTGTGGTGCAGAAGACCGGCACCGCGACGCTTGGCGCCATCGACACATCAGCCGGCGGCGGCGCGATCACCGTCACAGCTCAACAGGGGATGACCCTCAATGGCTTACTCAAGTCTGATACAGGACTGATTACCCTCTCGGCAAACCAGGGCGGCGCCGGTGCCACCGGCTTCACCATGGCGGCCGGGAGTTCGATTACGACCAACGCCACCGTCGGTGCCGTAGCCATTTCCGTCAATAACCTGACTGGGACTGGTGGTGCGGCGCTCACAGATATTACGACAGGGGCCGGCGGTCAGATCTCAGTCAACACCGCAAGTGGGGGCACAACAGGCGGCTCGATTACCAACGCCGGCCAGACGACCGGGCTGGATGTGGGCGCTGCAGGGACGATCACTCTGACCACGCCGCTTATCAACGCCAGCGGCATTGGCTCCTCCGGCACGCACCTCAAAACCAAGACGGCTGGTGGCAGCCTCGTCTTAGCTTATGGGACGAATGGAGCGTTCATTGATAACACCGGCGACGTTTCGTTTTCAACGACAAATACCACCGCGCCGATCGCGATCACATCAACCGGCACTCTGACCCTTCCCGCGACGAGTTTCAGCACCGGCGCTGGCTCGATTGATTTCGAGAGTAACGGCGGCACGCTCACAACGGCGGGGGATCTATCCACCACGTCGGGATCGATCACGCTCGTTGGCTCGGGCGGGGTCTCGATCGGGCACAACCTGACGACTACGTTGGCGGGCGGCACGCTGTCGCTGAGCAGCACGGGTAACGCGATCACGCAGACCGCGGGCACGATCTCGATCAAGGACACGACCACGCTGACGGCGGACACCACCGCGGGAGCCACGGCGGACCTCACGATGGCGGGCAACGACTTCAACACGGTGAGCCTGGCGAGCACCGGCGGCGGCACGTTCGG
>JBBPIU010000024.1:23939-24829 GCA_038040245.1 Pseudomonadota bacterium | reverse complement strand
GGACCTGAACGCGATCTCGCAGGACTCGATCCTCCAGAGCGGGGCGCTCATCGTCACGGGTGCGACGACGTTGACGGCGGACACCACCGTGGGGGTCAGTGCGGACCTCACGACGACGGGCAACGACTTCAACACGGTGAGCCTGGCGAGCACCGGCGGCGGCACGTTCGGCACGGTGAGCGTGAAAGATACGGTGGACGCGATGAGCATTGGCGGCAACGCCGTCACGCTCACGGCGAACGCGGCGGGGCCGCTCACGCTCACGGGCGGCACCTACACGGACCTGAACGCGATCTCGCAGGACTCGATCCTCCAGAGCGGGGCGCTCATCGTCTCGGGGACGACGACGCTGACGGCGGATACCAACCCGATCACGGCGGACCTCTCCACGCAGCCGAACAACTTCAACACGGTGACCACAGCCACCACCAACAGCGGCTCATTCACGGCGGTGTCGCTAAATGATACGGGGACCATTGATTTGGGTGCGATCAGTGCGGGCATGCTGAGTGTGACGGCGGGAACTGCGATCACGACCAGCGGCGCAGTGACGACGACAGGGGAGGTCAGTCTGACGGCGGGCACCGATGTGACGGTGAGCAACGCAATAGGTGCAGACGGAATCGTGACCATCGACTTCGGCCAAACGGCGGCTGGTGTCTTCACGGCCAACGCCGACGTTTCCGGCAGCTCCGTGACCATTAATGGTGACGCGAGTGGCGACACCTTCAACATCAACGTTCCTTTGACGGCGAATCTCAACGGCGCCGCGGGCGATGACACATTCATTTTGGGGGCAGCCGGCAGCTTAAGCGGGACAATCAATGGTGGAACGCAGGCGACGGCGGCGGGGGACGTGCTGAACGTGTCGGGGCGGGCGAACGAGGTGG
>JBBPIU010000024.1:22101-23839 GCA_038040245.1 Pseudomonadota bacterium | reverse complement strand
AGCGGCACGGGCACCGTGACCGGCTCGATCGACGGGCTGGGTCAGGCGACGGCGGCGGGGGACGTGCTGAACGTGTCGGGGCGGGCGAACGAGGTGGTGAACCTGGGCACGAGCGCGACGACGAACATTGCGTCGTTTACGGACATTGAGACGTTCGTGGGCAACGCGACGAACAACCAGCTGGTCGGCGGTGTGAGCTGGGCGATCACCACGCCCAACAGCGGCACGGTGGACGGCAAGACGTTCACCAACTTCTCGATTCTGAAGGGCACGACGGGCGATGACAGCTTCGCGCTGAGCGGCACGGGCACCGTGACCGGCTCGATCGACGGGCTGGGTCAGGCGACGGCGGACACGCTGACGGCGCGCGATGTGCCCAACACCTGGTCTATCAATGCGCCCAACGCGGGCAGCGTGACCAACGTCACTGCGTTCACGGGGATCGAGAACCTGACCGGTGGCACGAACACCGACGCCTTCACCCTGAGCGGCACGGGCAGCGTGAGCGGCACGATCACGGGCGGGGGTGCGGTGTTGGGCAACACGCTGCAGGCGCGCGATGTGGCCAACACCTGGAATCTGACGGCCAATGACGCGGGCAATGTGACCAACGTCTACGCGTTCACCGGCATCGGCAATCTGGTGGGGGGCAACACCACCGACAATTTTGTGTTCTCCAATGCGGTGGTGATGAGCGGCACGGTCAACGGCGGAACGGGGGCGGGGGCCAATACGCTTGACTGGAGCGCTTACGCCACGCCGCGCAGCGTGGCGCTGACCTCGGCTGGCACGCCTGGCTTCAACGGTAACGAGACGAGCATCACGGGCGGATTCTTGAACATCACGGCGGTGACCGGGCCTGCGGGGCAGGCGAACACGCTCCAGGGAATGGCCGCGCCCGCGGCTTGGGCAATCACTACACTCAACAGCGGCACCTACACAAGCGGCCAGGTGCTCACCTTCACCAACTTCCCGAACCTGACGGGCAATGGCGCGGCGGACACATTCACGCTTGCCGGGGGAACGCTCAGCGGCGCGATTAATGGAGGCGGAGGCGGCGATACGCTGGCGGGCAGCACGACCTACGTGGTGACCGGTCCTGATAGCGGCACGGCGACCGGAGTGGGCGGTGGGTTCACGAACATTGCAAACCTCGTCGGTACTGCTGGCAACGACACGTTCACGCTCAGTGGCGTCGGCACGCTTAGCGGGTCGATCAATGGCGTGGCGGGTAATGACACGCTGACTGGGGCAAACGTTGCCAATACCTGGACGATCGGGGCAGCCCAGAACAGCGGCACGCTCACGGGCGTGGCTGGCGGCTGGAGCAATATTGCCAATCTGGTCGGCGGAACATCGACCGACACTTATACCGGTGCCGGCGGCAACCTGACTGGAACCATTACTGATTCGAGCGGCATTTCCACGCTCAACGGCGCGATCACGACTGCCGGGGCGCAAACCTATACCGGAGCCGTCACGCTTGGTTCAGCGACGACGGTTACGGGCGTTGGCAACACGTTCTCGAGCACGGTGACCGGGGCGCAGACGCTGTCGATCGTGGATAGCGGCACGACGACCTTCGGTGGCGCGGTGTCGGTGGCCAGCCTGACGACGGACGCCGGTGGCACGACGGCGATCAACGGCGGGTCGGTGACAACGACGGGTGCGCAGAGCTACGGCGATGCGGTGACCCTGGGTGCGGCGACCACGCTCACGGGCGTGGGCAACACGTTCT
>JBBPIU010000024.1:0-22001 GCA_038040245.1 Pseudomonadota bacterium | reverse complement strand
GCACGACGAACCTCAATGGCGCGGTGTCGGTGGCCAGCCTGACGACGAACGCCGGTGGCACGACGGCGATCAACGGCGGGTCGGTAACGACGACGGGCGCGCAGACCTACGGTGATGCGGTGACCCTGGGTGCGGCGACCACGCTCACGGGCGTGGGCAACACGTTCTCGAACACGGTGAGCGGGCCGTTTGCGCTGACGGTGAACGATAGCGGCACGACGAACCTCAATGGCGCGGTGTCGGTGGCCAGCCTGACGACGAACGCCGGCGGTACGACGGCGATCAACGGAGGATCCGTGACGACGACGGGCGCGCAGAGCTACGGCGATGCGGTGACCTTGGGTGCGCCGACGACGCTGACCGGCGTGGGCAACACGTTCTCGAGCACGGTGAACGGGGCGCAGACGCTGTCGATCGTCGATAGCGGCACGACGACCTTTGGCGGTGCAGTGGGCGGAACGACGCCGCTGGCCGGCCTGACGACGAACGCCGGTGGCACGACCGTGATCAACGGCGGGTCGGTGACGACGACGGGAACGCAGACCTATGGCGACGCGGTGATACTGGGCGCGGCCACGACGATATCGGTTGGCGGCGGAAACGCGAACTTCACCACGGTGGACGGCGGCTTCTCGTTGGTCGTCAACAGCAGTGGTAACGAGAGCTTCGGCGTGGTCGGCGGCACGACCCCGCTAGCGAGCATCCTGACGGATGCGCCGGGCACGGTGACGCTGAACGGCAACGTGACCACGACAGGGTCGCAGACGTTCCTCGATGCGGTGACAGCAAGCACGATCACGCTGACCAGCACCGGCGGCGGCACGATCAGCGCCACCAACCCGGCGAATGACTTCACCGGCACGCTTAGCCTGACCGGCGGCACGGTGAGCGTTACGGACGCCAATACGCTGACGCTGGGGACGCTCAGCACGGGCGCTTTGACGGTGAATTCGGCCGGGGCGCTGAATCTCGGCACCGGCACGGTAGGCGGCACGCTGACGGCCAATAGCGGCGGCGGCGCCATTACTGAGAGCGGACCGCTCACCGTCACTGGCGTGAGCACGATCAACGCCGGCGCCGGAAGCATCACCCTGACCAGCGCCAACGACTTCCAGAGCACGGTGAACGCGACCGGCAGCACGGTCAGCATTACCGACATCAGCGCGCTGACGCTTGGCACGGTCACGGCGACGGGCAACCTGACGGTGAACTCCACCGGCTTGCTCGATCTCGGCACCAGCACCGTTACGGGCACGCTCTCCGCCACCAGCAACAACGGCAACATCATCCAGGCCGGGCCGCTCTTTGTCGGGAGTACGTCGAACCTGCAGGCGGGCACGGGTTCGATCGTCCTCATGAACGCAAGCAACGACTTCGTGGGCGGGGTGACGGCCGCGGGCGCCGGGGGCGTGAGCATTACGGACGTCACTGGACTGCTGGCGACGTCGATCAATGCAGGGCCCGGGGTGGTGTCCCTGTTTGCCGCAGCGCTGCAGGGGCCGGGCACCATCATCGGGGGATTCGGGGGGACGCAATCGAGTCCGCCCAGCACTCTGAGCAGCAACACCAATGTGGTGGGAAGCAACATACTGGTGACCTTCGGCGCACCGCTGTTCATGACCGGGACGGCAACCAACTGGAACTTTCAATTGGGTTCTACGGCAAATCCTTTCCGGGTGGACAACAGCAATATCAACATCTCGGTGGCGGGGACGACGCAGGTTGCTTCCGTGGGGTTCCAGACGCAATCCTTTGCCGTAGGCGCGGCGCAGGCCGCGGCAACGGCGGCGGCGGCGGACGAGGCGGCCAACACCTTCGGCACCGACAGCGTGGCCGAGCAGGTGGAGTACGGTTTCGCTGGCGATGTCGGCACGCTGCCGCCGATGGACCACCGGCTGACGGGCGTCGGCATTTCGGTGCCCAAGTGCTTTAACGAGAGCCGCGAGGGGGAAGACTGCCCGTAACGCTGGCAGCCGGCGGCGGGAACCCCCCGCGCAGCGGAAATGGAACAACGGGGCGCTTCGGCGCCCCTTTTTTTTGGGGCGTGTAAAATTGCACGGATAGCAGACGTACCCAGGGGAACGGAAGCAAAGAGATGGCCGAGGAGCAAGCCCAAGCCGCCGTGCTGTTTGCCGACGTCAGCGGCAGCACCAAGCTTTACGAGACCGCCGGGGATCAGGTCGCGAAAGCGGCGATCGACCAGTGCATCCGTATCATGCGCGAGTGCACCGAGACCGCGAAGGGCCGGGTCATCAAGACCATCGGCGACGAGGTCATGTCCACGTTCCCGAGCGCCGATACCGCCGCCGATGCGGCCATCGAGATGCAGTCCGCGATCAGCGAGCTCAAGCCGGTCGGCAATTCCAAGATCGGGATCCGCATCGGCTTCAACTGGGGGCCGATCGTGGTGCAGGCCGATGGCGACATCTTCGGCGACGCGGTGAATGTCGCCTCGCGCCTGTCGCACGTCGCGGTGAAGGGGCAGATCATCACCGCGCGCGATACCGTGATGCTGATGTCGCCGATGCTCAAATCGGCGACCCGCAAGATCACCAACATCCAGATCAAGGGCAAGGCGGCCGAAGTCGAGGTCTACGAGCTGATGTGGCAGCAGAGCGAGGACGCGACCACCATGGCGGCGGCGCGTTCGGTCTACAAGCCGAAGAAAACCACCTTGCGGCTGGTGTTGCAGGGCCAGGAGCACCTGTTATCGGATGAGCTTACCGCGGTGTCGATGGGGCGCGACGCCACCGCCGAGCTGGTGATCAAGGACCGCATGGCCTCGCGCTCGCACGGCAAGATCGAGCGCCGCCTGGACAAGTTCGTGCTGACCGACCACAGCGCCAACGGCACCTTCGTGATGGTCGAGGGCGACAAGGAAATCGTCCTGCGGCGCGAGGAATTCACCCTGCGCGGCAAGGGCTGGATCGCCTTCGGGCAGTCGAAGACGACCGCCACCGACATCCTCGAATACTTTTGCGAATGACCGGCTGCGGGGTTCTGCGCGCGGTAATCCTGGCCGGCGCGGCGTTGCTAACAATCTTTTTCAGTTTCCCGGCCGGGGCGCAGACCGCCCCGGGCAGCCACGAGGTCAGGAAGGGCGAAGGCCTCTACGCAATCGGCGGCAAATTCCGCTACGAAGGCGTCACCCGCTTCCAGGTCGTCATCGCAATCTATCGCGCCAACCAGGATGTGTTTCCCGAGGCCAACATCAATGTGCTGCGGGAGGGGCAGATTCTGCGCATTCCCAGCCGCGACGAGGTGGCCGCAATCGCGCCCGCCGAGGCCGCCCGCCTGTGGCAGTCGCTGACCGCGAGGCCGGCGCCGCCCGCTACTGCGGTAGCTGCGGTCAAGCCCGCGCCGGCCGTGAAAATGCCCGCCAAGCCCTCCGCTGCGATTCCCCCCGCGCTCGAGGAGGCGGCGAAGCGCTACCGGGAGGGGTTGGCCCTGGAGCAGCGTGGCGACCATCAGGGGGCGCTAACGGCCTTCCTGGAGGCCGGCGAGGCCGGCAATGGCATGGCGCAGCGGAGGCTGGGCCAGATTTACGACAAGGGCAACACGGTGGTGCAGCGCGACTACCAGAGCGCGTTGAAGTGGTACCAGAAGGCGCGCGAGCAGGGGGTGGAAATGGACAAGCCCCTGCAACGGACCACGCCCAAGTGAGGGAGGCGGGGGAGATGGCGAATGCGACTTCTGCCCTTGTGCAACGCCGGCCTCGCCGAGATAATAGGCGACCATGGTAAAACGCGTGCAAAATCCAAAGCTTAGTTCCGGCCATGGCAGCCGCTGAAGCACTCAAGAAACTAGGGCGGTACGACCTCACCGGCATTCTGGGCAAGGGTGCGATGGGGATCGTCTACGAAGGTCTCGATCCGAAGCTGCATCGCAAGGTCGCGATCAAGACCATCCTGAAGGGCCACCTGGACGATGACGAGGCGGCCAAAGAGTATTCGATGCGGTTCATGCGCGAGGCCCAGGCGGTCGCGCGGCTCAACCATGCCCACATCGTGCAGGTGTACGACTTCGGCGAGGAAGGCGATGTCGCGTACATCGTCATGGAGTTCATCAAGGGCAAGGAGCTCAAGAACTTCTTCGACGCGAGCGAGCGCTTCGAACTGAAGGAGGCGGTGCGCATCATGTGCGAGCTGCTCGACGCGCTCGAGTTCGCGCACGAAGGCGGCATCGTCCACCGCGATATCAAGCCCGCCAACGTGATGCTCGATGGCCAGGCGCGCGTCAAGCTCGCGGACTTCGGCGTCGCCCGGGTCACCGATGACCGCTCCGCGGCCGAGAAGACCCAGGCCGGCACCATGGTGGGCACGCCGGCCTACATGTCGCCCGAGCAGATCACCGGCGGCAGCATCGACCGGCGCAGCGATGTGTTTTCGGCCGGCATCATCCTGTACCAGTTCCTTACCGGCGAGAAACCGTTCACCGGCTCGGGCGCCTGGACGATCGCGAAGAAGATCATCCAGGACCACCCCCCGGTACCCTCGTCGATCAACAACACGATTTCGCCGCTGTTCGACGCGGTGGTGAACAAGGCGCTCGCGAAGAGCGTCGACCAGCGCTACGCGTCGGCGCGCGAGTTCGGCGCCGCGCTCAAGCGCGCGCTCGAAGGCAAATCCGACGAGGACGAGTCCGACAAGACGGTGGTCGGCTCAATGGCCGACCTGGGTTCGATCGCCAAGCCGTCGGTCCAGATCCCTACCGCAAGGGCAGAGGCCACCAGGGGCACCACGGCCACCGGCAGCCAGGAAGTCGAACTCGAGTTCTGGCGCGCGATCAAGGACGGCAACGATCCGGACGACTTCGACCTGTACGTGCAGCAGTTCCCCACCGGCATCTACGCCGCGCTCGCGAAGCGCAAGATCGCCAAGCTGCGCGGCGTCGCGCCCGAGGAAACCGGCGCCAAGGCCAAGCAGGCGGCCGAGCAGGAAAAGAAGGAGGCCGAGGACGCGGCCAAGCGCGAGGCCGAGGTCAAGCAGACGCTCGCCGAGGAAAAAGCCAAGCTCGAAGCCCAGCTGGCGCAAAAGGAAGCCGAATACACGAAGCGCGAAGCCGAGCAGGAAGCCAAGCGGCTGGCGGAAGCCACGGCGCGCGCGGAAGCCGATGCCAAGCGCGAAGCCGATATGGCCAGGCGGGAAGTCGAAGCCAAAGCCAGGGCCGCAGCGGAGGAAAAGGCGCGGCAGGAGGCGATGGAGAAGGCCAAGAAGGAAGCCCAGGCCGAGCTGGCGAAGAAGGAAGCCGAATACCAGAAGCGCGAAGCCGATGCCCGGGCGAAGGCCGAGGCCGAGGCGAAGGCGCGCCGCGAACTCGAGGAAAAGGCGAAGAAGGAGGCCGAGATCCGCGCCAAGACCGACGCCGAGGCGCGCGCCGGAGCCGAGGCGAAGGCGAAGAAGGAAGCCGAGGAGTTCGCCAAGCGCCAGGTCGAGATCAAGAAGCGCGAAGCCGAGATGGCGAAGCGCGAAGCCGAGGGCCCCAAGGCCAAGGCGCCTGTGATTCCGATGGTCATCGCGATGGTGGTGGTGATCGGCCTGGCGGGCGGCGGCTGGTACTGGTTCACCGCCGACCAGCGCCAGCGCGAGCGGCAGGTTCTTGAGGCGTTCGAGAAGTCGACCAAGGCGAACAATGAACTGCTCGACGCGCGCAAGGCCGAAGACGCGGCGCGCAAGCAGGCGGAAACGGCCAGGGCGGCGGAGGACGCGGCGCGCAAGTCAGGCGACACGGCCAAGCTGAAGGAGTTGCAGGAAGCGACCAAGCGTGCCGAAGCCGAAGCGCAGAAGCAGGGCGACCTAGTGAAGCAGCGTGAGGCAGCCGCCAAGAAGGCACAGGACGACGCCACCAACGCGAAGAAGGAAGCGGACAAGAAGGCCGCGGCAGACAAGGCCAAGACCGAGCAGAAGCAGGAACTCGCCGCTGTGGCGCCGACCAAGGCCCCCGAGCCGGTCAAAACCGAGCCGCAGAAACCTGCTGCCGAGGCGCCCAAGGCAGCGCCCAGGGTAGCCGAGGCCCCCAAGGCCGTCGAGGCGCCCAAGGCCGTCGAGGCGCCCAAGGCAGCGCCCAAGGCGATGTCCCGCTCGGAGCGGGAGGCGCAACGCGATGCCGAAGTTGCTGCCAAGGCGATCGGCAAGCCCGCGGAACAGATCGCGGCGGCGTCGCCTTCCGTCACTGCGCCAGCCGCGCCCGCGGCCAAGGCCGCAGTCTCGGAATCCGAGGCCATGTACCGACAGGCGCTGGCGATGGAGAGAGAGGGCAGGGCCGCGGATGCGGTTCGAATCTACCGGCGCGCCGCGCGCGCGGGGCACGGCAAGGCCGCGAAACGGCTCGGCGACATATTCGACCGGGGCGTGCCGGGCGTTTCCCGCGACTATGCCGAGTCGCTGCAGTGGTACCAGACGGCGCGCGACCTCGGTGAGACAGTAGAAACGGCGGCGAGCGTCAGGGGCGGCAAATCCGGTCCGGTTCCAGCGGCACCCGCTGCGTCAATACGCGAGGCGCCGAAGACAGCTCCCGCGGCAGCTCCGCCGTCGAGCGTGGCTGAATCTGAAGCGTCCTATGCCGTCGTCATTGTTATCGCGATCGTTATTCTCGCACTCGGCGTTGTTCTGTGGCGTCGATCGCGCCGCATTCCGTTGCAGGTCACGCCGCAGCCGCAACTCACTAGTCGTGCTGGCGCGCAAGCGCCTGCCGATGCCGCCACGCTGTTCGTTTCCTATTCGCACAAGGACAAGATGCGCGTCGAGCCGATCGTGTCGCTGATCGAGGGCATGGGGCGGCGCGTGTGGATGGACCGCTCCGATATTACAGGCCAGACTGGTTGGGCGGGGCAGATCGTGCGCGCGATCCGTGAGTGCCGCGCGGTGGTGCTTATGGTATCACCCAATTCCTACTCTTCCGATCAGGTGGTGCGGGAACTGTATCTGGCGATGAACCACAAAAAGACGATCGTGCCGATCGAGATCGAACCTGCGGAACTGCCCGACGAGCTGCAATACATCCTTGCACCTTTCCAGCACCACAGATTGAGCGGCGGGGAGACGCGCGAGGTCCTTGGCCGCGCGCTGGCCGCGGTGTGACAGCCGAGCAGCCTCCGGTTCCGGAGCAGGTCGAGTCCCTGGTGCGGGCGTGGGAGGCGCGCGATCCGGCCGAATGGAAAAGCGATCCGGCCCGCTTCGGCGCCTTCGGCAGGCAGGCGATAGCGCTGGGAGCGCCGGGACTCGCATTCGACATTCTCAGTGAAGCGCTGGCGCAGTATCCGGCCGATCCGGCGCTGCGCTATCTGTCGGCCCTCGCGCTTGCCAAGGGCGGGTCCAGCGGGCAGGCGACGCGGATCCTGCGCGAGCTTCTCGTCGGCGAGAGCGGCGGCGCGCTTCGCTCGGACATCCTCAGCCTGGCGGGACGGGTGGCGAAGGATCGTTGGTCCAAGCTGCCCGAGGGCGCCGAGCGCGCCGCGGCGGGCGAGGTGGCTCGCGTGCACTATCGGCAGGCGTTTGAGGTGTCGCGTGACTACTTCCCCGGGATCAATGCCGCCACCATGAGCGTGCTCTCCGGCGGACCGGACGAAGGTCGCCGCATCGCGAATGAGGTTCGCGCACTGTGCCTCGCGCGCGTCAAGACAGGTGAGGATGATTTTTGGCTTTGCGCGTCGCTCGGAGAAGCCTGCCTGCTGCTTGGTGAAAAAGACGCTGCTGCCGAATGGTATCGACAAGCCGCCGCCTCCGCCGGTCGTCGCTTCGGCGACATCGCGAGCATGCGGCGGCAGGCGATGTTGCTCGCGCCGAGGGTCGATGGCGCCGCCGAAATCTTGGAGATTCTTGCCGTTCCTCGGGTCGCCATTTTTACCGGCCACATGATCGACGCGCGCCACCGTACGCAAGCGCGGTTCCCCGCGCGAATCGAAATGGCCGTTGCGGCGGGGATCGCCACGTTGATCGCCGAAAATAACGTCGGATTCGGCTACTGCTCCGCAGCTTGCGGCGCCGACATACTGTTCGCGGAACAGATGCTCGCCAATGGCGCGGAGGTCGACATCGTGCTGCCGTTCCGCCGCGACGATTTCGTCAAGTTCAGTGTCGCGTTCGCTGGCGCAAGCTGGGTCGAGCGTTTCGACCGGGTGTTTTCCCGGGCCTCCAGCGTGAGCTACTGCGTGGAAGAAAATCACCTCGGCGACGACATCCTTTACGCGTATGCCGCGGAACTGACGGTGGGATTGGCCGCGCTGCGCGCCGAGCAACTCGAAACTGAAGCGGTCATGCTGGCGGTGGTGGAGCCCGACGACGAAGGAAGGATCGGAGGCACCGCAGGCAATGTGAAGCGGTGGGAAGCTCAGGGCCGGCGCGCTGCTGTCCTGAACCTCCGCGAGATAAGGGCAGGTGCGCCGGAACCCGCGCGGTCCGCCACCCCGGACTCTGACTTCGATCCGTCGCGGGAAGCGAGACCCGCAGGGCTCCCCTGGGGGCAGCGCCAGATCAGGACCATGTTGTTTGCCGACATGGTGGGATACAGCAAGCTGCGCGAGCACGAAACGCCCCAGTTCTTCGTGCATTTCCTAGGCGCCATCGAGCGCGAGATGGATGCAAGCAGGGATCGCCCGGTGTTCGGCAATACCTGGGGCGACGGCCTGTACCTGGTGTTCGAGGATGTCGCGCACGGTGCCGACTTCGCGCTGCGCCTGCGGGACGCGATCGCGCGGATCGAGTGGCGCAAAGCAGGGCTGCCCGCAGACATGAACATCAGGATCGGAATGCACACCGGACCGGTGTTTCGCGCCCGCGACCCGATCATCAAGCGGGAAAATTTCTTCGGTTCCCATGTCACGCGGGCCGCGCGCATCGAACCTGTTGCGGCGCCCGGCAGCGTCTACGTCAGCGAGCAGACTGCGGCGGCGCTTGCGGCCTCGGACAATCGCCGCTTCGCGTGCGACTACCTGGGCCCATTGGGACTGGCCAAGCAGTACGGCAGCGGCAGGATCTACCGCCTGCGCCGCACTTCCGAGTCGGAATAGTCTTCGATTCGCGGTAAACTTCATTCTTGGATTGACCTGAAGCGCGCCCCTGATGGGGCGTTTTCGTTCTCATGAGCGCACCCGAAACCCAATTCGATCCCTCTTCCGCCCGCTTCGGCTCTTCCCGCTCGCAAAAGCGGCTCGAGGACGACCGCCTGCTGCTTGGCAAGGGGCTGTACAGCGACGATCGCGATTTGCCGGGCCAGGCGTGGATGGTGGTGCTGCGCTCGCCGCACGCGCACGCGCGCATCGCCTCCGTGGATGCAGCCGAGGCGCGCAAGGCGCCGGGCGTGGCCGCGGTGTACACGGCGGCCGACCTCAAGGCCGACGGCCTCGGCCACATTCCCAACCCGCCGATTTTCAAGCGGCCTGACGGCGCGCCGATGGGCGCGCCGCCGCGCACGCCGCTCGCCGAGGGCGTCGCCTTCTATGCCGGCCATCCGGTAGCCGCGGTGATCGCGGAGACGCGGATGCAGGCGATGGACGCGGCCGAGCTGGTGGCGATCGAGTACGAGGAACTGCCCTGCGTGGTGCATCCGGCGAAGGCGATCGAGCCCGGCGCACCGCAGATCTGGTCCGAGGCTCCGGGCAATATCTCCGCGCAGATCCGCTACGGCGATGCCGCCGCGGTGGAGCGGGAGATGGCGAAGGCGGCGCACGTCACGGAACTGGCGCTGCACAACCAGCGCGTCTCGGCGATGCCGCTTGAGCCGCGCTGTTCGTTGGCGGAATACACCGGCGAGCGCTGGACCCTCTACACGCAGACGCAGCAGCCCACCGGTACGCGCGACTCGCTTGCGGCGGTGTTCAAGAC
Organism: Pseudomonadota bacterium; assembly: GCA_038040245.1. GTDB lineage: Bacteria > Pseudomonadota > Gammaproteobacteria > Burkholderiales > SG8-39 > RBG-16-66-20. Next base: position 12,180 of record JBBPIU010000024.1, on the reverse strand, counting down.
CAAGCCCGAGCAGTTCCGCGTCGTGGTGGGCGACATCGGCGGGGGCTTCGGCATGAAAACCGGCCTCTATCCCGAGGACGCGATCGTCTGCTACGCGGCGCGCAAGCTGGCGCGGCCGGTGAAATGGCGCGGCGAGCGCAGCGAGGAATTCCTCGCCGCGCACATGGGCCGCGACCAGCATTTCAAGGCGCGGCTGGCGCTCGACGCCCAAGGCAAGGTGCTGGCGCTGCAGATGGAGATGCTGGGCAACTTCGGTTCGGTGCCGGTGGGCTCGACCGCCATGATTCCGCTCTGGGTGGGGCCCAAGGTGCTGACCTCCGCCTATCACGTCCCGGCGGTGGACTATTTCATCCGCGGCGTGCTCACCAACACCATGGCGACCGGCGCCTACCGCGGTGCGGGGCGCCCGGAAGCGAACTTCCTGATGGAGCGCCTGCTCGACAAGGCGGCGCGCGAAATGAAGCTCGACCCGGCGGAGATCCGGCGCCGCAATTTCATCGCGCCCTCGGCGTTCCCGTACAAGACGCACATGGGCGATACCTACGATGCAGGGGAATTTGCGCGAATTCTTGAGAGGGTTTTGAAATTATCCGATTGGGAGAACTTCAAAGACCGGAAAGAGCAAAGTAAAAAACGTGGCAAATTGCGTGGCCGAGGCCTTGCGTCCTATCTCGAATGGACCGGCGCGCTGCCCACGGAAACGGTGGACATTGAGGTCTCGGCCGACGGCACGGTGACGGTGTTCTCCGGAACCATGGCGATGGGGCAGGGCCTGGAAACGAGCTACACGCAGCTCGTCGCCGAAGTCTTGGGGGTTTCTTTTGAAAAGATAAAAATAATTCAGGGCGACACCGATCGGGCGAACGGCGTGGGCAGCGTCGGTTCGCGCTCCGCGTTCGTCGGCGGCTCGGCGGTGGTGGCTGCGGGCCATAAAGTTATTGCACGCGGCAAGGAACTCGCCGCCGAGGTGCTGGAAGCGGCGGCGCCCGACATCGAGTACCGCGACGGGTGTTTCGCCATCGCCGGCACCGACCGCTCCATCGGTCTGGCGGAACTCGCCGGCAAGCAGCCGCAGAAACTGATCCGCGTCTCGGCGACGCAGACGCCTTCGGCGCCCTCGTGGCCGAACGGCGCGCAGGCGATCGAGGTCGAAATCGATCCGGAGACCGGCGTCGTCGAACTCGCGAAAATCACCAGCGTCGACGACATCGGCCGCATCATCAACCGCAGCATCGTCGAGGGGCAGGTCCAGGGCGGCATCGCGCAGGGCGCCGGGCAGGCGCTCTGGGAGCAGGTGGCCTACGATGCGGAATCCGGCCAGCTGCTTACTGGCTCGCTGATGGACTATTGCGTGCCGCGCGCCGACCAGTTTCCGCCGATGACGAACGATTTCGACGAGAGCGTGCCCTGCAAGACCAACCTGCTCGGCGTCAAGGGCGTGGGCGAGCTCGGCACCATCGGCGCCACGCCCGCGGTGGTGCATGCCGTGCTGGATGCGCTTGCCGAACGCGGGGTGCAGCACATCGAAATGCCGATGACACCGGAGAAAGTCTGGCGCGCGCTTGGGATGCGGGGGTAGAAGACCGGCAATTCCGCCTGCTTGCGCTGGCGGTGCTGACCTCGCTTGCGCTGCACGCACTGCTGCTGTTCCTGCTCCCGGTTCTGAGAGAGGCGCAAACACAGATCGCCGTCCCGCCCCTGACCGCGCGTCTCGCGGCGCCGAAGCCGCCCGCGCCCGTAGCGCACAAATTCGAGCCGCCACCGGTGCCGACGCCGGTGCGTCCGGCGCCCGTTGCGCGAGCCGCGCCGCCCGCGCCTGTTCTCCGCGTTGAATCTGCGAAGCAAGCGGCGGAACCTGTATTCATGGTTCCGGCAGCGCCTGCAGCGCCGGCTCCGGTGGCGCCGCAGGTGCTGGTCGTGCCGCAGGCACTGGTCGCCAGGGCCGAACCCCAGCCCCTGGCCCAGGCGGCGAGTGGGCCGGATCCCGGCACCATCGCCCGCTTCCGGCTCGAGTTGATGGATCTCGCGCGGCGCTACAAGAAATATCCGCGCATCGCGCAGGACAACAACTGGGAGGGCAGGGTCGAGCTGCGCATCGCGATCGCGGAGGATGGCGCGATCTCGTCGCTGGTAGTGAAGAAGGGCGCCGGCCGCAGCGTGCTGGACGAGGAAGCGCAGGCCATGATCCGCACCGCGAAATCGAAAGTGACGATCCCGCCGGGCCTGCGCGGCAAGGCCTTCGTGCTGGAAATTCCGGTCGACTTCTTCCTGAAGGAAGAAGAAAAATAGGCTAGCGTTGTGGCGCGAACGCGACCACGTGGTCGACATCGAGCCGGATACCGATACGCTCGCCGAGCGCATGGTTGTGATGGCTCGGCACCAGCGAGAGGATCTTCCTGCCGCTCGCCAGCTTGAGCGTGTAGAGGATCTCCGCCCCGCGAAAAGCCTTGTGGACCACCTCGGCCTGGGTCGCAGCGGCATCGTCGTGGATCACGTCGTCGGGCCGCAGCAGCACCTCCAGGTCGCCGCCGCCGAGGGGCAGGTCGGCGTTCAGCACCCCGAGCTCGATCTCGAGCTGGCGAGCGTTGAGTGCTTTCGCCGGGAGGAACACGCCTTGGCCGACGAAATCGGCCACAAAGCGGTTCGCTGGCCGGTGATACAGGTTGTAAGGCGTGTCCCACTGCTCGATGCGGCCGTCGTGCATCACCCCAATTTCCTCGGCCATGGCGAAGGCCTCGTGCTGGTCGTGCGTGACCAGCACTGCGGTGGCCCCCGAGGCCTTGATGATGTCGCGCAATTCGTGCGCCAGGCGCTCGCGCAGGTCGGTATCGAGGTTGGAGAAAGGTTCGTCGAGCAGCAGCAGCTCCGGGCGCGGCGCCAGCGCGCGCGCCAGCGCGACGCGCTGCTGCTGGCCGCCGGAGAGTTCATGCGGATATTTCTGCAGCAGGTCGGTGATGCCGGTGAGCGAGGCGAGTTCTTGCACGCGTTTTTCAGAAAGATCGCTATGTGAAAGGCCAAAAGCAATATTCCTCGCGGCGGTCAAATGCGGAAACAGCGCGTGCTCCTGGAACACCATGCCGACGCGGCGCTTCTCCGGCGGCAAGCTTGTCTGCGCCGAGGAGACCACGACGCCGTCGAGCAGGATGCGGCCGGCGCGCGGCGTCTCGAAGCCGGCGATGCAGCGCAGTACCGTGGTCTTGCCGCAGCCGCTCGGTCCGAGCAGGCAGCCGATCGCGCCGCGCGCGAGCGAGAACGACAAACCGCGCACCACCGCCTGCTTTTTGTAGGCATGGTGCAAATCCTGGATCTCGAGCAGGGGCTGCATGCCTTTTATTGTAACAAGAATTATTCTTGTTACAATCAGGAATGCTTTATTTTCAAAGAGTTGGATTTCTAGGGGCAATCTCCCTGGGCGCGGCGGCGCTGATTCTGCTGCCGATCCTGGTGGTGCTCGCGAGCGTGCTCGGCCCGGCAGGCGACACCTGGGCGCATCTCGCGCGCACGGCGCTCGGCCAGTACGTCGCCAACACCGCGTTGCTGGTCCTGCTCGTCGCAGTGGGCGTGGTTTCGATCGGCGTGCTAAGCGCGTGGCTGGTGACTGCCTACCGGTTTCCCGGACAGCGCGTGCTCGAATGGGCGCTGGTGCTGCCGCTCGCGATGCCGGCCTATGTCATGGCCTACGCCTATACGGATTGGCTGCAGTTCACCGGCCCGGTGCAGACGGCGTTGCGCGCCGCCACCGGCTGGCAGGCGCGCGAATACTGGTTTCCCGAGATCCGTTCGATTCCCGGCGCGGCGGCGATGCTCGCGTTCGCGCTCTATCCGTACGTCTACCTGCTCGCGCGCACCGCGTTTCGCGACATTTCGCGCAGCGCGCTGGAGGCGGGCCGCCTCGCCGGTCTTTCGGCCTGGGGCAGCTTCTGGCGCGTGGCGTTGCCGATCGCGCGGCCAGCGATTGCGGCCGGCGTCGCGCTCGCGCTGATGGAGACCCTGGCCGATTTCGGCACCGTGTCGTACTTCGCGCTGGAAGTGTTCACCACCGGCATATTCAAGGCCTGGATGTCGATGGGAGACACGACTGCCGCCGGCCAGCTTTCGGCCTGCCTGCTGGTTTTCGTCTTCGTGGTGCTCGCGCTCGAACGCGCGAACCGCGGGCGCGCCGCCTACGCCAGCGCGACGCGCAGGCCCTCGCCGCCGCAGCGGCTTGCGGGCATCGCCGCCGTGCTCGCCTGCCTGGCCTGCGCGATGCCGGTGCTGCTCGGCTTCGTGCTGCCCTCGGGCCTGCTGATTCACCTTGCCTGGTCCGATCCCGCGGCGCGCTTGAGTACGAGATTGATGGCGCTCATCGGCAATAGTTTCGTTCTTGCGGGATTCACGGCGGCGGCGGGGGTCATGCTCGCGACCGCGATGGCCTACGCCGCGCGCCTGTCGCGCGGCCGCGCGGCCACCGTCGTCTCGCTGGCCAACCGCGCCGCCGCCATCGGCTACGCGATTCCCGGCGCGGTGATCGCGGTGGGCGTGCTGGTGCCGCTGGGCCGCCTGGACAACTGGATCGCCGACGGCATCGAAGCGGCGTTCGGCATGAAACCGGGCTTGCTGCTCACCGGCACCCTCGTCGCGCTGGTGTATGCCTACCTGGTGCGTTTCCTGGCGGTGGCGCTGCAGACCGTCGAGGCAGGGCTCGCCAGGGTGACGCCGCGCATGGATGACGCGGCACGCAGCCTGGGGGCGACGCCCGCAGGGACCCTGGCGCGCGTGCACGCGCCGCTGCTCGCCTCCAGCCTGGCGAGCGCGGCGCTGCTGCTGTTCGTGGATGTGATGAAGGAGCTGCCGGCGACCTTCGCGCTGCGCCCCTTCAACTTCGACACGCTGGCGATCGAGGCCTACAACCTGGCCAAGGATGAGCGGCTGGCCGAGGCCGCGGTGCCCTCGCTGGTGATCGTCGCGATCGGCCTGGTGCCGCTGCTCGTCGTCACGAAGCGCTACTTCCAGGCCACCCGGTCGTAGATTTTCTGCGACTCCGGCTGGTTGCGGCCGAGCACCGCGACGTTCAGCGCATCCTGCTTGAATGCGCCGAGCGCCGAGAGCGCCGGGTTGTCGATTTTCACCTCGGCGACCACCGGCCACTCGTTGTTGCCTTCGGCGAAGTAGCGCTGTGCTTCGTCGCCCGCCAGGTATTCGAGGAACTTCACTGCGGCTTCGCGGTTGGGCGCGTGCTTCATCACGCCGGCGCCCGAGATATTGACGTGCGCGCCCCAGCTCGCCTGGTTGGGAAACACCACGCCCACCTTTTGCGCGATCTCGCGCTCCTCCGGCTTGCCCGAGCGCGCGAGGCGCGCGTAGTAGTACTGGTTCGAAACGGTGACGTCGCATTCGCCGGCCGCCACGCTCTTCAGCTGGTCGGTGTCGCCGCCCTTGGGGTCGCGCGCCAGGTTCGCCTTCACGCCTTGAGCCCACTGCTCGGCCTTGACTTCGCCCAAGTGGCTGAGCATCGCGCCCATCAGCGACAGGTTGTAGACGCTGGTCGAGGAGCGCATGCAGATGCGGCCCTTCCACTTCGCATCGGCGAGCGACTCGTAGGTGGGAAGTTCGGCCGCCTTCACCTTGGCCTTGTTGTAAGCGATCAGCCGCGCGCGCAGCGAGAAGCCGTACCAGAGCCCGTTCGGCTCGCGATAGCTCGCCGGGATGCGCGCATCCAGCAGCGCGGATTTCACCGGCTGGAAGAAACCGAGCTGCTCGGCGCGCCACAGGCGGCCCGCATCCACCGTCACCAGCACGTCGGCCGGGCTGCGCTCGCCTTCATTGCGGATGCGCTCGATCAGCGCGTCTTCGCCGGCTTCGATGCGGTTGATCCTGATGCCGGTCTGCTTGGTGAAGTTGGCGTACAGCGCCTCGTCGGTCTGGTAATGGCGCGAGGAATACAGGTTCAGGACCTTGTTGTCTTGCGCGAAGACAGCCGCGGAAACAAGAAGGGAAGAGATCAGAAAAGTCTTTGCAATAACAGGCACTTGAATTCCTTCTGACCGGCTAAAAGAGAATGATAATACTTCTCACTACATGAAGTCAATGAGAATATCTTTCATTCACGGCGCGGTCAAAGAGGGGGTTCGATGCGGCGCGCGCCGTTGAAGCGCTGCGACCAGTAGGCGCTTTTCAGTGATTCGACGCGCACGCGCGCGCCGGTCTTGGGGGCGTGCACGAACCTGCCGTCGCCGAGGTAGATCCCGACGTGTGAAAACGGCCGCTTCAGCGTGTCGTAGAACACGAGATCGCCCGCCTGCAGTTCCGCTAGACTGACCAGCGTCCCGGCTTCGCTCTGCGCGCGCGCAGAGCGGGGCAGGCGGATGTTCCAGGCTTCGAGATACACGTGCGCGACCAGTCCGCTGCAGTCGAAGCCGGTGACCGGCGAATTACCGCCGTAACGGTAATCGAGCCCCAGCGCGAGTAGTGCCTGCAGCAAAGCTTCCGAGCGTTGCGCACGTGGTGGGGTTTGCGGGGCCGACCGAGCCGGCGGTACCGCGGATTGCGCGGCAGGTGCATGTACGGGCGCGGGCACCGTCGGGCCGAACGAAGCACACCCCGAAGTCAGGATAGAAAAAGTAATATAAAACAGCAGATTACGGATCATAATTCAAGTAATCTAGTGTATATCGGTTCCGAGAGCAACCACTAACCCAAGGCCTGCGTTAAACCCCTCATGCTAAGAGGTCGGGAACTGAACGCCTTGCAACGCGTATTCGCGACGGACGGCCCGCTTGCCGCGCAGGTCGAGGGCTACCGTCCGCGCCCGCAACAGATCGAGATGGCGCAGGCGATCTTGGACGCCGTCCAGTCGGGCAGCATGCTCGCGGTCGAGGCCGGCACCGGCACCGGAAAAACCTTCGCTTATCTCGTGCCCGCGCTGCTCGCCGGCGGCAAGGTGATCGTTTCCACCGGCACCAAGACTCTGCAGAATCAGCTCTACGACCGCGACCTGCCCGCGGTGCGCGACGCGCTCGCTTCGGGCTCGGTGGCGGCGCTGCTCAAGGGCCGGGCGAACTACGTTTGCCTGTACCGCCTCGAAAACGCGCGCGCCGAGGGCCGGCTCGAATCGCGCGAGGACGTGGCGCGGCTGCGCAGCATCGCGCATTTCGCCGCGACCTCCGTCACCGGCGACCGCGCCGACCTCGCCGAAGTTCCCGAGGATGCGCCGGTGTGGCAGCACGCCACCTCGACGCGCGAGAACTGCCTCGGCCAGGATTGCCCGAAATACAAGGACTGCTTCGTGATGCGCGCGCGCAGGAACGCGCTCGCGGCGGACGTGGTGGTGGTGAACCATCACCTGTTTTTCGCCGACGTGGCATTGCGCGACGAAGGCATTGCCGAGCTGCTGCCGTCCTGCAACACGGTGATCTTCGACGAGGCGCACCAGCTGCCCGAGACCGCGCGCCTGTTTTTCGGCGAGACGGTGTCCAGCTCCCAGCTGATCGAACTCGCGCGCGACGCGCGGCTCGAACTGCGCGCCGCGGGCGGCGCGTCGCCGGACCTGGACCGGATCGCCACCAAACTCGACAAGGCGGCGCGCGACCTGCGGCTGTGCTTCTCCAACGAGGGCGCGCGCCTGGGCTGGACGCAGGCGATGCGCGAGCCGGGATTTCCCGATGCGCTGCAGGTGCTCGGCCAGGTGCTGGATGCGCTGGGCAAGCCGCTCGGCGAGCAGGCCGAGCGCTCCGAGGGGCTGGGTTCCTGCGCGCGGCGCGCCGCCGAAGCAAAGGCGCTGCTCGCGCGGATTCGGGAAAACGGCAGGGAGCAAGGGTCCGCCAACGAAGTGCGCTGGGTCGAAGTGTTCGGACAGTCGGTGCAGCTGCACATCACGCCGCTGGTGCCGGCGGAGCTGTTTCGCAAGCAGATGCTGGATCATCCGCGCGCCTGGATCTTCACTTCGGCGACCCTGGCGATGGGCGAGGATTTCTCGCATTTCAAAAGGGAGCTGGGCATCGAGGACGCCGCCGCGCGCACCTGGCCCAGCCCTTTCGATTTCGAGCGCCAGGCGCTGCTGTATTCGCCCAAGGGATTGCCGCCGGATCCGAACGATCCCGCTTACACCGAAGCGGTGGTCAAGGCCGCTCTGCCGGTGCTCAAGGCGAGCCGCGGCCGGGCGTTTCTGCTGTTCACCTCGCACCGGGCGCTGCGGCGCGCGCACGAGCTGCTCAAGGACCGGATCGACTTTCCACTGTTGGTGCAGGGCACCGGATCGCGCAGCGAGCTGCTGGTGCGCTTTCGCGCGCTCGGCAACGCGGTGCTGCTGGGCGCCGCCTCGTTCTGGGAGGGCGTGGACGTGCGCGGCGAGGCGCTGTCGGTGGTGCTGATCGACAAGCTGCCGTTCGCGCCGCCCGAGGATCCCGTGCTCTCGGCCCGCATCGAGGCGCTGCGCAAGGAGGGCGGCAACCCCTTCATGGATTTCCAGCTGCCGCAGGCGGTGCTGCAGTTGAAGCAGGGCGCCGGCCGCCTGATCCGCGACGAGGAAGACCGCGGCGTGCTGGTGCTGTGCGATCCGCGCCTGTATTCGAGGGGCTACGGCCGGACGGTGCGCGCGAGCCTGCCACCGATGAAACAGACGCGCGAACTGGCCGATGTGCAGGCGTTCTTCGCTAGAATTCCGGCATGAAAATCCTCATCACCGGTGGTGGCGGCTTCCTCGGCTTCAGGCTCGCCAGGACCTTGCTGGCCCGCGGCACGCTGGGCGGCGCTCCGATTACCTCGATCACCCTGCTCGATGGCGCGTTTGCGCCGGCGGCCGCGCAGGAGCCCCGCTTCAAGGCGGTCACGGGCGACATCTCGGATCCGAAAGTGCTGGCGAGCGTCTGTGCGCCGGATACCGACGCGGTATTTCACCTCGCGGCGGTAGTCAGCGGTGCGGCCGAGACGGATTTCGACCTCGGCATGAGGGTAAACCTGAAGGGCATGGAGCTGCTGCTCGAGCAGATGCGCCGCATTTCTTCGGCCGGTGCGCGGCCGCCGCGGCTCGTCTATACCAGTTCGGTGGCGGCTTTTGGCGGCGACCTGCCGGAAGTGCTCGACGACTCGACCATCGCCAATCCGCAGACCTCCTACGGCGCGCAGAAGGTGATCGGCGAATACCTCGTCACGGACTACACGCGCAAGGGTTTCATCGACGGACGGTCCCTCAGGCTGCCGACGATCGTGGTGCGCGCCGGCAAGCCGAACGCGGCGGCGTCCTCGTTCGCCAGCGGCATCCTGCGCGAGCCGCTCAACGGCGTGAACTCCGAATGCCCGGTGGCGCCGGAGACCGGCGTCTGGCTGCTCTCGCCCGGGCGCGTGGTGGAAGCCTTCATCCACGCCTGGGAGCTGCCGCCGGAGGCCTGGGGCACGCAACGCTGGCTGAATCTTCCGGGCATCACGGCCAGCGTCGCCGAGATGGTCGAGGCGCTGCGAAAAGTGGCGGGCGATGCGGTGGCGAAGCGCGTGCTCTACAGGGCCGATGCGCGCATCCAGGCGATCGTGAAGACCTGGCCGGTGAATTTCCGCACGCCGCGCGCGCGGGCGATGGGCTTCAAGCCCGACCCCGACGTGGCAAGCGTGATCCGCGATTACATCGCGGACGAGAAAATCAAAATCTAGCTACCAGTCCGGGTCCCAAAGTTTCCACCAGGGGACGTCGCGCACCGCTTTGCCGGTGAGATATTTGCTTTGCGGGAAATTCTTCCGCATCACCCGGTCGGCCGCGTCGCGCAGGTCGGTCATGCCGAGCGAATCGTAGGCCTTGACCATGATGAATACCGCTTCCTCCAGCGCCGGCGCCCGGGGATAGCTCTGCACCGCGAACTGGGCGCGGTTGGCGGCGGCGACGTACGCGCCGCGCTTCATGTAGTAGCGCGCCACGTGCACTTCGAACTGAGCGAGCGAATTCACCAGGTAGCGCATGCGCGCATGCGCGTCTTCGGTGTATTTCGAATCCGGGAAGCGGTTCGCGAGCTCCTTGAAAGCCTCGAAGGCCTCGCGCGTGCCTTTCGAATCGCGCTCGCTCATGTCCGGATTGTCCAGGGCGCTGAAAATGCCCGAGTTCTCGTTGAAGTTGATCAGGCCCTTAAGGTAATAGGCGTAGTCCACGTTGGCGTGATTCGGGTACAGCTTGATGAAGCGGTCCGCGGCCGCGATCGCCAAGGCGCGCTCGCTGTTTTTCCAGTAGGCGTACGAGACGTCGAGCTGCGCCTGCTGCGCGAAGCGTCCGTAGGGATAGCGCGCCTCCAGCTTCTCGAGGTATTTGATGGCCTTGTCCCAGGTGCGCGCGGTCATCGCGTCCTTGGCTTCGCCGTAGAGTTTCTGCGCCGACCAGCCCGCGGTCTCGTCGGTGTCCTTGGGCAGCAGGCCGCAGCCGGCCAGGGCGGAGGCGGCGAACAACAACAGAGCAAGTAAACTTCGTTTCATGGGTGAAAATTATACCGCCGAGGAGGAATTCGAATGGGACGATGCGCCCGTCGCATCGCTTTCAGCCGCGGTTCCTCCGGAGCTCGCCGGACTACGGATGGACCTGGCGCTGGCCAGATTGTTCCCGCAGTACTCGCGCAATCGGTTGCAGACCTGGCTGAAATCGGGTCATGTCCTTGTTGACGGTAAGCACTTGGAAAGAAGTGCGAAAACCATTGGGGGAGAAAGGATTGAGCTCGCCCCCCCGCTCGCATCCGACGTTGCGGCACCCAGGGCGCAGCGCATGGCGCTCGCTATCGTGTTCGAGGACGCCGACCTGATCGTGATCGACAAGCCGGTCGGGCTGATTGTCCATCCCGGCGCCGGCAATCCGGACCGCACGCTGCTGAACGGGCTGCTCGCGCACACGCCCGCGCTGCGGCAAGTGCCGCGTGCGGGCATCGTGCATCGCCTCGACAAGGACACCAGCGGCCTGTTGGTGGTGGCGAAGAACCTCACCGCCCAGGCGCGCCTCGCCGAGCAGCTCGCCGCGCGCAGCGTGAAGCGCACCTATCTCGCGCTGGTGCATGGCGAGCCGCCGGCGCGCGGCACGATCGACGCGCCCATCGGCCGCGATCCGCGCGTGCGCACGCGCATGGCGGTGAGCGCCGGCGGCAAGCAAGCGCGCACCCATTACAAAGTGCTCGAGCGCTTCGGGAAAGGCGCGCGGCCGGGTTTCGCTCTACTCGAATGCCGCCTTGACACCGGCCGCACGCACCAGATCCGCGTGCACCTTCAGCACATCAAGTGTCCGATCGTGGGCGATGCGGTCTACGTGCGCGGCGCGCGCCAGGGCCTGGCGTTCCCGCGGCAGGCGTTGCATGCGGCGGCGCTGGAACTCTTGCACCCGCGCAGCGGCAAGCCGAGGCGCTGGAGCGCCCCGTTGCCCGAGGACATGGCGCAACTCTTGGAAAAGTTGCGGCATGGCGGCTGAGTTCGTGCTGCCGGATTGGCCGGCCCCGGCCAACGTGCGCGGACTGGTGACGATGCGCGCGCTGGGCGACATGAAGAGCGCGGAGGGGCGCACACGCCTGCAGCAGCACCTGCCCGGCGAACCGAAATGGCTCAAGCAGGTTCACGGCATTTCGGTTGTCGATGCCGCAACATCCGCGATCGGCGTGGCTGCAGACGCTTCATGCACGCGCAAAGCGGGTGTGGTGTGTGCCGTGATGGCGGCCGATTGCATGCCGGTGCTGCTCGCGCACGACGGCGGCGAAGTGGTGGGCATCGCGCACGCGGGCTGGCGAGGCCTGTGCGCCGGCGTGATCGAAGCGACCATCGCCGCGATGGGCGTGCCGGCGGGCCGCATCCTCGCGTGGCTGGGCCCGGCGATCGGCCCGGCGGACTACGAGGTTGGCGAGGAGGTGCGCGCTGCGTTCCTGCAGCGCGATGCGAGAGCTGAATCTGCCTTCACGCCGACGCGGCCCGGCCACTGGCGGCTCGACCTATACGCAGTGGCGCGGCAGCGCCTCGCGGCAAGCGGCGTCGCGCGGGTCTCGGGCGGCGGGTTCTCCACCGCCGCTGACGCCGCGCGTTTCTTCAGCTACCGCAGGGACAAGGCAAGCGAACGCATGGCCGCAGCAATCTGGTTGGCGTAGAAGCCCGCCTGACTGCGTGTTGGCGTAGTCCGGATTCGGCTCAATGCAGGCCGGTCGCGCAACCACGCACGCACCTTCCACACCGAGGCGCCTACTCGTGGACAAGCAGGGACGC
>JBBPIU010000023.1:8553-33404 GCA_038040245.1 Pseudomonadota bacterium | reverse complement strand
GCCGCGCGCGCCAGACCCGGCTCAAGATCCGCGAAATCGGCGCGGTGCGCCTCACCGTGCACCGTACCAACGTCCATATCTACGCCCAGATCACTTCGCCCGGCGGCGACAAGGTGCTGGCGAGCGCTTCCAGCGTGGAGAAGGAACTGCGCGCCATGATGAAGGGCGGCAGCACCAAGCAGGCGGCCGGAATCGTCGGCCAGCGCATCGCCGAGAAGGCCAAGGCGGCCGGCATCGAGAGCGTGGCCTTCGACCGCGCGGGTTACAGGTACCACGGCCGGGTGAAAGCGCTTGCCGAGGCGGCACGCGCCGGCGGGCTTAAATTCTAAGGAATTCGCGATGGCCAAAATGCAGGCAAGACGGATGCAGCAGCAGGAAGAGCGCGGCGACGGGCTGCGCGAGAAGATGATTGCGGTCAACCGCGTCACCAAGGTGGTGAAGGGCGGTCGCGTGCTCGGCTTCGCCGCGCTCACCGTGGTCGGCGACGGCGACGGCAGCATCGGCATGGGCAAGGGCAAGGCGCGCGAGGTTCCGGTCGCGGTGCAAAAGGCGATGGAAGAGGCGCGCCGCCGCATGTTCAAGGTGAAGCTGAAAAGCGGCACGCTGCACCACACCGTCATCGGCCGCCATGGTTCGGCGAAGGTGCTGATGCAGCCGGCTTCGGAGGGAACCGGGATTATCGCCGGCGGCCCGATGCGCGCCGTGTTCGAGGTGATGGGCGTCACCAACGTCCTCGCCAAGTGCTTCGGTTCGACCAATCCGTACAACGTGGTGCGCGCGACGCTGCAGGGCCTGCAGGCAATGAACACGCCGGCCGAGATCGCCGCCAAGCGCGGCAAGAAGGTCGAGGAAATCCTTTCTTCCCAGGAACGCCATGGCTGACAAGAAAATCAAGGTGAAGCTGGTGAAGAGCACCAATGGCTGCAAGACCGGGCACGTCGCGACGGTGCGCGGCCTGGGCCTCAGGCGTCTGAACCACACGGTAGAACTTGTCGACACCCCCGAGGTGCGCGGCATGATCAACCGCGTGGCCTATCTCGTCAGGCTGGAGAGCTAGCATGCGACTCAATGGACTGAAACCGGCGCCGGGCTCGAGGCAGCCGCGCCACCGGGTCGGGCGCGGCATCGGCTCGGGCTGGGGCAAGACCGCGGGCCTGGGCCACAAGGGCCAGAAGGCGCGCGCGGGCGGCTACCACAAGGTCGGATTCGAAGGCGGCCAGATGCCGCTGCACCGGCGCCTGCCCAAGCGCGGCTTTGCCTCGCTGACGCGCGACGCGACCGCCGAGGTGCGCTTGTCCGATCTGCAGGACATGAAGGCGACCGAGATCGATTTCGCCGCGCTGCGCGCGGAGCGCATCGTGCCGCGCGCGGCGCTCAACGCGAAGGTGATCCTGTCCGGGAAGCTCTCGCGCAAGGTGACGCTCAAGGGCGTGAAGGCGACCAAGGGCGCGCGCGCCGCGATCGAGGCGGCGGGCGGCAGGTATGAAGAGCCCGCGGCAGCGCCCGCGCCCGTGGCGAAACTCGTGGCAAAAGAAAAGAAAGCCAAGGAGTAACCCGGTTTGGCGACTGCACTTCCCGGCGCAGGCAAGACCGCGCGTTACGGCGACCTGAAGAACAGACTGCTGTTTCTTCTCGGGGCGCTGTTCGTGTTCCGCATCGGGGCCCACATCCCGGTGCCGGGCATCGATCCGAACGTGCTGGCGGAACTGTTCAAGGGCCAGCAGGGCGGCATCCTCGGCATGTTCAACATGTTCTCCGGGGGCGCGCTGTCGCGCTTTACCATCTTCGCGCTGGGGATCATGCCGTACATCTCGGCCTCGATCATCATGCAGCTGATGACCGCGGTCAACCCGCAGCTCGAGCAGCTGCGCAAGGAAGGCGAGACCGGCCGGCGCAAGATCACCCAGTACACACGCTACGGCACCGTGGCGCTGGCCCTGTTCCAGGCGACCGGGATCTCGATCGCGCTCGAGTCGCAGGCGAATCTGGTGCTCGAAGCCGGCCTCATGTTCCGGATCACGACGGTGACCACGCTGGTCACCGGCACGATGTTCCTGATGTGGCTGGGCGAGCAGATCACCGAGCGCGGCCTGGGCAACGGCATCTCGATCATCATCTTCGCCGGCATCGCCGCGGGACTGCCGAACGCGATCGCGGGCACCCTCGAACTGGTGCGCACCGGCGCGATGCATCCGCTGACGGCGCTGCTGATCGCGGTTTCGGTGGTGGCCGTCACCGCGTTCGTGTGCTTCGTTGAGCGCGGGCAGAGGAAGATCCTGGTGAATTACGCCAAGCGCCAGGTCGGCAACCGGGTCTACGGCGGGCAGAGTTCGCACCTGCCGTTCAAGCTCAACATGTCGGGCGTGATCCCGCCGATTTTCGCGTCATCCCTGATCCTGTTCCCCGCGACGCTGCTCAGCTGGTTCAGTTCGGCCGAAGGCTTCATCTGGCTGCGCGACCTGGCAGGCACGCTCTCGCCCGGGCAGCCGGTCTACGTATTGCTGTATGCGGCGCTGATCGTGTTCTTCTGCTTCTTCTACACGGCGCTGCAGTACAACCCGAAGGAGACCGCGGACAACCTGAAGAAGTCGGGCGCCTTCGTCCCCGGCATCCGTCCCGGCGAGCAGACGGCGCGCTACCTGGAAAAGATCCTGACCCGGCTGACGCTCGCCGGCGCGGTCTACGTCACGCTGGTCTGCCTGCTGCCCGAATTCCTGATCCTGCGCTGGAACGTGCCGTTCTACTTCGGCGGCACGTCGCTGCTGATCATCGTGGTGGTAACGATGGATTTCATGGCCCAGGTGCAGGCCTACGTGATGACGCACCAGTACGAGAGTCTGCTGCGCAAGGCCAGCTTCAAGGCCGGCATGCCGGCGCGATAGAGAAAAGGAAGACGACTCATGAAAGTCATGGCTTCAGTGAAGAAGATCTGCCGCAAGTGCAAGATCGTGCGCCGCAAGCGGGTGGTGCGCGTGATTTGCTCGGATCCGCGCCATAAACAGCGACAAGGTTGATAAAGCCTTGACGAAATTGATATAATTGCAGGTTCCCCGGACGAAAAGACGCTATGGCCCGAATCGCAGGCATCAACATTCCCAACCACCAGCACGCCGGCATCGCGCTGACCGCGATCTACGGCGTCGGCCGTTCGCGCGCGACCGCGATCTGCGTCGCTTCCGGGATCGAGCACACGCGCAAGATCAAGGACCTGACCGACGCCGAGATGGACCGGCTGCGCGAGAGCATCACGCGCCTGACGGTGGAAGGCGACCTGCGCCGCGAGGTGCAGATGTCCGTCAAGCGCCTGATCGATCTGGGCTGCTACCGCGGCTCGCGCCATCGCAAGGGGCTGCCGGTGCGCGGCCAGCGCACGCGCACCAACGCCCGCACGCGCAAGGGCCCGCGCAAGGCCGCGGTCAAGCAGAACGCGCCAGCCGGCAAGATCTAACCAGCCAGACTGTTCAACTATTTATTCGACAATTCGGATTCAGCACATGGCGAGCAAAGTAACCCCCTCCGGACAACAGCTGCAGCAGACGGCTGCGGCGCGCGCGCGCAAGAAGGTGAAGAAGAACGTCGCCGAGGGCATCGCCCACGTGCACGCGTCGTTCAACAACACCATCGTCACCATCACCGACCGCCAGGGCAATACGCTGTCCTGGGCGACCTCGGGCAACGCCGGCTTCAAGGGCTCGCGCAAGTCAACGCCGTTCGCCGCGCAGATGGCCGCCGAGCGCGCCGGGCGGGCGGCGCAGGAATGCGGCGTCAAGAACATCGAAGTCCGCATCAAGGGACCGGGGCCGGGCCGCGAATCCGCGGTGCGCGCGCTTAACGCGATCGGCCTCAAGATCGGCTCGATCGCCGACGTCACCCCCGTGCCGCACAACGGCTGCCGCGCTCCAAAGCGCCGGCGCGTCTAGAACGAGGTAAGGAGAAAGCATGGCCAGAAATCTCGACGCCAAGTGCCGTCAATGCCGCAGGGAGGGCGAGAAGCTCTTCCTCAAGGGCGAGAAGTG
This sequence comes from Pseudomonadota bacterium, assembly GCA_038040245.1. Taxonomy (GTDB): domain Bacteria; phylum Pseudomonadota; class Gammaproteobacteria; order Burkholderiales; family SG8-39; genus RBG-16-66-20. The sequence goes on along the minus strand of JBBPIU010000023.1, from coordinate 29,388 downwards.
CTTCACCGACAAATGCGCCATCGAGCGGCGCAGCTACGCGCCCGGCCAGCACGGCCAGAAGAGCGGCGCGCGCCTCTCGGACTACGGCAAGCAGCTGCGCGAGAAGCAGAAGACCCGCCGTATCTACGGCGTGCTCGAGCGCCAGTTCCGCAAGACCTACGCCGAAGCCTCGCGCTCCAAGGGCGTCACCGGCGAGCGGCTGCTGCAGCTTCTCGAAGCGCGCCTCGACAATGTCGCCTACCGCATGGGCTTCGGCGCCTCGCGCAGCGAAGCGCGCCAGGTGGTGCGGCATAACGGCATCCTGGTGAACGGCAAGCGCGTCAACATTCCATCGTACGAGGTCAGCCCCGGCGACGTGGTCGAGGTCGCCGAGAAGGCGAAGGCGCAGCTGCGCATCAAGGCCTCGTCCGAAGCCGCCGAATCGCGCCACATTCCCGAGTGGCTCGAGGTCGACACCAAGGCGCTGAAGGGGAAATTCAAGTCGCTCCCGGCGCGCGCCGACATGTCCTCCACGATCAACGAGAGCCTGATCATCGAACTGTATTCGAAGTAACAAGGTAACCACATGCCCCAGACCGGATTTCTGAAACCGCGCATCGTCGATGTACAAAATCTGTCCCCGTCGCACGCCAAGGTGACGATGGAGCCCTTCGAGCGCGGCTACGGCCACACGCTGGGCAATGCCCTGCGCCGTGTGCTGCTGTCCTCGATGCCCGGCTGCGCGCCGACCGAGGTGCAGATCGCGGGCGTAGTCCACGAGTACTCGACGCTCGACGGCGTGCGCGAGGACATCGTCGACATCCTGCTGAACCTCAAGGGCGTGGTGTTCCGCCTGCATAACCGCAACGAAGCGATCCTGACGCTGAAGAAAAAGGGCGAGGGTCCGGTCACCGCCGGCGACATCGAGCCCTCGCACGACGTCGAGGTGGTCAACCCCGGCCACGTGATCGCCAACCTCTCGGCGGGCGGCAAGATCGAGCTGCAGCTCAAGGTCGAAGCGGGCCGCGGCTACGTGCCGGGCAACATGCGCTACCTGCCGGAAGAGACCAAGGGCATCGGCCGCATCGTGCTCGACGCCTCCTTCAGCCCGGTGCGGCGCGTTTCCTACCTGGTCGACTCGGCTCGCGTCGAGCAGCGCACCGACCTGGACAAGCTGATCCTCGACATCGAGACCAACGGCGCCATCGAACCCGAGGAAGCGGTGCGCTACGCGGCCCGCATCCTGGTCGACCAACTGTCGGTGTTCGCGCAGCTCGAGGGCACGGCCCTGCCGACCGAGGAGAAGAAGGCGGTCGCGGTCGACCCGATCCTGCTGCGCCCGGTGGACGACCTGGAGCTCACGGTGCGTTCGGCGAACTGCCTCAAGGCCGAGAACATCTATTACATCGGCGACCTGATCCAGCGCACCGAGACCGAGCTGCTGAAGACCCCGAACCTGGGGCGCAAGTCGCTGAACGAAATCAAGGAGGTGCTCGCCTCCAGGGGTCTGACGCTGGGCATGAAACTCGAGAACTGGCCGCCAGCCGGACTCGAGCATCACCGCGCATAAATACGGGCACAGGAACAGGAAAGCACCATGCGCCACGGCCACGGACTGAGGAAGCTCAACCGCACGACGAGCCACCGGCTCGCCATGTTCCGCAACATGGCGAACGCGTTGCTGACGCACGAGCAGATCACGACCACCCTGCCCAAGGCGAAGGAACTGCGGCGCGTCGTCGAGCCGATGATCACGCTGGGCAAGACCGCGACGCTGGCCAATCGCCGCCTCGCCTACAACCGGCTGCGCGACCGCGACACCGTGTCCAAGCTCTTCGGTGAGCTCGGGCCGCGCTATGCCAAGAGGAACGGCGGCTACCTGCGCATCCTCAAGAACGGCTTTCGCAAGGGCGACAACGCGCCGATGGCGCTGATGAGCCTGCTGGACCGGCCCGAGGCGGCGGCCGAGGCGGTGAAAGGCGAGCAAAAGAAGTCCGCGTAACCCGCGCCGGAGCGCGCCTGCGGCGCCGGCCTGCGCGCCGGGCCGCGCTGCGGACACGGTATATTTGCAGCGAACCCATGGCCCTGAGCTACCTTGAGCGCCTAGAGGCCGAGGCGATCCACATCATGCGCGAGGCCGTCGCCGAAGCCGAGCGGCCCGTGATGCTGTATTCGATCGGCAAGGACAGCTCGGTAATGCTGCGGCTGGCCCTGAAGGCGTTCCATCCGGGCGCGCCGCCGTTTCCCCTGCTGCACGTCGATACGACCTGGAAATTCCGCGACATGTACCGGTTCCGGGACCGCATGGCGCGCGAGCACGGCCTGGACCTGCGCGTGTTCGTGAACCCCGCCGGCGCCGAGAACAACATCAACCCCTTCACGCATGGCTCGGCCGTCCACACCGACGTCATGAAGACCGAGGCGCTGAAGCTGGCGCTCGACCAGTACGGCTTCGACGTCGCGCTGGGCGGCGCACGGCGCGATGAGGAGAAATCGCGCGCCAAGGAGCGCGTCTTCTCGTTCCGCTCGGCACAGCATCGCTGGGATCCGAAGAACCAGCGGCCGGAACTGTGGCGGCTCTACAACACGCGCAAGCAGCGGGGCGAGAGCATCCGCGTATTCCCGCTCTCCAACTGGACCGAGTTCGACGTCTGGGAGTACATCCGGGCCGAGAACATCCCGATCGTCCCGCTCTACTTCGCCCGGCAGCGGCCGGTGGTCGAGCGGGACGGCGCCCTCATCATGGTCGACGACGAGCGCCTGCCGCTGCGACCCGGCGAGGTGCCCGCGATGCGCAAGGTGCGTTTCCGCACGCTCGGCTGCTATCCCCTTACCGGGGCGATCGAAAGCAGCGCCGAAACGCTGCCCGAGATCATCGACGAACTGCGCCAATCGCGGACCTCCGAGCGCCAGGGCCGGGTGATCGACAGCGACTCGGCGGGTTCCATGGAAAAGAAGAAGCAGGAAGGCTATTTCTGATGGCGGCCCTCGACGCACCGCTGTTGCGGATGGTGATGTGCGGCAGCGTGGACGACGGCAAGAGCACGCTCATCGGCCGCCTGCTGTACGAGTCGAAGCAGGTGTTCGACGACCAGCTCGCCGCCCTCGCGGCGGACTCGAAGAAATACGGCACCCAGGGCGACGACCTCGATTTCGCCCTGCTGCTCGACGGCCTGGTGGCGGAGCGCGAGCAGGGCATCACCATCGACGTGGCATACCGCTTTTTCTCGACCGGCCGGCGCCAGGTGATCGTCGCCGATACCCCGGGACACGAGCAGTACACGCGCAACATGGTGACCGGGGCGTCGACGGCGGATGCGGCTGTGATCCTGGTCGATGCGCGCAAGGGCATCGTCACGCAGACGCGCCGCCACGCCTACCTCGTGGGGCTGATGGGCGTGCGCCACGCGGTGCTCGCGGTCAACAAGATGGACCTGGTGGATTACTCCGAGCAGCGGTTCCACGAGATCGAAGGCGAGTGCGCCGGGCTTGCGCAGCGCCTCGGCCTCATGGACCTCGCGGCGATCCCGCTTTCGGCGCTGACCGGCGACAACGTCGTCGCGCCAGGCGGGCGCATGCCCTGGTATCGGGGCCGCACGCTGATGGGGTTCATCGACGCGGCGAGCGTGGACGAGGACCGCCTGCAGGCGCTGCCCTTCAGGCTGCCGGTGCAGTGGGTCAACCGGCCGAACCAGGATTTCCGGGGCTTTGCGGGAACCGTCGCCAGCGGCGTGGTGCGCGCGGGGGAGCGCGTGCGCATCCATCCGTCGGGGCGCCAGAGCACGGTCGCGCGCATCGTCACGCGCGACGGCGATCTGCCGCAGGCGGTCGCGGGCCAGTCGATCACGCTCACGCTCGCCGACGAGATCGACATCTCGAGGGGCGACGTCATCGTGCGGGCCGATTCCCCGGCGAGCGTCGCCGACCAGTTCGAGGCGACGCTGATCTGGATGGACGAGGAGCCGATGCTCGGCGGGCGCCTCTACCTCATGAAAATCGGCGCCATGACGGCGGTCGCGACCCCGTCGGCGCCCAAGTACCGGCTCGACGTCAACACGCTCGAGCATCTGGCGGCGAGAAAGCTCGAACTGAACGACATCGGCGTCTGCAACATCGCCCTCGACCGGCCGATCGCCTTCGATCCCTACGCCGAGAACCGTGAGATGGGGGGCTTCATCCTGATCGACCGGCTGACCAACCGCACCTTCGGCGCCGGCCTGCTGCATTTCTCGCTGCGCCGCGCGCACAACATCCAGGTCCAGGCACTCAACGTCGAGCGCGGCGCGCGCGCCGGCCTGAAGGGGCAGCGCGCCTGCGTGCTGTGGCTGACAGGCCTCTCCGGCGCCGGCAAATCGACCATCGCCAACCTCGTCGACAGCCGGCTGTACGCAATGGGACGGCACACCTATCTGCTTGACGGCGATAACGTGCGCCACGGCCTGTGCCGGGACCTGGGCTTCACCGACGCCGACCGGGTCGAGAACGTGCGTCGTGTCGCCGAAGTCGCGAAGCTGATGTCCGACGCGGGCCTGATCGTCATCGCTTCGCTGATCTCGCCCTACCGCAGCGACCGGCGCATGGCGCGGGACCTGATGAAGCCAAGCGACTTCGTGGAAATCTTCGTCGACGCGCCGCTGGCCGTCGCCGAGCAGCGCGACCCGAAAGGGCTGTACCGCAAGGCGCGCCGCGGCGAGCTGAAGAATTTCACCGGGATCGATGCGCCTTACGAAGCGCCGGAGAACGCCGAGCTGCACCTCGAGACCGCGGCGCTCTCGCCGGAGGATGGCGCCGAGCAGGTGATCCAGTACCTGGCACGCCAGGGCATCATCCCGCCGGCGGCGTAACGGCCTCCGGAGCCTGAATTCCCTTAGAATGAGCGCACTGTTGCGCGATGCACATTGCACCGCGGATCGCCCATCCGGGGCAATAAAAAAGGGAACGCAGCGCGATGAACTTCGGTCGTAGAGAGCCGTCACCCGTTGGCGCAGCGGATGGCGAATTGTCCGCGCTGGTGCTGTGCGCATTGCCGATTGTGCGTGCCGGCATCGTGCAGCTGATTCGCGCGAGGTTCGGCGACGAGATCCGGGTTGTGAGCGCGGACGGATTGGCGCCGCACCCGGCGCTCGCTGCCGCCGATCAACGCTTCGACATCCTGATCTTTCATCCCCTGGGCGTCATCACGGCCGCCAGGCTGTCGCGCATCGCCGCGGCGGCGCGGGAATCCGTGGTGATCGTCGTCGGGCCGCAAGCCGGCCCGCGGCTTCGCGCCTTGCCGGCTTTCGCGCGATGGATCGCGCTGGGGGCGCCGATCGACGACTGGTGCCGGGTGATGCGGGCGGCCATCGACGATGCGCGCCGCCGTGCCTCCGCGTCGAACGGCGCGATCGCGGTCGGACAGGTTGCGGCCACGCCGCCGGGTATCGCTGCGCGACTTCTGCCCCCGAAGAGCGCCGCCGGCCTGCTCACGCCGCGCCAGCGCGATGTCTTCGAGATGCTCTGCATCGGGCTTTCGAACAAGAGCATCGCCGAACAGCTCGATCGGTCAATCGGCACCGTGAAGCTGCATGTTGCCGCGATCCTGCGAGCCTTGCACGCCAAGCGGCGCGTCGAGATCGTGTTGCGCCGCGCAGACATCCAGCAGCTGCCGGCCAGGCGCCCGGCTGCGGCGGCCGCGAATGATCTGCAGCGGGCGCAGCGCGTGAAAGACGCGTTCGCCGATGACCGGTTCGAGTGACGGCAGGCGCCGCGTGATGGGCAGCATGCCGCGCACGCTATGCGCCGTTATCGGGGCCGGGGTTGCGCTGTTTGCGGCCGGGGTTCCGGCGCAGCCTGCCGCGCAATCTTCCGGTGTTTCCTTTCAGACCTTCAGTCTGTGGCAGGCAGTCTCGGAAGCCGTGCTGCGCAATCCCAACCGGGTGCGTGCCGGCCACGAGGTGACGGCGGCCGGTTTCCAGCGCGACGCCGCCGAGTGGGCCCGCTTCCCGACGTTTTCGGTGGACGCGAGCCCCGCGGTTTCGGGAAACCGGGCGAACACGGGCACGCCGTCTAGCGTCGCGCGGCTGGAGCAGCCGCTCTGGGCGGGAGGGCGCATCGACGCGCAGATCGATTCCGCCCGCTCGCTGGTGAGCGCGGCCGAGTCCGCCGAAGGCGAGACACGCCAGCGGCTCGCGGAGCAGACGGCGGTTACCTACGTGGGATGGATGGACGCGGCGGCGCGCGTGGATATCGCGGCCAACGCCGCGGACCTGTTTCTCGGGCTGCAGCGCTACGTGCGCCGGCGCGAGTCCGAGGGCCTCGCCTCGGCGGCCGATGTGGCGATTGCCGCCGCGCGCCACGGCAATGCCCTCGCGCAGGTTTCGGAATTGCGCGGCGCGCTCGACCGCGCACGGGCGGAACTCGCCTCCCTGACCCTGGTCTGGTCGTTTCTGCGCGGCGTCCCGCTGAGCGTGCCGGCCTTTCCCGACAGCGCCGCGGCGGAGGCCGAGCGGACCTATCTCGAAAAATCGCCGCTCGCCGCGCAGCGGCGCGCCGAGGTCGAAAGCGCGCGCTCCCAGGTCGACGTGCGCAAGGGCCAGATGCTGCCCAGGCTGGCGCTGCGCGTGGAGCACCTCAGCGGCCTGAACAGCACGCCTGGTCCCAGCAGCGAGTCGCGCGCCCTGTTCGTGCTGCAATTCACGCCCGAGCCGGGACTGGCCTCGTACTCGGGATACCAGGGGGCGCGCAGCCGCCTCGATGCGGCCGTCGCGCAACTCGATGCCGACGAAAACGACGTGCGCCTGCGGGCGCGCACGCACCTGGCCGATTACGCGGCGAGCCGCGTGCAGGTAAGCGAGATCGAGCCGCAGGTGTCGGCGCTCGATGTCGCATCCGGCTCGTTCGCCCGGCAGTTCGAGGCCGGCCGCAAGTCCTGGCTCGAGGTGCTGAACACGCACCGCGAAACAGTGGATGCGAAGCTCGCGCTGTCGCGCGCGCGCACCACGCGCGATCAATCCGCGCTGCGCCTGATGGTCAATACCGGCACTTTCTGGCCGTGGCTGGATACGCTGCCGAAATGAGCGAGGGCGCGCTCGGCGGGCCGGTCGGCGCCGCGCCGCTGCGGCGCCTGCTCGCGCTGTGGGGGCGCCGGCTGGAGCTCGCCGAGGTCGAGCACGCGCTCGGGGAGGCCGGGTCGCCGCGCTTCGCCGGCGGCAAGGATTCGCTGGGCGCGCTTGGCGCGGCTCTGGAGCGGCTCGGCGCCGGCGGCACGCGGCTCGCCGCCACGCAGGCAGGAATGCTTCGCGCGCAGCACCTGCCGGCATTGGTCGAGCACGGCGGGCGCTGCTGGGTGCTGCGCGAGATCCGCGATACCCGGCGGCTGCTCGACCCGGGCGATGGCAGGCCGGTGGAGGTTGCGGCCACGGAACTGGCGCAGGCGTTCGCCATCTGGCTCGAGCGGCCGGACCGGCCCGCCGAGGACAAGGGGCCGAGCGCGGCCGGCGGACTGATTGCCGCGGCTCTCGGCGCGCGGCGCCGGCTGCTGGCCGAGGTGGCGGTCGCGACGCTGCTCACCAGCATTCTCGCCGTCGCGACCGCGGTGTTCACGTTCCAGGTGTACGACCGGGTGATTCCCTCGTTCTCGTACGCCACGCTGTGGGCGCTGGCGGGCGTGGTCGGCGTGCTGATCGCTTTCGATTTCGTCCTGCGCATGGTGCGCGCGCGCCTGCTCGACCGGGTGTCGCGGGACATCGACGAGGAGGTGTCGGTGTCGGTATTCCGCGCCCTCACCGGCGTGCGGCTGGATGCCCGCCCGCGCGCGGTCGGTACGCTGGCGGCGCAGGTCGCCGGCCTTGAACTGGCGCGCTCGTTTTTCGCCTCCACGGTGCTGTTCACCTTCGCCGAGGTTCCCTTCGCGGTGCTGTTCATCGTTCTCATCGCCTTCATCGGCGGGCCCCTGGCCTGGATCTACGCCGCGGTCGCTCTGCTCGCCGTGGCGGTAGCGTTCGTTGCGCACGCCAGGCTGAAGAGCATTTCGCGGCAGCAACTGCAGGCGGGTTTCCGCCGCAATGGCCTGCTGGTGGAATCGATCCAGGGCGCGGAAACCATCAAGGCGTTCGGCGCCGGCTGGCGCTTCGTGGAGCGCTGGCGCGAGGCGACCGTCGAGATCGCGCGCATGAGCCTGCAGTCGCGCGCCGCGATCGTGAGCGCGGCGACGGTGACCACCACGCTGGCGAGCATCGCCTACGTGAGCGTGATCGTCATGGGCGTGCAGCTGATCGAGGCCGGCCAGCTCACCCTCGGCGGGCTGATCGCGTGCGGCATCCTCGGCGGCCGCGTCATCGGTCCGATCAGCAGCGGCGTCAACCTGATCGCGCAGGCGCAGCAGGCGGCGCAGTCGCTGCGCTCGGTGGATGCGGTGCTCGACCTGCCGCCGGAGCGCGAGCCCGGCATCGAACTGCTGGCGCCGGCCGGGCTGGGGCACGCACTGACGCTCGAGGGCGCGCGGTTTTTCTATGCCAATGTGCCGGTGCCGCAGATCGACGTGCCCGCGCTGCAGATCGCCGAGGGCGAGCGCGTGGTGCTGGTCGGCCCGCCGGGGTCGGGCAAGTCGACGCTGCTGCGGCTGCTCTCCGGGCTTTACCGGCCCGCGGCCGGGCGGGTGCTGATCGGCGGGGTCGACGTGTCGCTGCTCGAGCCCGAGTTGGTGCGCGGCCTGGTCGGCTTTCTGCCGCAGGAAGTGCAGCTTTTCCGCGGCACCCTGCGTGAAAACCTCGACCTCGGCGGCATGGCTGACGACGACGCGCTCATCGGGGTGGTGCAGGAACTCGGGCTGGACGAGCTCGTGCGCGATCATCCGCGCGGCCTGGAGCGCGAGATCGCCGAAGGCGGCAGCGGCCTCTCCGGCGGGCAGCGCCAGCTCGCCGGCGTGGCGCGCGTGATGCTGCGGCGTCCGCGCGTGTGGCTGCTCGACGAGCCGACCGCCGGGCTCGATCGGGCGTTCGAGGCGCGCGTGGTCTCGGCGCTGGGGCGGGCGTTCGCGCCCACCGACACGGTGGTCATCGCCACGCACCGGCCGGGCGTGATCTCGTTCGCCAAGCGCGTCCTGATCATGCAGCGGGGCCGGATCGCGCGCGACGGCGAACGCGAAGCGGTGCTGCTCGCGCTGCGCTCGGCGGCTGAACGCGGCGCGGGGGCCGCATGAACATGCGCAACACCGGAAAGGATCTGTTGCCGCGGACCTCGTCGCGGCTGTCGCTGATGGTCTGGCTGCTGTTGGCCACGCTCGTGGCGCTGGTCCTCTGGGCGCATTTCTCGATCGTGGACGAAACGGCGCGCGCCAACGGCAGTGTCATCGCCAGCAGCCGGGAGCAGGTGATCCAGGCGATCGACGGCGGCGTGCTCGGGCAGCTGCGCGTGCGCGAGGGCGACCGCGTGCGCGAGGGCGACATCCTTGCCGTTCTGGACGATACGCGCACGCGCGCGGCGCTGGTCGAGATGGAAGCCAAGAGCGCTGCGCTGCGGGCCAATATCGCGCGGCTCATGGCCGAGCTCGGCGGCGGCTCCGTGGCGTTCCCGGCCGAGGTGCGGCGCTTTCCCGCGCTGGTGCGGGCGCAGCAAGAGCTGCTCGATGGCCGGCGCAAGGCGCTCGCCGAGGAATTGCGTTCGCTGACCGAGGTCGCGCGGCTGGCGCGCGAAGAGCTGGCGATCATCGAGCGCCTGCTCGCCTCGGGCGACGCCAGCCAGATCGAGATCCTGCGCGCGCGGCGCGCCGCGACCGAGGCCGAGGCGCAGCTCGCCAACCGCAGGAACAAGTACGTGCAGGACGTCAACGCCGAACTGGCGCGCGCGCGAGAAGAGTTCGAGCAGGTCGAGCAGCAGGCGGCGCAGCGGCGCCAGCAGCTCGCCAACGTCGTGATCCGCGCGCCGATGGGCGGCATCGTCAAGAACGTGAAATTCACCACGCTGGGCGGCGTGCTGCGCGCGGGCGACGAGCTGCTGCAGATCGTGCCGGTCGAGGACAAGATGATCGTCGAGGCCAAGGTGCTGCCCAGGGACATCGCCCTGGTGCGGCGCGGCCTGCCGGCGACGATCAAGTTCGACGCCTACGATTACACCGTCTTCGGCATCGTCGACGGCGAAGTCACCTATGTCAGCGCGGACACCATGCGCGACGAGACGCAGCGCGCCGACAACGCCGGCGCCACCTACTACCGGGTCCATGTGCGCACCACCGCCGCGGGCCCGGCGACGCGCAGCGGGCAGCGCATCGAGGTCATTCCGGGCATGACGGCGGTGCTGGACATCCGCACCGGGCGCCGGTCGCTGCTGATGTACCTCCTCAAGCCCGTCCTCAAGACGGTGTCCGAGGCGTTCCGGGAGCGCTGAGCGTGCGCCAGGCTGGCATGCGCGTCCTGCTGGCGATGCTGCTCGGCTCGGCGCTGCTCGCGACGGGCGCCGCCCGCGCTGCCGAGACCGAAGCCGGGTCCGCGGATGGCGTGTTGCGCTGGAGCGAAGAGAAATTCGTCTGGCACTACAGCCGCGCCCTGCCACCCGCATGGCTCGAACCCGGGGCCGGCCTGAGCCTGTTTCGCAAGGCTGCGGAGGCGTGGGCAAATTGCGGTGTGCGCATCGAGTTTGCCGGCGAGACGGACCTGCCCGCCGGGCGGCTGGATGGCGCGAACGTTGCCGGCTGGTCGGCGTCGATGCGGCGCGGGATGCGCGGCCTCACCCTCCGGCGCCAGGCCGCACTTGCGCTGCTGGAGGCGGACGTCGTCATCAACGGCGCCAGCCAGGAATTGCGCTCATCGCCCGAACTGCTGCGCAAAGTGGTGTTGCACGAGTTTGGCCATGCGCTGGGCCTGGTTCACTCGCCCGATTGCCGGGACGTGATGTCCTTCGGCGCAGCCTGCCGCCATGTGCCGGCAAGCGCGTTGCCGCAGCAGCCCGCCGCCGGCGACATGGTGCAGTGCACAATGCGCTACGATGGGGCACTTGCGCGGTGAATCGGGCGCCATGGCGGTGCGGCGCGAACGGCCAACGCTTATCTTTGTTTCCTTATGCCTTCGGACCTATAGGCAACTGCGCGCAGGTTGGGCAGAATCCGGCTGCGGCGCAATCCGCACCGTTGTCGCGTTTTGTTTTTAATGCATTGAATTAAAGCCCTCCAACCGGAGTCAAGACATGCTCGAAACGATCGGCACTCAAGGGACTTCCGGCGCTGGAGAAATTGATCGCCTGCTGAGCGGGCATTCTTCCGCCTCGGCCGCCAAGGCACGGACCCCCGGACAGCGCAAGCGCCCGGACGAAGAAGAGCAGCTCCGGCAGGCGAAGATCGCCGCTGCCGCGCAGGCGGTGACCGAGCAGACGGACGCGGTTTCTGTTTCTGAGAGCCAGCCGCAGAGCGACGATTCGGCCTCGCAACAAGGCGCTGTGCCTGGCGTGGACGCCGCCGCCGATGGCGTGGCTGCATCGGATACGTCGGACCATGCCGGCTTCGTGAATGGCCTCGAGACGGCTGACCCCTATGCGTCGCTCGAGTCCGACGCGTGGAATGCCGGCGATGCGTTGGCTGCCGATGCGGGCGAGCGCGAACTCCTCGCCCAGGCGGGCCAGGGCCAAGGAGAACAGCGAGGCGCTGGCGGTGTTGTTGGTGGCGCGGAAGGTGGCGCGGGCGGCACAGCGGGCGGTTTCGGCGACGGCGCGGGATTTGTGGTCGCCGGTGGAATAGGCGCGCTCGTACTGCTTAGCGGTGGCGATGGCGGCGGCGGTGGCGGCGCTGTGATCGCTCCATCCCCTGTGGTCGTTCCACCCCCTGTGGTCGTTCCACCCCCTGTGGACGCTCCACCCCCTGTGGTCGTTCCACCCCCTGAGGTCGTTCCACCCCCTGTGGTCGTTCCACCCCCTGTGGTCGTTCCACCCCCTGTGGTCGTTCTACCCGCGTCCTTCTCGTCCTTCGCCGATATCAACCCCATCAACCCCACCTTGAGCGCCACGGTGCCGGGGACGGTCGTCAACGCCGCCACGGGCGCCGCGCATAACTTCTACATTGGCGCTAACGCGCTCACGCCGAGCGTAGACGAAGGCTTCAGCCGGTCCCTCCTGCCCGCCACGCTGGCGACGCTCGCGCCCAGCATGGTCTACGACTACCACTTCTCGAACGGGCTGACGGGCAGTGGAACGATCGACTACACCGGCCTGCAAGTCAACATGGCCGATAACACGAACGTTTATGTAAGCGTCTCCGCGTCGGCGGACTTGAGCACGGAAAGCCACCTCATCTGGCTGGGAAATATCGGCGTTGCGGAAACCGCGACCGCCGCCTCCGCCGATGCGTACGTGCAGGTGCGGGCGATCGCCAGCAACGGCGGCGATGCCGAGGTCGGCATCAGCAATTTCAACATCTCGCTGGCGGGCACGGGCTATGTGAGCGCGAGTGCCTCGCTCTCCGCCTCGGCGTACAGCGACGCGGAGGCAGCAGCAGTGTACGTCGGCAACGACATGGTGGTGAGGGCGGACGCCACCGTGCAGGCCGTTGCCTATGTGTATCAAATCTCGGCCACGGCCTACTCGAACTCGGTGGCGCGCATCTCGATCGGCGGCGACGTGCTGGTTTCTGCGGTAGGGCCAAGTTACGCGAACGCGTACGGCGGCTACATCAGTGCGTCGGCCTCTACCCAGTCGACGGCGGAGATTTCGATCGGCGGCAGCCTGCTGGTGAATGCTCAGGCGACCGGCGGAACAGCCTATGCCTCGATAGGCTCGATCTCGGCCTCGGCCTCGACGGGTTCGCTCGCGCGGGTTTCGATCGGCGGCGACGTGTCTGCGAGCGCGGTTGGCGCTACCTATGCGGATGCCTCGTTCAGCGGGATCAGCGCGAGCGCCTATCTCGGTTCCACCGCGGAGGTGTTGATTGGTGGCGATGTCGTGGTGAGCGCGGTGGCAGCCAGCGGCACAGCCTATGCCTCGATAAGCTCGATCTCGGCCTCGGCCTCGACGGGTTCGCTCGCACGGGTTTCGATCGGCGGCGACGTGTCTGCGAGCGCGGTTGGCGCCGCCTATGCGAGTGCCTCGTTCAGCGGGATCAGCGCGAGCGCCTATCTCGCTTCCACCGCGGAGGTGTTGATTGGTGGCGATGTCGTGGCGAGCGCGGTGGCGGCGAGCGGCGGAGCCTCTGCCTCGATAAGCTCGATCTCGGCCTCGGCCTCGACGGTTTCGCTCGCACGGGTTTCGATCGGCGGCGACGTGTCTGCGAGCGCGGTTGGCGCCGCCTATGCGAGTGCCTCGTTCAGCGGGATCAGCGCGAACGCCTATCGCCTTTCCACCGTGGAGGTGTTGATTGGTGGCGATGTCGTGGTGAGCGCGGTGGCGGCCGGCGCCTATGCCTATGCCTCCGTGAGTTCGATCTCGGCCGATGCCTACTCGAACTCGGTGGCGCGCATCTCCATCGGCGGCGACCTCTCGGTGAGCGCAGCGGGCGCCACCTATGCGTATGCCGACATCTCTGAAGGAATCTGGGCCGGCGCCGCCTACAATTCGACCGCGGAAATATCGATCGGCGGCGACATGGTGGCGAGCGCGGTGGCGGCCGGCGCCTATGCCTCTGCCTCCGTGAGTTCGATCTCGGCCTATGCCTACGTGGACTCGCTGGCGCGCGTCTCCATCGGCGGGGACGTATTGGCCAGCGCGGCGGGCGCTACTTATGCGAGCGCCTCGTTCAGCGGGATCAGCGCGACCGCCTACTACACTTCGACCGCGGAAATATCGATCGGCGGCGACGTAGTGGCGAGCGCGGTGGCGACCGGCGGCGGAGCCACTGCCTCCGTGAGTTCGATCTCGGCCTATGCCTACTATAACTCGGTGGCGCGCGTCTCCATCGGCGGTGACGTGTCTGCGAGCGCGGTTGGCGCCACCTATGCGAACGCCCGGTTCAGCGGGATCAGCGCGTATGCCAGCAGCAACAGTTCAAGCGCAGAGGTGTCGATCGGCGGCAACGTAGTGGCGAGCGCCGTGGGGGTTACCTACGCGAGCGTCTTCCTGGCGCCTATCTATGCCTACGCGACCACTTCCTCGACCGCCAAAGTTTCGATAGCCGGCAATGTCTCGGCGAGCGCAGTGGCGTTTGACGCGCAGGCCCGGGGCATGGTGAACGCGTCGGGCTACGGCGATGTGGCGATAGCGGGCACCTTCAGCGTGGCCGCAACGGGCACCTCGACTGCGACCAGCGCCTTGGCGACCGCCTACGCACAGGTCCTTGCCAGGGACAACAGCTCCATCTCGATCGGCGGCGTCAGCCTGACGGTCGACGGCGGCCCCAGCGGCTACGGTGGCTTGCTCGACATCTTCGCGAGCAACAGCGCAAGTCTCGCCGTGGGCAACGTCAACGTCACGGTCGGCGCCGGTTCGACTGCGGATGTCTTCGTCCAGCAAGCGGTGAGCACCGGAACGTTGTTTCCTTACTTGTACAACCCATTCCAGCCCCACGGCAGCTCGAGCGCTGACATCTCGATGGGGAACCTCGCGGTCAGCGTCGGCAGCAACGCCACGGCCATCTTCAACATGGACGGTGTCGCCTGGGACGCGGCCCGCTCGGCTTCCCTCACGGGCGCGGGCGACGTGTTCATGGTGCTGGAGGAGCAGATCTTCGGCAGCATGGACGGTTCGGCGCTGAACGGCGCCTTGAACCTGCTGATGAATGTCGGCGACCAGGATAATGCCTCGCTCGGCGCGGTGCCGTACACGACCGTCAACGGCTTCGACGGGCTTGCCGATACGATCGTCTTCAACAGCGTATTGGCGGGCGCGACCAACTATACGACCATCGCCAGCCAGACCACGCCGGGAGGATTGTTCACGGCCCTCGATACCGCGCTCGACGGCACGAACGATTACGTCTTCGCGGTGTACAACGGCGTCGACATCAACGGCGACGGGGTGGCCGAGACCACCCTGGGGGTCTTGGCCTACGATCAGGACGGCACCGGCATCACCTCGATCCTGTACCTGCCGGGCATCATCACGCTAGGTACGGACGGGTCCGACCTGAGTTAGCGCTGCCGGCAGCGTGTAAAATGCATGGCGGGCCTTGAGCCCGCCATTTTTTTGAACCCGGGGAGAGTGTCATTTCCAAGAAACAACCCGCGCGCGCCGCCCCCCCCCAGCAACCCATGAAGGCCCCTGTGGCGGGCGCGCTCGAGGCGCTGGCGCAGGCGGGCGTGCCCGCGGCAGGCGCGGACCCGGACATCGGCAAGCTGCAGCAGGCAGCCGCGGCGCGCAAGCAGGGCCTGTTCCCGGTGGCGCGCGAGACGCTGGCGGAAGTGCTCAAGCGCCGCCCGGGCTGGACGCCGGCACGGCGCGAGCTGGTGATGCTGCACATCGCGGCGGAGGAGTTCGCCGAGGCCGAGCGCATGCTGCTGGTCGAGACCAAGCGCAGCCCGCGCGAGCGCTGGGGCTGGATGAGCCTGGGACTGGCGCGCAGCCGCACCGGCGACAAGAAAGGCGAGATCGAGTGCCTCGCGAAGGCGCTCGACATCAGCTTCGAATCGGCGGCGGCGCGGCGGCTGTTCGAGCTGCAGCGCGACACGCTGGATTTCGCCGGCGCGCTCGAGAGCGTGGCGATGCTGCGCCGCAAGGAGGACAACGAGGCGCTCGCGGTGGCGCACTGCCAGCTGCTTGCGCGCCTCAACCGGCGCAACGAGGCGCTGGTGCTCTGCGAGCAGCTGATGGAGCGCACGCCCGCGCCGGCCGGCGCGCTCGAGCAGTGGACCGCGCTCTTTCTCGGCGAGCGCAACGATCCGGAAACCGTGATCGAGACGCTCGGCAGGAAGATCGAGCAGGGCCGGCGCGAGCCCGCCTTCTACCACGGCCTGTCGCGCGGGCTGCACCGCGCGGAGCGCAATGCCGAGGCGATCGAGGCGCTGCGCAAGGCGCTCGAGGGCGACGCGAAGCAGGTGCAGTGGTGGTACGACCTGGCGGTGATCCAGCGCCAGATGGGCGAGATCGCGGTCTCGCAGGACAGCCTGGAGCGCGCCATCGCCCTGGAGCCGATGAATCCGACGGCGCTGCGCGTCTTCGGCGTCGAGCACCAGCACGCCTATAGCGACGAGCCGAGCAAGCGCCTCAATCTCGCGCTGGGGCACATCGACAAGTTCCAGCCGGAAAAGAAGGTCGAGCTGCACTTCGCGGTGGCCAAGGCCTCGGAGGATGTGGGGGAGCTCGCCTGCGCCTTCGCCCACTACGAAACCGCGGGGCGGCTGCAGTCGCAGCTCATGCCGTACCGCCACGCGGCCGCGGAAGGCCTGCTCAAGCTGACGCGCCTGAAGGTCACGCGCGCCACCTTCGACCGGGTGCGCGAGTTCGGCTGCCCGAGCGACAAGCCCGTGTTCGTGCTCGGCATGCCGCGCTCGGGCACCACGCTCGCCGAGCAGATCATCGCCAGCCATCCCGCGGCGCACGGCGCCGGCGAACTCAAGCTCCTGCACCGCGTGCTCGACGGCGTCAGCGTCAACGGCAAGCTGATCCAGACCGGCGATGAGCAGGGGGTGATCCCGACCTACATCCCGGGCGTCGACCTGTCCTGCAAGATGCTCAGCCTGCGCGAGCGCGGCGAGCGCTACGTGCAGGCGATCGAGGCGCTCGCGCGCGCCGCCGGCCGGCCCGGGGCGAAGCGCATCGTCGACAAGATGCCGGGCAACTACTACTGGACGGGCGTGATCCCGTTCATCCTGCCGCAGGCGCGCATCGTGCACACGCGCCGCCATCCGGTGGATACCTGCCTGTCGATCTACCGCATCTTCTTCCCCGACGGCATGCCCTGGAGCTATAACCTGACCGATCTCGGCAAGGTCTACCGCGCCTACCACGAGCACATGCTGCAGTGGGAGAAACTGCTGCCAGAGGGCTTCATGCTCAGCGTGCGCTACGAGGACGTGGTGGCCGACGTCGAGAAGCAGGCGCGCCGGATCATCGCGCACATCGGGCTGGAATGGAACGACGCCTGCCTGAAGTTCTACGAGACCGAGCGCCCGGTGAAGACCGCGAGCCTCGCCCAGGTGCGGCAGCCGATCTACAACACCTCGGTCGGGCGCTGGAAGAAGTACGAGCCCTACCTCAAGCCGCTGCTCGCCGAGCTCGGGCCGCTCTTGCGCGAGTACGAAGACGAGCTGGCCGCCGCTGCCAGGTAGCGGCGCGTCCTCAGCGCCAGCCGACGGAGCCGAAGCGGTCGTGCCCGAGCAGCGTGTAGAAAATGCCGAAGGTGCCGCGTGTCTGCGTCCTGTCGCCGAGGTCGGGGTAGGTCGCATCGCGGCGGTTCCACAGGTACTTGATCGCGATCGCATGCTGCTTGTGGACGCGCACGGTCAGCGCCACGTCCGCGCGGGCGATGTTGTCGTGGCCTGCCCTGCCGCCGGAAGTCGCGCCCTTCACGAAGTACTCGCGGCCCGTCACGTCGAGCGAGGCCCGGTCGCCGAAAATCAGCCGCAGCGCGAGGAGGCCCTGCGGCGCGACGCCGTAGTGATAGTCGGTCTCACCGACACCTTTGACCGTTCCGGCCGCGGCATAGCCCACACCCAGGAGCGCCGAGCCTTGGAGCGAGATGTTACCGCCCAGCCGCCATTCGGCGGTGGTGCCCAGCGACAGCGCCGTGCTCGATATGCGGAAGATTTGCGGCGAGATGTAGTCATAGCTGCCGTAGAGGCCCCATATCCCCCGGTGATCCTTCCCCCCGTATTCCCTGCCGACCAGCAGCCCGCGCGTCATCACGTTCTCGAACACGTTCGCGCTTGAAGCCGTGGCCTGGAAGGTGAAGTAGTCGAATGGGCGCTTGTAGCCGTAGTTCGGGCCGCCCGGCAGGCCGTAGTCGAGCGAAAAATCCGCCTGCGCCTCGTTGCGTTTGAGCTGCGTGGAGGTGCCTTGGTCGTTCTGCGCTGTGCCCATGAAGCCGAGCCCCACGCGGGCGTAGCGGACGGGGTCGTTGCTCGGAAAGATCCTGTCGAAGCGATCGCCGAAGGCGAGGCGGTTGAAGCCCGTGGCCGGAGAAATCACCGCCGCGCTGACCTCCCGCCAGAAGCGGGGAACGCCGTCCGCCTTTTCGAGCACCAGGCTTGACATGCGAAACAGCGCCTCGCCGAGGAACGTGCCGCCCACGCCGCTCGCGATCTGGTCGTTGAAGGAGGGACGCGTGTTTTCGCCGGCAATCTCCCACGCGGCGCTGCCCGCAAACGCGTAGCCGAGCGACCGCCAGTAGTTGAGGCCGGCTGAGCGCGCGAAGCCGTGGTACATCGATCCCTGGTACGGATGGCCGAGCTGGTTGGTCTTGAAGGGATCGTTGTCGGTGCCCCAGCCGCTGCGCAGGTTGTTCCTGATCGAGGACGAGCTGACGTCGTAGTCGCGGCGGTTGTCGCTGTAGCGCCGGTTGTACCGGTTGAGCAGGAAGTCGAAGCCGACGATTTCGAGGGCCGGAATGGAGTAGCTCTTGCGAGCTTCAATTTCCGCGGACACATCGGGCTTCGGCGCGTCGGAAGCACGCGCCCCCGGAGCGCCTGCTTGCGCAAGCCGCGACGCTGCGACATCGGCCGCGGCCGCATCGTTGTCCGGCGCCGCCGCTGGATTCGGATCATCGAGCGAGGCGGGCTCCGCGGCGAATGCCGTACACGGGAACGCCGGGCATAGCGCGAGTGCGGCAGTGAGAAGCGTTGCGCGCAGCCCTCCACCGCGCCGAATGCTGCGCGCAATCTGCGCATTGCTTGCCCGTGAAAGGCGACTTACGCCCGCGGCTCGCATCCCGGCCTCCCTGACGCTTGGTGCGACAACGCACAAAGCATAGACCAATTCGTCAGGACTTGCTCGCGCGCCGATGGCGCGCTTTCCACAAAGAAAAAGGGCAGGGACCGCTCCCTGCCCTTCTTTTACTGGCGATCGCGCGTTACTTTTTCGCCGGGGTCGCCGGTACGGCTTTCTGCGCTTGCGCGGGCGGGCGGTTGACACCAAAACCATCCGTGCGATAGCGTACATACGATCTTCCCGCCCCGGTGTATATCCAACAAACTGACTCGGTAAGTCTTACGGTGGAGGGTCAAAAAATGCGCGCACAATACTCCCGCAATCGCAGCATCGCACTGCTGCTGGCTTTGCTGGCGTTGGTTGCGAACGGCAGTGCATTTGCCGATCCGCCGGTCTACGCGGCCCGCCTTGCCTACACCGCCGGCAACGTGAGCTTTTCACCGGCAGGCGATGGCTACTGGGCCCAGGCGAAGGTCAATCGGCCGCTCACCATCGGCGATCGCCTGTGGACCGACCGCGCCTCGCGCGCCGAGATCCAGGTCGGCGGTGCCGTGTTCCGCATGGGCGAGAACACCAGCCTTAGGTTCCTGAATCTCAGCAACAGCCTGGTCCAGATACAGGTCGATGAAGGCACGCTGAACGTGCGCGTGCGGCGATTGGGCCCGCGCCAGTCGGTGGAAGTCGCGACGCCGAATCTTGCGTTCACCGCGCGGCGGCCGGGGAGCTACCGCATTGAAGTCGATCCGGTGGACGATGCAACGGCTATCGTCGTGCGCAGCGGCCAGGGCGAGGTGTACGGGCAGCGCGCGGCGTACAACGTCGATTCGCGGCAGGCGTATCGCTTCGGCGGCAGGGGCCTGCGCAGCTATGAATACATTTCCACGCCGCGCCCCGAAGAGTTCGATCGCTGGGCAAGCGATCGCGACCGCCGTGCCGAGACCTCGGTCTCCGCGCGCTACATGTCCCGCGACGTGATCGGGGCCGAAGACCTCGACGCCTACGGCACCTGGCGCAACGAACCGGAGTACGGCAGGGTCTGGGTGCCCTCTCGCGTGGCGAACGACTGGACGCCTTACCGCGACGGGCATTGGGCATGGGTGCAACCGTGGGGCTGGACCTGGGTGGACGACGCGCCATGGGGTTACGCCGTGTCTCACTACGGCCGCTGGGCCAACGTCAGGGGGCGGTGGGCGTGGGTGCCCGCGCCGGTGCAGAGCAGGGCCGTATACGCGCCCGCGCTGGTCGCATTCGTCGGCGGCAGCAACTTCCAGGTCACGCTGTCGAGCGGGAACGTGGGCGGGGTCGCATGGTTCCCGCTCGGGCCGCGCGAGGTTTACCGGCCCTCGTACCAGGTGAGCCGCGGCTACTTCGAAGACATCAATCGCAGCAACACGAACGTCAGCAATACGACGATCACCAACGTGTACAACAACGTGAACGTGACCAACGTATACATGAACCGGCAGGTGCAGGGTGCGGTCGTTGCCGTGCCGGTGACGGCGTTTGCGCAATCACAGCCTGTCGCCAAGGCGGCGGTGCAAGCACCGCAGCAGGCGGCGACAAGCGCGCCGGTCGCAACTGCGGCCCCGGTCGCACCGGTTCAGCAGAGCGTGCGCGGCGCAGCACCAGCCGCGACCGTCCAGCCGCCTGCGCGCACGCACGAGCGGCCCATCATTGCGCGAAGCGCGCCCCCAGCGGCGCCGGCCGGCTTTGTCGCGCCGCAGAAAGATCCGGCCGCGACGCCGGGCACGCCGCCCGCACCCGCCGCGGGAACGCAGACGCCCGCCGCGACCGCAGCCTCGAAGCCGGCCGCTCCCGCGCCGGTAACAAATGTCATCGTCGTTGCGCCGCCGCAAGCGGCACCGCCGACTGCGCCCCCGCCCGCGCAGGCGCCTGAGGGAAAGCCGGCCGCTGCGCGCGACAAGTCTCCCGAAAGCAAAGGCGATGAGCGCAAGGGTGGCGAGCGCAAAGGTGAAGATCGCAAGGGCGAAGATCGCAAGCCGCCCGCTGCAGCTGCGCCGCCCGCCGCGCCGGCTCCGGCGCCGGCTCCTGTGGCGAAGCCGGCACCTGCAGCGCCTGCTCCGACGCCCGCGCCTGTGGCGA
>JBBPIU010000023.1:2691-8453 GCA_038040245.1 Pseudomonadota bacterium | reverse complement strand
GCCTGCCCCCGTGCCTGCACCGGCGCCTGCAAAAGCAGAGCCCGCTCCCGCGGCCAAGGCAGCCTCCGATGCGGGCAAGCAGAGCGATGGCAAGAAAGGCGACGCGAAGCGCGACGACAGGAAACAGGACGACCGGAAACGCGCGGAGGAGAACAGGAGGCGCGCGGAGGAGGACAAGCGGCGCGCGGAGGAGGACAGGAAGCCCCCGGAGAACGACAAGCAGCGCGCGGAGAACGACAAGAGGCGTGCGGAGGAGAACAAGAGGCGCGCGGAGGAGGACAAGCGGCGTGCGGAAGTAGACAAGAAACAGTGAACGTACACGGCCCGAGTTAGCACCGCCGTTTCACCGCGTCAGCGCGAAGCCTTCGTACCCGTTGCGGGCGATCTCGGTGCACTTGCGCGTATAGGCGGCGACGCCGCCGACATAGGGCATGAAGACGCGCGGTTTGCCGGGAATGTTGGCCCCGACGTACCAGGAGTTGGCGAGCGGATAGAGAGTGGCGTCGGCGACCTCGTTCACATGCTCGACCCACTTTGTCTCCGAGTCGGGCGTGGCTTCGATGCGGCCGAAGCCGCGCTCCCGCAGATGCTTGAGGCAGTCGGCAATCCAGTCGGTGTGCTGCTCGATGGCGAGGATCATCTGGCTCTTCACGCCCGGGCTGCCGGGGCCGGTGATGACGAACATGTTGGGGAAGCCGGACACCATCAGCCCGAGATAGGTTCGTGGACCGGCGGACCACTTGTCCGCGAGCGCCACGCCGCCCGTGCCGCGCACGTCGATCTCGCGCAAGGCACCGGTCATGGCATCGAACCCGGTCGCGAACGCGATCGAATCGAAAGTGTATTCCGCGTCTCGCGTGCGCAGGCCGGTGGGCGTGATTTCCTCGATCGGTGTCTTGCGGGCATCGACCAGGGTGACGTTGTCGCGGTTGTAGGTCTCGTAATAGTTCGTATCGAGGCACAGGCGCTTGGTGCCGATCGGGTGATCCTTCGGCGCCAGCAGCTCGGCGACGGCGGGATCGCGGACAATGCCGCGGATCTTTTCGCGCACGAACTCGGACGCGGTGTCGTTCGCCTGCTTGTTCACCAGCAGGTCGTTGAAGGCGTAGAGAAAGCTGATGCTGCCGCCCGCCGCCCATCTGGCCTCATAGAGGCGTTGCCGCTCCTCGGGCGAGGCCGCCAGAGCGGACTTCGTGGGCGGCGGATAGCCGGATATGCCGAACGGCGTGTCGTAGGCAGCCCGTCGCCGCTCGGCATAGCTCGCCTTGTGTTCGCGCTCTGTCTCCGGGTCGAGCGGGGCACTGCGGGCCGGCAGGCTGAAATTCGCCGTACGCTGGAAGACATGCAGGTGCTTGGCCTGCCGGGCGATGTGCGGGATCATCTGGACGCCCGACGAGCCGGTGCCGATAACGCCGACGCGCTGTCCGGTGAAATCCACGCCCTCCGCCGGCCACAGGCCGGTGTGGTACCACTGGCCCTTGAAGCGCTCCAAACCCTTGAACTCGGGCACGCGCGGCGTGGAGAGATTGCCTGCCGCCATGATGCAGAACGGCGCGCAGACGATCTCGCCCTTGTCGGTCTCCAGCGTCCAGCGGTTCGTCGCCTCGTCGAAGATTGCGGACACCACGCGCGTATTGAGCTGCACGTCGCGCCTGAGGTCGAACCGGTCGGCGACGTGATTGATGTAGCGCAGGATCTCGGGCTGGGTGCCGTAGCGTTCGGGCCATTTCCATTCCTGCTGCAGCTCGTTCGAGAACGAGTAGGAATACTCCATGCTCTCGATGTCGCAGCGGGCGCCGGGATAGCGGTTCCAGAACCAGGTGCCGCCGACGCCGCTGCCGGCCTCGTAGGCCCGCACGCTGAGGCCAACCCCGCGCAGGCGATGCAACGCATAGAGGCCGGCAAGTCCGCCGCCAACGACCACCGCATCGAACTCAGGCTTCGAGTCGGACATGTGCACGCGCTTTCCTTATTTTACCGTTATTAGGATCGCGCCTACGCGATGAGGATCGCGCGGTAGTCGTTGACGTTGGTGCGCGTGGGCCCGGTGACCACCAGGTCGCCGAGCGCTGAAAAAATCCCGTAGCTGTCGTTGGTCGCCAGGAGCTTCCTCGCGTCGAGGCCATGCGCGCGGGCGCGCGCCAGCGAATCCGGCGCGAGCAGGGCGCCGGCGTTGTCCTCCGAGCCGTCGATGCCGTCGGTATCCGCGGCGATGGCGTGCACGTCCGCGGTTGCCGCCAATTCCAGCCCCAGCGCGAGCAGGAATTCTCCGCAGCGCCCGCCGCGCCCGCCGGTACCGCGCACCGTCACCGTGCATTCGCCGCCCGAGAGCAGCGCCACCGGCGGCTTGAACGGCGAGCCGTGCCTGCGGATCTCGCGCGCGAGCGCCGCCATGACCTTGGCGACCTCCCTGGCCTCGCCGGTGATGGAATCGCCGAGGATCACCGGTTCGATGCCGTTTTCGCGAAACAGCGCCGCGGCTGCCTCCAGCGAATCGCGCGCGGTCGCGATGACGCGGTTCTCGACGTGTTCGAACACCGCCGAGCCCGGTTTGGGTGTTTCCTCGCGCTCCCCGCGCAGGCCGCAGATCAGGTGCTCGAGCACCGCCCGCGGCGGTTTGACGTCGAAGCGGTTCAAGACGTCCACCGCCTCCTGAAAGGTCGTCGGATCCGGCGCGCAGGGGCCCGAGGCGATGTGCGTCGGGTCGTCGCCGGTCACATCCGAGATGATCAGCGTGAGCACCGGCGCCTTGCAGGCCGCGGCCAGCCGGCCGCCCTGGATCTGCGACAGGTGCTTGCGTACCGTGTTGATCTCCTGAATGGGCGCGCCGCTGCGCAGCAGGTCCTGCGTCACTTTGCGCAGGTCGCCTAGCGAGATCCCCTCGGCGGGCAGCGAGAGCAGCGCCGAGCCGCCCCCGGAAATCAGGGCCAGCAGCAGGTCCACGGACTTGATCGCGCGCGCGGCGCCCAGCATTTCGCGCGCGGCTTGCTCGCCGGCTTCGTCCGGAACCGGATGGCCCGCCTCCACCCAGCGGATCCGCTCCAGCGACAGCGCGTGGCCGTAGCGGGTCAGCGCGATGCCGAAGAGCTTCTTGTCCGCGGGCCAGTGCTGCTCCACCGCCAGCGCCATCGAGGCCGCGGCTTTGCCGGCCGCGAGCACCAGCGTGCGGCCATCCGGCGGCGGCGGCAGGTGGGCCGGAACGATCTTGAGAGGATCGGCCGCGGCGACCGCGGCGCGAAAGCTTGCTTCGAGGAGCTCCCGCGGAGTCAGCCGAAGCGCTCCGTGGCAGCCGCGTCCCCCATGCTGTAGAGCATCGGGTACACCTCGCGGAATGCCTGCATGATCTCCGCGACCGGCACGTCTGCATGGCTGCCGCGGTCGCGCAGGTATTCCATGTGGCGGCGCTCTTCCTCGTCGAACGGATGGAAGATCGAGTCCTCGCGGCCGTCGAACTCGAGCGGCTTGACGCGGAAGCGCCGGCACAGCTCGACGTTGAAGGCGGGCGTCGCCTTGACCCATTTACCCTCGAGCAGCAGCTCGGCATAGCCGTGGTATACGAAGAGGTCGGTGCCCATGCGCTCGCGCAACGCGGGCGTGGTGAGATGGTTCTTCACGTCGGCGAAACCGACCCGCGCCGGGATGCCGTCGGCGCGCGCGCAGGCGGCGAGCAGCGCGGCCTTGCCGATGCAGAAGCCTTCGCCCGCGGTGATGCAGCGCGATGCCTGGAACGTCTCTTCCTTCGAAAAATCCAGGAACGGGTTGTAGCGGATGGCGTCGCGCACCGCGTAGTACAAGGATACCGCGCGAGCTAAATGGGTTTTTCCAATAGCATTTTTCTTAGAAAAAGAAATAACAGCTGGATGGCCGCTGTCGATGTAGCGCCCCGGTTCGAGGAATTCCCTCATCGGTCGAGCTTCATCAGCCGGCGTGCCCCGGAGAACAGCGCGCTCGACTGGTTGGCGAGCCCGTCGATGACCGAAAAATGGTGGCTGCCGGGCATCGGGATGTCGCCCGCGAAGGCGCCGCGCCAGCGTTCGCCGAGCAGCGCGTTCTGGCGGCGGAATTCCGAGCTCTCGTCGCCGCCGACGCAGGTCATCACGGGTGCGCGCGACGCTGCCGGCATGAAAATCGGCGAGACCCGGATCGCCGCCTCTTCATCCAGGCGCAGGTCGCCATTGAGCCAGTCCACCTGCACCATCGGCCGCAGGTCGTAGATGCCGCTGATCGCGAGTCCGCCCTTGAACAGGTCTTTCGGCAGCCGCCGGTCGAACGCCGGCCAGACCGCCGCCATCATCATCGCCGTGAGGTGCCCGCCCGCCGAGTGGCCCGAGACATAGAGCCGGTCCTCGTCCATGCCGTACTCCTCCGCGTGCAGCCAGAGCCAGCGGCTGGCGCGCAGCATCTGGCGCACGATTTCCTCCACCGTCACCTGCGGGCAGAGGTCGTAGTTCACCACCGCGAGCGACACGCCCGCGTCCACCCAGGCCGGGGCGAGGAAGGAGAAATCCTTCTTGTCGCGCGCGCGCCAGTAGCCGCCGTGGATGAACATCATGCAGGTGCCGTCGCCCTTGCGCGCCGGAAAGATGTCGATCGCCTCGCCGGGAGAATCGCCGTAGCGCTGGTCGAGGTGGCAGGTCATGGTCGCGCGCGCTCGCTCCGAGTCCTGCACCCAGTGCTCGACAAATTTCTCGTTGTCGGGGACCAGCGCGCGGTTGTTGTACTCCCGCGAATAAAAGGCAGCGTCGTTCACCCGCGGCGCTCCCGCCACAGGCCGAGCGCCTGCTGCGCCGACCGGTCGGAATAGGAAAACAGCACGCAATCCTCCGCGGCTTCGATGCTGAGCGCATGCCAGGACGGGACCACGAAGGTGTCCCTCGGCTCGAAGGGGAACTCGTCGCCCGCAATCCTGACTTTGCCCTTGCCCTCCGCCACCGAGTACACGGTGCTGTCGGTCGAACGGTAGGGGTTCGAGCGGAAACCCTTCGGCAGCAGCTGGATGAAGGCGCCGATCGTGGGCATCGCGGGCCCGCCGCTGAGCGGATTGATGAACTGCATTTTCCACCCGTGGCAGGCATCCGGATCCCCGTTCTTCGCCAGCGCCGCCAGCATCTCCCGGCTGCGCGCGTAGGGGTAGCTGAAGATCGGCGAGGTCTTGCCGAACGGCGCCACCGGATCGAGCGGCGCCAGGTTGCTGCCGTAGCGGGCGAGGGAGGTGCCTTCGGCGGTGGTCACCGGCTGCATCTCCTCCGGGTAGTTCTCCGCGAACTGCGCGTCGAACAGCGCCAGGATCGGGATGTCGAGCCCGTCCATCCAGACCACCGGCTCGGTGCCGGGATTGCCGTGGTCGTGCCAGGTCCAGGCCGGGGTGATGATGAAATCGCCCGGCTGCATGACGGTGCGCTCGCCGTTGACCGCGGTGTAGGCGCCCGAGCCCTCGACGATGAAGCGCAAGGCCGACTGGGTGTGGCGGTGGCTGGGTGCGATTTCGCCCGGCAGGATCAGCTGCAGCCCGCAATACAGGCTGCGCGTGATGCAGGACTGGCCGCGCAGGCCCGGATTCTCCAGCACCAGCACGCGGCGCACCGCTTCCTTCGCGGTAATCGCGCGCCCGGCTTCCATGATGTAGGGCCGGATCGCCTTGTAGTTCCAGTATCCCGGCTTGCAGGGGCTCTGCGGCTGGGGCGGCACGAGCGCGTGCAACACCTCCCACAGCGGGGCGAGGTTGTCCCGGTCCATGCGCCGGTAGAACTCCTGCCGCTGCT
>JBBPIU010000023.1:0-2591 GCA_038040245.1 Pseudomonadota bacterium | reverse complement strand
TCCTGCCGCTGCTGCTCACGCGCAGCCGTGGAATCCGGCTGCTGGACGCTTGCCATTTCTCGCTCCTCGGGTCAAAAAACCATTATAAAGTGTCGTCCTCACGCCATGGAGGACAGCATCATGCAGGCCGGCTGGGAGGACAGGCTCGCCATCGTCGAAACGGTGAATAACTGGGCGTTGTGGCGGGACGCGGGCGATTGGGCGCGTTTTCGCACCGTCTGGCACGAGGACGGCTGGATGACCGCCACCTGGTTCCAGGGGCCGGCCGGGAAGTTCATCGAGGTGAGCCGCGCCGGCTTCGACAAGGGCGTCAGCATCCTGCATTTCCTGGGCGGGACCAGCGTCGACCTGAACGGCGAGCGCGCCATCGCCCAGACCAAGATGACCATCAGCCAGCGCGCGGCGGTGGACGGCGTGCCGGTGGACGTGGTCTGCACCGGGCGCTTCTACGACTTCTTCGCCAAACGTGGCGGCTGTTGGGGCATCGTGCGCCGCCAGCCCATCTACGAGAAAGACCGCATGGACCCGCTCGACCCGGCGGCCAAGCTGACGCTCGATCCCGCGCTCCTGGGGGGCTTCCCCGAAGGCTACCGGCACCTGGCCTACCTGCAGACCAGGATCGGCTACACCATCAAGCTCGACCTGCCGCAGCTCAAGGGCCCGGTGGTGCAGGCGCTTTACGCGCACGGCCAGGCCTGGCTGGAGGGCGCGCAGTCGGCATTTCCGTCCTGATCGCTCTGGAGAGACCAATGATCCGAAGCCTTTTATCGATCTTTTTCCTGACAGCAACCATTCAGGTCTTGGCCCAGACCTATCCGTCAAAGCCTGTGCGGATGGTCGTCAACTTCCCGCCGGGTGGGGCCGCCGACCAGCTCGGCCGCGCGGTGGGCGCCAAGTTGCAGGAAAGCCTCGGCCAGCCCTTCGTGGTCGAGAACCGCCCGGGTGCCAACGGTTCGATCGGCGCCGCCGAGGTGGCCAAGGCTGCGCCCGACGGCTACACCATTCTGATGTCGTCGGGCGGCGCGATCGCGCTCAACGGGCTGCTCTACAAGAACCTCGGCTACGATCCGATGAAGACCCTCGAGCCCGTGGCGCCAGTCGCCTCGGTGGCGGTGTTCCTGCAGATCAAGCCCGCGATTGCGGCCAACACGCTCGGCGAATTCATCGCCTACCTGCGCGCCAACCCGGGCAAGCTGAACTACGGCTCACCCGGCAACGGCAGCTCGCCGCACCTGGCGGGCGAGATGTTCAACCGCGCGGCCAAGGTGCTGACGACGCACGTCCCCTACAAGGGCGCCGGACCCGCGCTCACCGACTTGCTCGCCGGGCAGCTGGATTTCATGTTCGATCCGGGCATCGGCCTGCAGCACTCGAAGGCGGGAAAGCTGAAACTCCTCGCCGTCGGCAGCCCGAAGCGCCATCCGGCCTACCCGGAGGTGCCTACGGTCGCCGAAGTGGTCGGCGGCGAGTTCGACACCGATACGGTGTTCGGAATCTACGCACCCGCGGGCACGCCGAAGGACGTCATCGCGAAGCTGAACGCGGAGATCGGCAAGGCCATGCAGTCGGCCGAACTCAAGGCGCGTGCCGGCGCGATCGCGGCGCAGGAAATGGTGCTATCGCCCGAGGCTTTCGCGGCGCGCCTGCGAGCCGAGCACGAACGCATGGGCGCGCTCGTCAGGGAAATCGGCTTACGCGCGGACTAGGGCCGGGCGCTAGCCCTTCACCGGTTTGAGCCAGGTCACCGGCTTGCCGAGCGCGCCGCCGAGCGCCTTACCCTCGGGGTCGGCGAGCGCCGCTTCACGCGCCTTGCGGATTGACTTGGCCTGCTCGCCCGGGTCCGAGGTTGCCGGATTTTCCACCAGTGCATCGAGGATGGCGAGGAAGTTGGCTTTGCCGCGGCGGTGGGTCTCGCCGTAGCCCTTGATCAGGCGCGCGCATTCGGCGACCTCGAGCGCGAGCGGGATGCTGCGCGCGGCGGTCTCGCGCACGCGCGTGAGCCAGTGCTCTATGAGTTTTTGCTCTTCCTGGTAACGATAGGAATAAGGCCGCCACGGCTTGAGCCACGCCAGGGAGCGCACCATGAGGTAGCCGAATACCCCGGAGGTTTTCACGTGCATGCCGACGTTGTAGGCATCCAGCTTGCCGTTCTTCTCCGCCCAGAGCGTGAGGGGGCTGCCGAGAAAGGGGGGCAGGAGGGAGGCAAATTCCTCCACGCCGGGTTTGAGGAAGTCGATCACCACCACCGGTTCGCCTTCTTTGGCGCCGACTTCCTTGCGCACCCGTTCGAAGCGCGAAGCACGGGTTTTCAGGTCTGCAACACGGACGATGTCCTCGTAGCTCATCCAGAGTGCCATCTCGCGCGCGACCTCCGCGGACAACTGTGATGGAACCCCCGGGTCTCCCTCGAGGAACGGTTTCATCCGTTCGCGGAACAGCGCCACGTACGCTTCGCCCTGGTAGTCCAGGAGGCGCGATACGCCGAGCTCCATGACTTCCTTCAGCTCCGATGCGCGCTTCTGTGGCGCAGGCTCCTGCGGCGTGGGGCGCGAGCCCGCGGCGATCTCGCAGCCGGCGGCGAAGCCGCGCAG
>JBBPIU010000022.1:0-33822 GCA_038040245.1 Pseudomonadota bacterium | reverse complement strand
TCGACGCCGCCCATCATGTAGTGCGCGGTCGGCACCACTTCCACCAGGCCGCCAACAAGGTCGAAGCCGCAGTCCGCACACCGTTCGACCATGCCGCGAAATTGTTTTTCAACCAGATTTTTATCCAAATGACTCATTGAAATAAAAAGGCCCCCATTCGGGCTCGTATTTCCGGCCCTCATCTCCGAGTACATCGCCCGCGAGACGAAATCGCGGGTCGCGCGCTCCGCCTTGGGGTCGTACTTCGGCATGAAGCGTTCCTTGGCGCCGTTCAGGAGGTAGCCGCCCGAGCCGCGCAGGCCCTCTTCGAGCACCGTGCCCGTCATGCGCGTGTGCGTGCCCGCGTAGAGGCCGGTCGGATGGAACTGCACCATCTCCATGTCGCGCAAGGGGAGCCCCGCGCGCAGCGCCATGGCGAGCCCGTCGCAGCTCTTGTCGCCCGAAGGCGTGTGGTACTTGTACATGGTCGGCCCGCCGCCGGTGCCGAGCAGCACCGCCCTGGCGCGCACGAACACGT
Source organism: Pseudomonadota bacterium (assembly GCA_038040245.1). Taxonomy (GTDB): domain Bacteria; phylum Pseudomonadota; class Gammaproteobacteria; order Burkholderiales; family SG8-39; genus RBG-16-66-20. The sequence continues at coordinate 33,305 of JBBPIU010000022.1, read as the reverse complement.
ACTCGCCGGTCCGCATGTCGATGAATAGAACGCCCGCGATCGCATTGCCAGAAGTATTTTTTATTAGTTCAACAGCCCTGTGTTCCTCCAGCCGGCCGATCTTTCTGGCCCAGACCTGCTCGGCGAGCCGGTTGATGATCTCGATGCCGGTGAGGTCGCCCTTGTGCACCGTGCGGTCGAAGGTCTGCCCGGCGAAGGCCTTCTGGTGGACGCTGCCGTCCGGATTGCGGTCGAAGAAGCAGCCCAGTTCATTTTCCAGCTCCCTGATTCTTTCAACCGCCAAAGTCACCAACTTCCAGGCGAGGTCCTGGTCGGGCAGCCACTTGCCGCCTTCGATGGTGTCCATGAAATGGCGCTCGACCGAGTCTTCCTTTGCGAGCGCGACGTTGAAGCCGCCTTGCACCATGCGCGTGCAGCCGCACTTGCCGAGCAAGCCCTTCACCGCGACCGTGATCGAGAGCGAAGGGTCGGCCTTGTGCGCGTGCAGCGCGGCGAACAGGCCGGCGCCGCCCGAGCCGAGGATCAGGATGTCGGTCGAGACTTCACGCATTGGTTAAGCTGGCGCGGGCGCGCGCCGCAGCAGCTGCATCGCCACCACCGCCGCGATGAAACCGAAGCCGATCAGATCGGCCACCAAGTGGGTATACACGAGCGCGAATCCGGCGACCACCAGCATTGCGCGCTCGAGCAGGTTGGTGCGCCTGAACAGCCATCCCTGGAAGCCGCAGGCGAGCGCGGCGATGCCGGCCGCGGCGCTGAAGGTCACCCACGCGATCGAGCCCCAGTCGGCGCCGGCCAGCGCCTTGGTCGAGCCCATCAGCAGCAGCCCCTGGCCGCTCGGCTCGAGCACGAACATAAACGGCACCAGGAACGCGGGCGTGGTGTACTTCCAGCATTGCAGCGTGGTCTTGTAGGGGTCACCGCCAGTGATCGCGGCGGCGGCGAAGGGCGAAAGCGCGGTCGGCGGCGACACTTCGGAGAGCACCGCGTAATAGAAAATGAACATGTGCGCGGCGAACTCCGGCACCTTGAGCGCGATCAGCGCGGGCGCGGCGATCACCGCGCAGATGATGTAGCTCGCGGTCACCGGCACCGCCAGCCCGACGATCCAGACGATCAGGGCGGTGTAAATCGTCGTCAGCAGCAGCGAGTTGCCGGCGTAGGCCAGCACGATGGAGCTGAATTTCAGCCCCAGGCCGGTGAGCGTCACCACGCCGACGATCAAGCCGGCGCCGGCGCAGGTCGCGGCCACGTTGAGCACCGCGCGAGAGCCGCCCTCCAGCGCCTTGATGAACCCGGAGCCGAAAAAGCCGCGCAGGAACGGTTCGCGGCCGCGCACGAGGTCGTACGAGAGGAGCGAGGTGTCGCGCCGCAGAAAGCTGGTGATCAAAGCCACCACGGTCGCCCAGAACACCGACAGCTCGGGCGAAAAACCCAGCAGCATGAAGGCGACGATCGAGACCAGCGACAGGAAGTGGAACCAGTACTTCTTGGTCAGGCTCCAGGCGGATTCGACCTGCTCGAAGAGGACATCCTTCATGCCGAACTTGCGCACGTCGATCTCGACCATGATGAACAGCGTCAGGTAATAGAGCAGGGTCGGGATCACCGCCATCAGCAGCACGTCGAGGTAGGAAATCTTCAGGAACTCGGCGATCAGGAATGCGGCGGCGCCGAGCACCGGCGGCGAAATGATCGCGCCAAGCCCGCCCGCAGCGAGCAGCCCGCCCGCCTCCTCCTTGCTGTAGCCGACCTTGGCGAGCATCGGCGCGGCCACCGCGCCCAGCGTCACCGTGGTCGCCACGCCCGAGCCCGAGGGGCCGCCGAGAAGGAACGAGGCCAGCGTCACCGTGCGCCCCGCGCTGGTCGGCTTGCCGCCCATGGCGGAAAACGAAAAGTCGATGAAGAACTTGCCCGCTCCCGAGAATTGCAGGAATGCGCCGTAAATGGTGAACAGGATGATCAGCGTCGAGGAAACGTTGATCGCGGTGCCGTAGATCCCCTCCAGCGTCATGTACATGTGGCCCACAAGGCGCGGCAGCTCGTAGCCTTTGTGGGTCCACGGCGCCGGCAGGTATGCGCCGAAGAACGCGTAAAGCAGAAAACACATCGTGACGAACGGCAGGATCCAGCCGGTGGTACGCCGCATCGCCTCCAGCACCAGCAGCGCCAGCGCCACGCCGAAGACGATGTCCCAGTCGTTGGGCACGATGGAACGGTCGAAAAAATCGTCGCCGCCCGCGATCAGGTATGCCGCGGTCGCCACGCCGGCCAGCGCGAGCAGCCAGTCCCACCACATGACGCGGTGCCGGAAGCGCCGGGCGACGGGAAAAATCAGGAACGAGAGGAACAGCACGAACGCGACGTGGATCGCGCGCAGATGCTCGGGCCGCACGATGGCGTAGGCGGTGTAGAGATGGAACAGCGACATCGCCACCGCCACCGCAGTGACGAAGCCCGCGAGCCAGCCCGAGAGCTTGTTATGGACGCCCTCTTCCCGCTCGATCATCTCCTCGGCCCGCTGCAGCGCTTCGGCGCTGATCTCGGCCGCGGGCTGGTGCAGGCGCGTGATTTCTTCGCTCATCGGTTCCGAGGAAAAGAAAAACCCCGCCAGCGGGCTGGACGGGGCCCCGGCGCCGCTGACCTCACTTGCTCTTGGCGCCCTTCTCCATCTTCACTCCCTTCTCCGGCTTGGCACCCTTTTCCCCGATCTTGATCCCGTTCTCCGCAAAAAACTTGACGGCGCCGGGATGCCAGGGAATCGACGAAGCCTCGGCTTTCTGGTTCTCGGGCTTGATGTTCACCGCCTCGGCGTGCACGCGCACCAGATCGACGCGATGCTCCCAGAGCGTCTTGATGATGGTGTAGGCGGTCTTCTCGTCCATGTTCTGATGGGCGACCAGCAGGTTGGTCACGGTGGCAGCTTGGTTGTCCGCCTCCATGCCCTTGTACATCCGCTGCGGGATCACGTCCTTGACATAGATATTGCCGTACTTCCTGGTCATCGCCGGCACCAGGTCGGCGATGTCGATCATCCGGATCTTCACGCCGGGCGCAAATGAGAGGTCCGTCACCGCTGCCGTCGGCAGGCCGCCGACCCAGAAAAACGCGTCGATCTTGCGGTCCTTCAGCGCGTTGACCGATTCGGCGACGCCCAGCCGCTCGCGCTTCATGTCCTTGTCCTTGTCCAGGCCCGCCGCCTCGATGACGCGAAATGCGAACACCTCGGTAGCGCTGCCGCCCGATCCGGTGGAGACGCGCTTGCCCTTGAGGTCGGCCATCTTCGTGACGCCGGTCCCCTCGATCGACACGACGTGCATGCGGTTCGGGTACAGGACCGCGAGCGTACGCACGGCAATGGGCTTGCCGGTGAACTTGTCCTGGCCCATGACCGCGTCGATCGCCGCATCGGCCTGGGTCAGGGCGATGTAGGGCTTGCCCGAACCGATCAACTGGAGGTTGGCGACCGAGCCCCCGGTGACCTCAGCGGTCACCTGCATGCCGGGCACATGCTTGGAAAGCACCGCGGCCATGCCGCCGCCGAGCGGGTAGTAGACGCCGCCGGTGCCGCCGGTGGCAATGGAAAAATTCTGCGCCTGCGCCGCGCCGGCGAGGGCCAGCAGCAGTGCACCAGCAATACGGCTCGTCGACTTCATGTCACCTCCCATAAGGAATGCCGGATTCTATTACGTCTTGACCCCAAGGCTCGCCAAAGCTCTGGCGCGGCGGCCTTGGGAGTCGCCTCTTACCTGCGCATAGAGACTGCTGCCATGGCTGTCCATGGCGACCACCAGCGGCCCGAAGCCCTTGACGCGGAACTTCCACAGCGATTCCGGGTGCAGGTCGTCGAGATCCACGTCCTCGATCGCCTCGACCCAGGTGGTCTCCAGCGCGGCCGCCCCGCCAATGATCGCCAAATAGGCGCCTCCCAATTCCTTCAGGGCTTGCAGCGAATCGTCACGCAATCCGCCCTTGCCAATCACCAGCCGCACTCCGTACTGCGCCATCAGCGGCCGGGTGAAACGCTCCATCCGGTCGCTGGTGGTGGTGCCGATGCACGAAGGGGCGTAGCCCGCCGGATGCGCGGGACTCTTCTCTACCTGCTTCACGTTGGGCGCGGTGTGGATCACCGCGTGGCCCGAGAGGTCGAAGCGCGTCTTGCGCCCGCGGTCGAACATGTGGATCTGCGTCGCATCGCGGATGCCGAACAGCGTTCCGTTCAGCGTCACGGTGTCGTTGACGCGGAGCATCCGCACCTGCGCTTCGCTGAACGGCGCCCTGAGCTCGTAATGCGCCACCTCAGTAGCCGTACTCGATGCCGCCGGGCCGGAACGTTGCGCGCGCGCGGCGCGCCGAGTGGCATTGCATGTTCACCGCCACCGGGTTCATGGTGATGTGCGTGGCCGCGGTCTCGACGTGCACCGCGAAGGCGGTGGAATCGCCGCCCAGGCCCTGCGGGCCGACGCCCAGCATGTTGACGGCGCGCGTCAGCGCTGCTTCGAGTTTCGCGCCCTCGGGATCCTCGCAGCGCGAGCCGAGCGCGCGCGTCGCCGCCTGCTTGGCCAGATGCACGCACAGGTCCGAGGTGCCGCCGACACCGACGCCGACGATGGTCGGCGGGCAGGTCTTGCCGCCCGCCTCCAGCACGCAATCGACGACGAAAGTCTTGATCGCATCGACGCCCTCGGCGGGGATCGCCATCTTCAGCCAGGAGTTGTTCTCCGAACCCGAGCCCTTGGGAATCATCTGGATCTCGAGGACATCGTTGTCGTCGGAAAAGTCAATGTGAATGATCGGCACCCCGCGTCCGGAGGAGGTCTGCTCGTTGACGCGCGTGGTCGGATGCACGATCGAGGAGCGGAACGAGTACTCGCGGGTCGAGCGCGCGCAGCCGCGCCGGATCGCTTCCTTGAGCCCGAAACCGTCCACCTCCACGCCGCGGCCGATCCGGACGTTGTAGATCGGAATGCCGGTGTCCTGGCAAAGAAGGTTGGCGGTGTCCTCGGCGACCCTGATATTCCGGATCATGGTGCCGAGCATGCGCTTCGCACCGGCGTCCGATTCGCCCGCCGCGAGCGCGTCGAAGCCGCGCTTGATGTCAGGCGGCAGCAACTTGAGGGCGCGGATGTAAAGTTCTTTCGCCGCCTCCTCGACCTGTTGAAGATCAACCTTCACTGCACCTTTATTTTCCGCTCGCGCACTACGCGCGCCCACAGCTGGGTCTCTTCCTTCATCGCGCGGCCCATTTCCTCGGGCGTATCGCCCACCGGGGCGAGCCCCTGCACGTAGAAGCGCGCCTTCATCTCGGTGGACTCGAGCGCCTTCTTCGTGTCCCGATAGACCTTCTGGACGATCTCCTTCGGCGTGCCCGTCGGCGCGACGATGCCGAACCAGCCGGTGTTCTCGAAGCCCGGCAGGGTCCGGGCGATCGGCGGTACGCCGGGCAGCGGCCCGAACTCGGACTTGCTCGTCACGCCCAGGGCGCGCAGCCTCCCGCTGCCAATATGGCCGATCGCCGCAGCGACGTTGGCGACGAAGAAGCTGGTGTCGCCGCCGACCAAGCCGGTGATGCCGGGCCCTTCCCCCTTGTAGGGCACCGCGACGGCATCGATCTTCGCGCTGTTGACGAAATTCTCGGCGGCCAGGTGCGTCTGCGAGCCGATCCCGGCGTGGCCGAAGGTGAGCTTGCCCGGCTGCGCCCTGGCCGCGTCGATCAGCTCCTTCACCGTCTTGTAGGGCGAGTTGGCCGGCACCACCAGGACTTGGGGCCCCGACACGACCTTGGTCACGGGAACGAAATCCTTCTCCGGATCGTAGTTCATCTTGGCGTAGATGTGCTGGTTGGCGGTCACCACCGAACCGGAAGGAAAGAACAGCGTGTAGCCGTCGGGCGTCGCGCGCGCGGCTTCAGCCGCGCCGACGCCGCCGCCTGCGCCGCCGCGGTTCTCGATCACCACGGTCTGGCCCCACATCTCGGTGAGTTTCTGGCCGAGCAGCCGCGCCGAAATGTCGGTCGCGCCGCCGGGCGGGAACGGCACGATGAAGCGCACCGATTTCTGCGGCCAGGCCTGGGCATGCGCCGTGGAAGCGAGCGCGAACAGGAGCCCGATCGCCAGGGCCGCCGCAGCCGCAGCCGCGGCGAGATTCTTCTGCCAATTACGCCATGCGAGAAATTCGACCATGAAGATCCTGATGCCTCCCGTTAGATGCACTGCCAGCAACAGCACGATGGCCCACTCGCTGAACTTGACCAGCGGCTGATCCATCCAGCGCAGAAGCGATTCTAGCCTCGCTTCGCCCTGCAGCGCCTGCCCGAGCGCCCAGAAATGCAGCGGCAGGAACAGCGCGAGCCCGATTCCCGAGAGCCGGTGCACCAGCGCGAGGCGCTTCATGAAAACACGCCGAGCACGGCCCGCATGCCCATCCAACCGATAACTGCCGCAAATAGAACAAGCACCGTGTCCCGCGACGGGCTGCGCCAGCCGAGCCATTCACCGAGCACCGCGCGCAGGCCGATCGGCACGTGCACCACGATGGCCAGCACGAACAGCGAATAGAACGCAAACCAGGCGAGGCTGCCCTGGGTGCGGGACAGGATTTCCACCGCAGTGAGGCCGCCGCGCACCGCGTAAATCATCGTCGCCAGGTGCACCACCACGCAAAAACCGAGCACCGCCGCACTCGCGCGCTGCGCCACCCACAGCAGGGTTTGCGCCCGGTAGCTCACAACTCTCCCCGTAGCGCGGCCGCCGCAACTTCCCGTTTCAAACCGGCGATGCCCGCGGTCGGTGAAATCTGCTTCGGGCAATGCTCGGTGCAGCTCATGTGCGTATGGCAGGAGTGGCAGCCGGCGTCTCCCGCGACCGCACGCAGGCGTTCCACGCCCGCGGTGTCCCTTTCATCCTTGACCAGGGTCCAGGCGCGATTCAGCGCCGCGGGCCCGAGGTAATCCGGATTCCAGGATACGACGTCGCAGGAGCTGTAGCACACGCCGCAGCCGATGCATTCAATTCCTGCTTCAGCCAGTTTTCTGTTTTCCGAGTCCGGAGACACACGAGCGAAATCGTCATGCCGGGTCCGCTGCCCTTTGAACTCGCCCTTCGCGCGCGCCCATTTGTCGAAAAATTCGCGCATGTCGGTCACTAGGTCCCGGATCACCGGCAGGTTGCGCAGCGGCCCGATTGTAATTTCGTTTTTATTCGTAATTACCTTATCAATATGAGTTCGACAAGTCCAACGCGCGACGCCATTCACAGTCATGGCGCAGGAACCGCACATGCCCACGCGGCAAGCGAAGCGGTAGGCGAGCGTGGGGTCGAGCGTGCGCTGGATGTACGTGACGACGTCCAGCACCGTTTGACTCGCGTGGCGCGGGACTTCAAACACCTGGAAGGCGCCGTCGGCCTTCCCCCGCCAGACTTTGACTTCCATCACTCGATAACCTTGGTCGCGCGCAGCATAGTGACCGGCGAGAGTGTGACGCCGATAGCCTTTGCCGTCTTCAGATTCACCACGAGCTGGAACCGCTCGGGCTGCTCCACCGGCAGATCGCCCGGCTTCGCGCCGCGCAGGATCTTGTCCACGAGCACTGCGGTGCGGCGATAACTCTCCAGGCGATCGGTGCCGTAGCTGAGCAAGCCTCCTGCCGCCGTGGTTTCTTCGCTAGCGCTCAGTAGCGGTAGTTTGGCCGCCAGCGCGCGCTCGATCAGATAGCGAGCATTCGAACCCATGAACGTCAAGCTCGGCAGGTGAAGCGCGTCGGCTCTCTCGCGGATCACCTGGTCAAACGCTTGTGCGAGTTCTTCCACACGTCTCACCCTGACCACCACCGGCGCAAATTCGAACTTCCCGGCGGCGGCTACGAAAATATCTATCGTCGAACCGGACATCGGATCGCCGTCGTGAACGAGCATCGCGAGGCGCTGCGCCCGCGGCAGAGCCTGCCGTGCCATTTCGACCAGCTTTGCGTCCATGACATGAATCGAGACGCCCGTGACGTTGCCACCGGGGCGTGCGAGGCTGGCAACGAATCCCTGCTCCACGGGCGTGCCGGCGGTGGCAAAGACGATGGGAATCACGGACGTCGCCTTCTTGCAGGCGATGACGCCCGCCGAGGACGCGGTGACGATGACGGCAGGGCCAAGTGCGACCAGCTCCGCGGCGAGCGCTGCAAGCTGATCCGTCCTGTCTTCGGCCCAGCGTGCCTCGATCAAATTATCGCGCCCCTCGACGTAACCGAGCTTCTTCAGTTCGGACCGGAAGGCTTCGAACCGCGACCGATATCCTGATTGCGTCCCGGGGAACAAAACGGCGATGCGGCGGGGAACCTTCGGCGCCTGGGCGAACGCACGCGCTGCGGCGGCGGCGAGCCAGGCGCCACCTGCGACCAGGAGCGCGCGCCGCTTCATTGCTTCATGCCAATCGTGTTGCCATTCAACGGCGCGACGCTTGTCGGCGCGGCCGTTGCAATGGCGCGTTCAAACGCACTTTGCTTACCAGCGGGAAGCGTTCCGGATGATCGATTGACTCGACCGCAATATCGACATCCAGGTCTGGCCAGTACAAATGGTGCGGACCAGGCAGTTCGACATTCAACAGGTGACCAATGGGGGCGTCGCGAAACCACGGGAATTGTTCAAAAGCAACGAAGCGTTCCTTGTCTCCAATGAGGAGCCAGAAACCGTGCTTTGAAACATTTGTGACTTCAGGCAGGGAAGTGCTTTTTCCAAGCTTTGCGGATTTCATTTTCATGCTCCTGAATCAAACGCAGCGCAGTATTGACTTGACGCACGCTCAGACCGTAATTCCGACCGAGCTCGATACTCGGTTCTAACCAGAATTTCGCCTCTCCACTCGTTGCGTGCACGTGGACATGCATTCTGGTCTCTTCGCGGGAGAAGAAGTAGAAGCGAAAAGGGCCTTCCCGGAAGATTGTAGGGCTCACCGAGGTGATTCTACCTGTGGCCCCCGGCACCTCTTAGCGGTTTAGGCCGACTCGTAAAGCCTGGTCAGCACGAACTCGCGATGCCCCAGTGCCTCGGCGGCGGTGAGACGGCCGTTGGCGGTGCGGAACATGCACTCGAGCAGCTTGTCGCCGGCCTGGTCCGGCGTCATCTCCCTGCGCAGCAGCCCGGAGACATCCACGTCGATGTGCTCGCCCATCGTGCGAACGGTGCGCGGGTTGGCGCACAGCTTGATCACCGGCAGGATCGGGTTGCCGATCACGTTGCCCTGCCCGGTGGGAAAGAAATGCACCGCGTAGCCGGAGGCCGCGCATAGCGTCACCATTTCCGCCGCCGCCGAGGACGAATCCATGAACCAGAGTCCCGGGCCGGTCGGCACTTCCGCCTTGTCGAGCACGCCGTCGACGATGCACTTGCGGCCGATCTTCTGGATGTTGCCGAGCGCCTTTTCCTCGATGGTGGTGAGGCCGCCGGCGATGTTGCCCTTGGTCGGCTGCGAATCCATGAGGTCGGTCGTCCTGTGGCGCTCGATCACCGCCTGGTAGCGATCGAACACGAACTGGAATTTCTTTCTCACTTCGTCGTTCTTGCAGCGCGCGGCGACCAGGTGCTCGCCGCCGGTCAGTTCCGTGGTTTCGCCGAACACCAGGGTGACGCCATGCGGGTAGAGCTTGTCGAAGGCGTTGCCGACCGTCGGATTGGCGCCGCAGCCCGAGGTGGTGTCCGATTCGCCGCATTTCGTCGAGACCCAGAGGTCGTTGAGCGGCCGCTCCTCGCGGCGCAGTTCGGAGGCCCACTGCAGATACTCCTTCGCCGCCTTCGACGCGCGGTGGATCGTGTCGTGGTCGCCGTGCAGCTCGATGCCGAAACCGACGACGGGCTTGCCCGTCTGCTTGATCCCGTCCACCACGCGTTGCGTCCATTGGTCTTCGATGCCGATCACCACTACCGCGGCGACGTTCGGATTCGATCCCGTGCCGATGAGCGTGCGGAAATGCAATTCTAGGTCGGCGCCGAACTGCAGCCGCCCATAGGGATGCGGGATCGCCATCGCGCCCTTGATGTTGTTCTCCACCGCCTGCGCGGCGGCGTTGGACAAATCATCCACTGGCAGCACGATGACGTGGTTGCGCACGCCGACGCGGCCGTTCTCGCGCTTGTAGCCCCAGAAAGTCTCTTTCGACAGGTTCATGCCTACCACCGCTTCGTTTTGAGGTTTTGCACGTGCGTGTGCTCGCCGCGCGCGATCGGCGCGACCACCTTGCCGATGTCCACGCCGTACTTGATCACCGTATCGCCCGGCTTGTAGTCCTTGAGTGCCAGCTTGTGGCCGATCGGAATGTCGCTTTTCGCCGTCATCCGGATTTCCTTGTCGTCCTCCATGATCCAGCCGACCAGTTCCTGGCCCGCCTTCACGCCCTCGACGACGACGACGCCGACGCCGTCGCCCTCTTCATGCACGACGAAATGGATCATGCAACTCTCCGTAACTGGAACCCGTTATTCTATTCGCATGTTCGACCGCCGCAGGTTCCTGGAAGTCCTCGCCGCGCTGGGTGTTTCGCAAGCGGTTCCGGCCCGCGCCACCGACCGGAAAGTCAGCTTCGATTCGTACCCCTTCACGCTCGGGGTCGCTTCGGGCTATCCGCATCCCGACGGCATGGTGCTGTGGACCCGGTTGCTCGGAAACCTCGACCCGCTCGCAATCCCCGTGCGCTGGGAAATCGCCGCCGACGAAGCGATGCGCGCGATCGTCGCCGCGGGCACCGCCGAGGCCCAACCGGTCTGGGCGCATTCGGTGCACGTAGAGGCGCGCGGCCTCAAGCCCGACCGCTGGTATTGGTACCGGTTTCTCGCCGGGGATGCCGTAAGCCCCGTCGGCCGCACGCGGACCGCGCCGGCTGCCGGCGCGGCCGCTGTCCGCCTTCGCTTTGCTTTCGCATCATGCCAGCACTTCGAGCACGGGTACTACACCGCTTACAAGCACATGGTCGCCGACGATCTTGACCTCGTTGTCTTTCTCGGCGACTACATCTACGAGTCCTCCTTACGCCGCAATCAGGTGCGAATCCATGAGCGCACTGCCGAACCCGTCACGCTCGATGAGTACCGCGCGCGCTACGCGCAATACAAGAGCGACAAGGACCTGCAGTCGGCGCACCGCGCGTTTCCCTGGATCGTCACCTGGGATGACCACGAGGTGGACAACGACTACGCCAACGATCGCCAGGAAGACGGCACACCGACGGAGGAATTTCTGCTCCGGCGCGCAGCCGCCTACCAGGCGTACTACGAGCACATGCCGCTGCCTGCCAGCATGCGGCCGCGCGGGCCGGCCATGCAGATCACCACCGCTTTGGGGTGGGGAACCCTTGCCAACTTCTATCTGCTTGACGGCCGCCAGTACCGCTCGCCGCAGGTCTGCCCGAGGAAGGCAGGCGGCGGCAACGAAGTTGATCCCCGGGAATGCATCGAGCTGCGCAACCCCTCGCGCACCATGCTGGGCGCCGCGCAGGAAGCGTGGCTCGACCGCCAGTTCGCTTCTTCCCGCGCGTCATGGAACATCCTCGCGCAACCGGTGCTGATGGGGCAGCGCAAGGGCAAATCAGGCGAAAAGCAGCTGATCTGGACTGATAGTTGGGACGGTTATCCCGCCGCCCGCAAACGGGTGCTGGAATCCGTCGTTACGCGAAAGCTCGTCAATCCGGTGGTGATCAGCGGCGACGTGCACATGCACTTTGTCGCGGACTTGAAGCTCGATTTCGATGACGAGCAGTCGCCGGTGGTGGCAAGCGAGTTTGTCGGCACTTCCATTACCTCCTCGCCCGGCAGCTGGCAACGAAACATGCCAGCCATCCTCGCGGAAAATCCGCACATCAAGTACGGAAGCGGGAATCACCGCGGCTACGTCCGCGCCAGCATCGCCGGCGGGCGCTTCCATGCGGAGCTGGTTGGCCTGGAAACGGTCAAGAAGCCGGAATCGCGCGCGGAAGTGCTGGCGCGCTTCGTGGTCGAGAACGGCAAGGCAGGCCCCCAGAAAGCGTAGGTCATCCCGTGGCGCGTGAAAGCCGGTCCCGTACGGCGGTCCATTCGGCGGTCTCCGGCGGCGTCTCGATCAGGATCGTCTCACATTGCGCGCCGTCCAGTTCGCGCAGCGCGGCGTAAAGCCGCTGCGCGTAGGCCCGCGGTTCCCGCGGCATCCGGATCCAGTATTCGACACGCTCGTCGGGCCGCGAGAACGCCAGCACCGCCACTCTGTCCGTGCGCTTGGCGATCTCGGCATCGAGCGCGTACGCCGGCACGAGCAGCGCAGGCGTCTTGGGCGCGTAATGGCGCTCCAGCCCGCCCGAATGGCGCGGGGAATCGGCTTTTTCTTCTGCAATGTTCGAATGCAGAACTTCTTCAATTTGCAATTTCGAAATTCTTCCGGGCCGCAAAAGTACCGGCAGCCCACCCGACATATCCACAATCGTCGATTCGATGCCGATCTCGCTTGAGCCGCCGTCGAGAACGAGGTCGATCCGGCCGGGAAAATCTTCCAGGACGTGATGCGCCGCTGTCGAGCTGACGTTGCCGAACAAGTTGGCCGAGGGCGCAGCCACCCCCTTGCCGAACTCGCGTAACAGCGCCTGGGCAATCGAATGAGAAGGCACACGCAGGCCCACGCTGTCCTGCCCGCCGGTCACGAAATCCTTCGCCCTGTCCGAGCGCTTCAGAATCATCGTCAGCGGCCCGGGCCAGAACCGCGCTGCAAGCAGGCGCGCGGCCTTTGGCACATCGCGCGCCCACTCGAATGCACTCTCGGCATCGGCAAAGTGCACGATCACCGGATGCTCGGCGGGCCGCCCTTTCGCGGCGTACAGGCGCGCTACCGCCGCGGCGCTGGAGGCATCCGCGCCCAGGCCATAAACCGTTTCCGTGGGAAATGCGACCAGGCCGCCGGCGCGCAGGATCTCCGCCGCGCGGCGGACCTCGGGATTCACAGCTTCAGCGGCGCCGTCCTTAACACCGCTTCAGTTTGTTTGATTCTGAAATCAGAAAGCTTCTTCTGCAATTTAGAATCGGAAAGTGCAAGCAAGGCAACAGCAAAAAGGGCTGCGTTTACCGCGCCCGCCTCGCCGATGGCGAAGGTGGCGACCGGAATTCCCTTCGGCATCTGCACCGTCGAGAGGAGCGAATCGAGTCCCTTCAGGTGCTTCGAGGGCATCGGCACGCCGAGCACCGGCAGCGTCGTGTGCGCGGCCACCACGCCGGCGAGGTGCGCGGCGCCGCCCGCGGCCGCAATGATCGCCTTGAACCCGTTTACCGCGGCCTTCTCGGTCCACTGGGCCACCGCCTTCGGCGTGCGATGCGCAGACATCGCCTTCGCCTCGTAGGGCACGCCGAACTCTTCCAGCACCTTCGCCGCCACCTTCATAGTCTCCCAGTCGGAGGTCGAGCCCATCACGATTCCTATGCGGGGCGAAGCGCGCGTCTTCATTCGATGTTCTTTCCGGTGAGCTTCACGAGCGCCTCGCGGTACTTGGCCGAGGTGCGCGCGATCACGTCGGCCGGCAGCTTGGGCGCCGGCGGCGTCTTGTCCCAGTCGAGCGTCTCGAGGTAGTCGCGCACGAACTGCTTGTCGTAGGACGGCGGCGAAATCCCGACCTGGTACTGGTCCGCGGGCCAGAAGCGCGAAGAATCCGCCGTCAGGATCTCGTCAATCAATACCACTTCATTTTTTTCATTCAACCCAAATTCAAATTTGGTATCGGCAATGATGATGCCCCTGGTCGCCGCGAACTCCGACGCTTCCTTGTAGAGCCGGATGCTGATGTCCTTCACCTTCGCGCCGACGTCCTTGCCGACGAGCTCGCACATACGCTCGAAGGAAATGTTCTCGTCGTGGCCGCTGGCCGCCTTGGTGGCCGGCGTGAAGATCGGTTCCGGCAGCTTCTGCGCCTGCTGCAGGCCTTTCGGCAGCTGGATGCCGCACACCGCGCCGGTCGCCTGGTAGTCCTTCCAGCCCGAACCGATGAGGTAGCCGCGCACCACCGCCTCGACCGGGAGCGGGTTCAGTTTCTTCACCACGATGGCGCGGCCGCGGACCTGGGATTTCTCCCTGGGTCCCTGGACCACGCTCTCGGGATCGATACCGGTGAGGTGATTTGGCACCACGTGGGCGAGCTTCTCGAACCAGAAATTCGCGAGATCAGTGAGCACGCGGCCCTTGTCGGGGATCGGGTCGGGCAGCACCACGTCGAAAGCCGACAGCCGGTCGGTGACGACGATCATCATCTTGTCGCTGTCTACGGCGTAAATGTCCCGTACTTTGCCGCGTCCTATCCTGGACAGGCTGTTTATATGGGAGTCATACAAAACCATCAGGCCGCCTGCTTCTCCAGTTCCGCTTTCCACTTGCCCTGCGCTGCGAGCCCGTTCATTTGCGCGCGATGATGGAACGCGCGCTGCGCCGCGGCGACATTGGCGCTCTGGCCCTTCCAGGCGTTGAGCGCCGGGTTCTGCAGCGCGCGCGAATACGAGAACGTCAGCGGCCAGGGCAGCCCTTTCATCGCCGCCATGCCGTTCAGGTGCGCCGTTGCCGGGACATCCGGCTGGCCGCCGGAGAGGAACACCACGCCCGGCTGCGCGGCCGGCACGGTGCGCTTCAACACCCGCACGCTGCGCTCGGCCACTTCGTCCACGCCCGCCTGGCGCGCGCAGCTCTTGCCCGAGACCACCATGCTGGTCTTGAGGATGACGTGCTCGATTGAGACATTGTGTGCCGCGAGCGCCGCGTAGGTCGCGCGCAGGGTCGCTTCGGTCACTTCCTCGCAGCGCTCGATGGTATGGCTGCCGTCCAGCAGCACCTCGGGCTCGATCATCGGCACGATGGAGGCTTCCTGGCACAGCGCCGCGTAACGCGCGAGTGCATGTGCATTCGCATACAGGCAGGTATGCGTCGGGATGCCGTCGCCGATGGTGATCACCGCGCGCCACTTGGCGAAGCGCGCGCCCAGCTTGAAGTAGGCCGCGAGCCGCTCGCGCAGTCCATCCAGTCCCTCGGTCACCTTCTCCCCCGGGCAAAGGGCAAGGTCCTTCGCGCCGGTATCCACCTTGATGCCCGGGAGGATGCCTTTCCTGGCAAGGTAGTCCGGAAACAGCACGCCGTCATTGGTCTTCTGGCGGATGGTTTCGTCGAACAGGATCACGCCGGAAACGAACTGCTCGACGCCCGGCGTGGTGAAGAGCAGCCCGCGATAATTGCGGCGGTTCTCCTCGGTGCAGGGAGTGTCAATGGTCTTGAAGCGCGTTTCACAGGTGCCGCTCGATTCGTCGGCGGCCAGAACGCCTTTGCCTTTGGCGACCATCGCGGCCGCGGTTTTCGATAACAGTGTCTTGTCCATGCGGTCTCTAGAATGAAGGGATGAGGAACGCTTCTTTGCAGCAGAAATTTTACTATGAGACTTGCCTTTTTTTTGCTTCCCTTTCTTCGATCGCCGCGAGACGCGCAAGCAGCCGCCGCGCGCGCTCGACCACCGGAACGTCGATCATCTTGCCGTCGATGGCGAACGAGGCGCGGCCCGCGGCTTCGGCCTTGCCATTCGCCTCGATGACGCGCCGCGCATAGGCGGCCTCCTCGGCCGAGGGCGAATATTCCTGGTTCACGATCGGCACCTGGCCCGGATGGATGCAGCCCGCGCCCATGAAGCCGAACTGCCGGGAGCGCCGCACCATGCGCCGGAATCCGTCCCAATCGCCAAATCCAGCGACGCTGGCGATGAAGCCGAGCGGCATCAGCCCGCCCGAGCGCGCCGCGAATATCATCTGCTGCTTGGGCATCAGCAGGGTCTCCTCGGTGGGCTCCATGCCGGCTTCGAGGGCGAAGTCCTCGCCGCCGATGTTCATCGCCGCGAGGCGTGGCACCGAGCGCGCGATGGCCGGCATCTCGAAGAACGCGGCCGGGGTCTCGATCATGGCGATGAACCGGGTATGCCCCGCGCGCAACCCGCGCTTGGTCTCCAGCCGGGACACGATATCGTCCAGCCGCCGCAGGTGCGCCGGGCTCTCCGCCTTGGTCACCGCGACACCGTTCACGTCCGCGCAAATCGACGCGTCCAGGTCGCGCGCCGCCATCGCATCCGGGCGGTTGATGCGCACCACCACGTCGGCGCCGCCGCGGCGCACCCTCGCTGCCGCAGCCGGCACCAGCGTGCGCGCTTTGTCCTTTTCCGACGCAGGGACGCTGTCCTCGAGATCGAGCTGGATGCAGTCGGCGCCCCGCGTATGCGCTTTCTCGACGTATTTCTCGACATTCACCGGGACATACAAGAGTGAACGCCAGATCGGGAGCTTGGGTTTCATTCCACTGCTATTCCAGAGGAAAGCAGTTTCTCGTATTCAACATTTCCAATTCCAAGTTCCCCCAGCAACTCCCGGTTGTGCTGACCCAGGCGCGGCGCGGGCGTGCGGATGGATCCCGGCGTGCCCATCAGCCGCGGCACCACGTGGTGCATCGGGAACTGGCCCATCTCGGCGTCGGGATAGTCGGCCAGCAGCTCGCGCTCGAGGATGTGCGGGTCCTCGACGATCTGCGCGACATCGTAGATCGGGCCGATGGTGACCTCGGCCTTGTCGAAGAACCCGACGTTCTCGGCCTGCGCACGCTGCGCGATGAAGGCGCCGATGATGGCATCGAGTTCCTCGGCATGCTTTACGCGCCCGGCGTTGGTCCGGTAGCGCGGGTCATTGACCAGGTCCTCGCGGCCGATGGCGCGAAAGGTGCGCTCGGCCATTTTCTGCGTCGAAGCCGACAGGCCGACGTACTTGCCGTCCTTGCAGCGGTATACATTGCGCGGCGCGGTGTTGGTCGAGCGGCTGCCGGTGCGCGGTTTCACCTCGCCGGTGAGGCGGTAATTGGCGGCCTGGGGGCCGACGATGGCGAACAGCGGATCGAGCAGCGGCAGGTCGATCACCTGCCCGCGCCCGCCTTTCCTTTCGGCCTCGCGCAGGGCGATCATGACCGCGGCAGCGCCGTAGAGTCCGGCGATGCCGTCGGCGAGATACATCGGCGGCAGCACCGGCTCTCGGTCGGCGAAACCGTTGATCGCGGCGAAACCCGACATGCCTTCGATCAGGGTGCCGAATCCCGGACGCCGGCGGTAAGGCCCGTCCTGGCCCCAACCGGAAATGCGCACGATGACGAGCTTCGGGTTCGCCGCCAGCAGCTTCTCCGGGCCGAGGTCCATCGCCTCCAGCGTGCCGGGGCGGAAGCTCTCGATGAAGATCGCCGCCGAAGGCACCAGTTTCAGCAGCAGTTCGCGCGCCTCGGGCTTGCGCAGCTCCAGGCACAGGCTTTTCTTGTTGCGCGCGAAAATCTTCCAGTGCGTCGCCACGCCGGCCGTCTGCCAGGCGCGCAGGGTGTCGCCGGCCGGCGGCTCCACCTTGATCACTTCGGCGCCGAAATCGCCCAGCACCTGCGTCAGCAGGTTGCCCGCGAACAGGCGCGAGAGATCCAGCGCGCGCACGCCTTCCAGCGTGCCCTTCGCGTTGGGCGCGTAGTCGCGCTTCTTCAGCCCCGGCGCCACCGGCGAACCACCCAGGGAACGATCACCAGTGCCGCGGTGACCGCAAGAAAACTCGCCGAGATCGGCTGCGTGAAGAAGACCGTCGCGTCGCCCTGGCTGATGGAGAGCGCGCGCCGGAACTGCGTCTCGGCGAGCGGCCCGAGGATCAGGCCGATGACCGCCGGGCCGACCGGAATGTCCCAGCGACGCATGGCGAAGCCGAGCAGGCCAAAGACGTACAACGTCAGCAGGTCCACCCACGACTGGTGCAGGCTGTAGGCGCCGAGCGTGGCGAAGACGAGGATGCCGGCGTAGAGGATGTCCTTCGGGATCGACAGTACCTTCACCCAGATGCCGATCAGCGGCAGATTGAGGATCAGCAGGATCACGTTGCCGACGTAGAGGCTGGCGATCAGGCCCCAGACGAGGTCGGCCTGCGCCTGGAACAGCTGCGGCCCCGGCTGCAGTCCGTAATTCTGGAACGCGCCCAGCAGGATCGCCGCGGTCGCCGAGGTCGGAATGCCCAGGGTCAGCAGCGGCACCAGCACGCCGGTGGCCGAGGCGTTGTTGGCCGCTTCCGGCCCGGCGACGCCCTCGATCGCGCCATGGCCGAATTCCTCCGGGTGCCTGGAGAGTTTCTTCTCCACCGTATAGGAAAGGAAGGTCGGGATCTCCGCCCCGCCCGCGGGGATGGTGCCGAAGGGGAAGCCGATCGCGGTGGCGCGCAGCCACGCCGGCCAGGAGCGCTTCCAGTCCTCGGCCGACATCATGAGCGAGCCCTTCACCGTCTCGAGGGTCTCGCTGAGGCGGCTCTGGTAGGCGGCCACGTAGAGCGCTTCGCCGACCGCGAACAGGCCCACCGCGAGCACCACCACATCCACCCCGTCAAGCAGTTCGGCGACGCCGAACGCGAAGCGCGGCTGGCCGGTCTGGCTGTCGATGCCGATCAGCCCGAAGAACAGGCCGATGAACAGGCTCGTCAGGCCGCGCACGGTGGAGGCGCCCAGCACCGCGGACACCGTGACGAAGGCAAACACCATCAGCGAGAAATACTCCGCGGGGCCGAACTTGAGCGCGAGGTCCACCACCACCGGCGCCAGCAGCGTGAGTAGCACGGTGGCGATCGTCCCGGCGACGAACGAGCCGATCGCGGCAGTCGCCAGCGCGGGCCCGGCACGGCCGTTCTTGGCCATCTTGTTGCCTTCGAGCGCGGTGGCGATCGAAGCCGATTCTCCCGGCGTGTTGAGAAGGATCGTGGTGGTCGAGCCGCCGAACATGGCGCCGTAGTAGATGCCGGCGAACATGATCAGCGCGCCGGTTGGATCGAGCTTCGCCGTCAGCGGCAGCAACATCGCCACGGTGAGCGCCGGCCCCACGCCCGGCAGCACGCCGATGAAGGTGCCCAGCGTCACCCCGACCAAGCCCCACAGCAGGTTGATCGGCTTCAACGCAACGCCGAAACCCGCCATCAGCGCGTCGAAGGCTTCCATCGTTGTTATATGCCCGCGCTGCCGAGCAGCGGCGACAGCCAGCCGGCGGGCAGGTTGACGTTCAACAGCTTGACGAAGAACAGGAACACCCCGAGCGAGAGCACCAACCCGAGCGCGAGGTCGCGCCCGACGCGCAGGCTGCCGAAACCGCGCGCGACGCAGGCGAACAGCACGACCCCGGCGATGACGAAGCCGCCGCTGCCGATCAGCGCCATGTGCGCGAAGAGGCCGGCCGTGATCCAGCCGAACGCGGCGGCGTGGAAAGCGTGCTCGCCGCGCTCGCGCGCGTCGTCCGGCGCGGCGCCGCGCCAGCCGCCGGTGAACGCTTCGAAGCTCAGCCAGGCGCCCAGCAGGATGATGCCCGCGCCCACCACGCCGGGAATGAAATTCGGCCCGACGCCGGAATAGCCGCCTTCGGAGGGCAAACCCGCCGTAACCGCCGCCACCCCCAGCCCAAGCGCGAGCACGCCGAGCGAGAGTGCTATTTCAGCCCCGGAACGCCGGGCCACCAGACTATTTCTTCAGGCCTAGCGATTCGATGATCGCGCCAACGCGCTTGATGTCTTCCTCGATGAACTTGCCGTAGTCGTCGCCGCCCAGGAACACCGGCGTCCAGCCGAACTTGTCCAGCGTGGCTTGCCACGCCGGCGTCTCGGTCGCGTCCTTGACCAGCTTGACGAGCGCATCGCGCTGCTGCGGCGTGATGCCGGGGCCGCCGAAAATGCCGCGCCAGTTGCCCAGCTCGACGTCGATCCCCTGCTCCTTGAGCGAGGGGATGCCGTCCACCCTGGTCGGCGCGGACTGCGCCAGCGCGCGCATCTTGCCGGCCTTGACCTGCTCGGCGAACTCGCCGATCCCCGAGACCCCCACGGTCACGTGGCCGCCGAGGATCGCCGCGATCGCCTCGCCGCCGCCCTTGTAGGGCACGTAGTTGACCCGGGCCGCTTCCACCCCCACCGCCCTGGCGATGAGGCCCGCGAGGATGTGGTCGGTGCCGCCCGCCGAGCCGCCACCCCAGGACACCTTGCCGGGATTGTCCTTGAGCATTTTCACCAGGTCCGCCATCGACTTGAGCGGCGAACTGGCCGGCACCACGATCACCTCCCATTCGCTGGTCAGGCGCGCGATCGGCGTGACCTGCGACAGGTTGACCGCGGATTTGCCGAGGATGATGCCGCCCACCATCACCATGCCGCCCATCATCACCGCATTCGGATCGCCCTTCGCGGAGTTGGCGAACTGGGCGAGGCCGATGATGCCCGCGGCGCCGCCCTTGTTGTCGAACTGGACCGAGGACACGAGTTTGGCGCTCTGCATCGCCGCGGCGAGGCTGCGCCCGGTCTGGTCCCAGCCGCCGCCGGGGTTGGCGGGGATCATCATCTTCAGGGCGGGCTGCGCCGATACCGCGGCCGAGAACAAAATCGCCGCAATTGCGGTCCAAAGCTGTTTCGCAGAGCGGGTCATGACCCCTCCTGAGTGAGTGAAATAGAATTCTATTCTAACGGTCAGATTCGGCGATAATGCGCCCCCGCAAGTTGAACTCCCCCATGATAAAGATTGAAAATCTGGCGAAAAGCTTCGGCGCGATACGCGCCGTGGACGGCATCTCGTTCAACGTGGAACGCGGCGAGGTGGTGGGCTTCCTCGGGCCGAACGGCTCGGGCAAATCCACCACCATGCGCATGATCACCGGCTACTACGCGCCCACCGGCGGCAGGGTGAGCGTGGGCGGCTACGACGTGATCGAGTCGCCGCTGGAGGCCAAGCGGCTCATCGGCTACCTGCCCGAGAATGCCGCCGCCTATACCGACATGACGGTGCGGGGCTTCCTCGAGTTCGCCGCCGCGCTGCGCGGCCTCTCGGGCGAGGCGAAGCGCAAAGCCGTATCGCGCGCGGTCGAGCGTTGCTTCCTCGCATCGGTGCTGCACCAGTCCATCGACACGCTTTCCAAGGGCTACAGGCACCGCACCTGCCTCGCGCAGGCGCTGATCCACGAGCCCGAGGTACTGATCCTGGACGAGCCGACCGACGGCCTCGACCCGAACCAGAAGCACGAAGTCCGCAACTTGATCAAGGAACTGGGGCGCACCAAGGCGGTGGTGTTCTCGACCCACATCCTCGAAGAAGTGGATGCCGCCTGTACACGCGCGATCATCATCGACCGCGGCCGGATCGTCGCCCAAGGCACGCCCGATGAGCTAGGAAGGCCGCTGGACGAGGTGTTCCGCCGCCTCACGCTTCCGGACACTGTGATGCGCGACACGGTGAAGAAATGAGAAACATCCTGACCATCGCCAAGCGCGAACTCGGCAGCTACTTCACATCCCCGGTGGCCTACGTGTTCCTGGTCATCTTCCTGCTGCTCACCGGCTTTTTCACCTTTACCGCCGGCCAGTTCTTCGAGCGCGGCGAGGCGAGCCTGGGCGCCTTCTTCGGCTGGCATCCCTGGCTGTACCTGGTGCTGGTGCCCGCGGTCGGCATGCGCCTCTGGGCCGAGGAGCGGCGCTCCGGCACCCTCGAACTGTTGATGACGATGCCGATCACCCCCTGGCAGGCCATCGCCGGCAAGTTCCTCGCCTCCTGGATTTTCCTCGGCATCGCGCTCGCGCTCACCTTCCCGGTGGTGATCACGGCGAACGTGCTCGGCAGCCCGGATAACGGCATGGTGTTCGCGGGGTATCTGGGCAGCCTGTTCCTCGCCGGCGCCTACCTCGCGGTCACCTGCATGACTTCGGCAATGACGCGCAACCAGGTGGTGGCCTTCATCCTGTCGGTGGTGGCGTGCCTGTTCCTGATCCTGGCCGGCTTCAATCCGGTCACCGACCTGATGGTGCGTTGGGCTAGCCCCGCGTTTATCGACACGGTGGCGGCGTTCTCCGTGGTCACCCACTTCGATGGCTTCCAGAAAGGCGTGATCGACAGCCGCGACCTCGTCTATTTCCTGTCGGTGATCGGCTTTGCGCTGTTCGCCACCAGCATCGTCCTGCGCAACCGATGAAAGCGTTGATGAAAAAGAACGAGGCGCTGATCTACTCGGCGGTGGGGCTCGCCGCCCTGTTCCTGATCCTGGTCGCGGCCAACTATCTGGTTTCGTTTCAAGCCGTAAAAATCGATTTGACTGAAGGAAAAGTCCAAACCCTCTCCGAGGGCACAAAGAAGTTCCTGCGCGGCCTGGACTCGCCGGTGAAGGTGAAGCTCTACATCTCGCGCGGCGAACAGGCGATGCCGGTGCCGCTGCGCAGCTTCGCGCAGCGCGTCGAGGACCTGGTGCGCGAGTTCAAGTCGGTCGCCGGCAGCAACCTCGCGATCGAGCTCTACAACCCCAAGCCCGACAGCGACGACGAAGACGCGGCGCAGCTCGACGGCGTCGAACCGCAGCAGCTGTTCTCCGGCGAGCAGTTCTACCTCGGGCTGACCGTCAGCCAGCTCGAGCGCAAGCAGGCGATCCCGGCGGTGTCGGCGCAGCGCGAGCGCCTGCTCGAGTACGACCTGGCGCGCGCCATCGCGCGCGTCGCCACCACCGAGCGCCCGGTGCTCGGCCTGATGAGCGCGCTGCCGGTCCTGGGCGAGCGGTTCAACCCGATGACCCGGCAGAGTTCCGAGCCCTGGGTGCTGGCGAACGAGCTCAAGCGCGACTTCAACGTCAAGCAGGTGCCGCTGCTCGCCGAAGCCATCGACCCGGAGATCAAGACCCTGCTGGTGATCCACCCGCGCGACCTGCCGGACGCCACCGAATACGCGCTCGACCAGTTCGTGATGCGCGGCGGCAAGCTGATCGCGTTCGTCGATCCCTACGCCTATTTCGACCAGCAGCCGAGCCCGATGCCGGGCATCGGCGGCGGCGGCACCAGTTCCAGCCTGCCGAAGCTGTTCAAGGCCTGGGGCATCGACATGAATCCGGGCAAGGTGCTGGCCGACGTGGTCTATGCCTCGGGCGCGGGGCAGCGCTACACGCCCACGGTGCTGACGCTCAACCGCACCGCATTCAACCGCGACGACGTGGTCACCAGCCAGATCGAGACCCTGCTCTACGCGTTCGGCGGGGCGTTCGAGGTCAAGCCGGTGGACGGCCTCAAGGTGACCGAGCTCATCAAGAGCTCGCCGAATTCCATGCTGGTCGACAACGTGGTCTCGACCGTCTCGGGCGAGGCGGCGATGAAAGGCTTCCAGCCCGACAACAAGGCGCGACCGCTCGCGATGCGGCTGACGGGCAGGTTCAAGACCGCGTTTGCGGACGGCAAGCCTGTTTCTGACAATAAAAAATCTTCAGTTAAAAAAGACGAGGCGTCACTCAAAGAGTCCTCTGGCGAGAACTCGGTGATCCTGGTGGCCGACGTCGACATGCTCAACGACGGCGCCGCGGTGGACATCCAGGAAGTGTTCGGCCGGCGCATCGTGGTGCCCTCGAACGGCAACCTCGCGCTGGCGCAGAGCATGGTCGAGCAGGTCGCCTCCGGCGACGCGCTCACCTCGCTGCGCAGCCGCGCCACGTCGTTCCGCCCGCTCGCGGTGGTGCGCGAAATGGAGGCCGAGGCGCAAAAGCAGTACTTCGGCCGCCTGAAATCCCTCGAGGACGAGCTGCAGAAAACCACCGAGAAGCTGCAGGAGCTGCAAAAGGCGCGCGGCGCGGGGGTGAAATCGGCCCAGCTCATGACCCCGGAGCAGCAGGTCGAGATCGAGAACTTCCGCAAGCGCGTCACCGAGACGCGCAAGGAGCTGAAGGAACTGCGCAAGAACCTGCGGCAGGACGCCGAGTCGCTCGTCTTCTGGACCAAGGTGGTGAACATCGCCCTGATGCCCCTGCTGGTGGTGCTGTTGGGGCTGGCGGTGTTCTTCCTGAAGCGCCGCAGGCAGCAGGTCGCCGCATGAATGCGCGTATCGCGGGCGTGCTGCTTTGAACGCCCGTTTCTTGGGCGTCCTGCTAATACTGCTGATCGCCCTCGGCGGCGGCGCGTTGCTGGTGCGCCAACAGGCGGGATCGCAGAAACCCGCCGATGCCGGCACGCTCGGCCAGCCGCTGCTCAAGGGCCTGCAGGCCTCGCAGGTCGCCTCCATCGTGATCCGCCAGCCCAAGGACGCGATCACGATCGCGAAGAAAGACGAGCGCTGGACAATAGCCGAGCGCGGCGGCTTTCCGGCCGACCTCGACAAGGTGCGCGACTTCGTCGTCAAGGCGATCGCCCTCAAAATCGGCCAGTCCGAGCCCATCGGCGAAAAGGACCGCGCCCGGCTGCTGCTGGACGCGGGCGGCACCGCCGTCGAATTCCTCGGCGCCGACGGCAAACCGCTGGCACGGTTGACGGCCGGCAAGAAATACTTCAAGACCGAGCCGGAGAATCCGGAAAAAGCCAACGGCGACGGGCGCTACGTGGCGCTGCCGGGCGACGAGAAGCGGGTGCTGGTAGTCGCGGATCCGCTCGCGCAGGCCTCCACCCGCACCGCCGATTGGATTAGCAAGGCGGGTTTTGCGGCCGAAAAGGTCAAGACCATGGAAGTGCGCGCTGCGGACGGCGCGGCGACCGGGTCTTCCTGGCGTATCGAGCGCTCGGGGGACAACGCCGACTGGAAGCTGGCCGGCGCGCGCGGCGACGAAAAGCTCGACATCAGCAAGGCGAACGCGGCGTCCTATTCGCTCTCGCTGATCGAGCTCGCCGATATCGCGCCCGCGAATGCCAGACCCGAAGAGACCGGGCTGGACAAACCGACGCTGGTCACCGCGACCACGCTGGACGGGCTCACCTACACGCTGCAAATGGGCAAGCTCTCGGGCGAGAACTATTACGCAACGGTCACGATCGCGGGCGAGCCCAGGCCCGAGGGCAAGGACGCGGAGGAGCGGCTGAAGAAAATCAACGAGCGGCTGCCGCGCGAGAAGGCGCTGGCCGGGTATACGCTCCTGATCCCGAAATCGAAGCTCGAAGACATCGTCAAGAAGCGCTCGGAGTTGCTGGCGAAAAAAGAAGAAAAGAAGAAATAGCGCCGCGGCGCACATCGACATGATACCCATCGTCTTCGTGCATGGCTTTGCATGTACCCACGCGGATTGGCGCATGCAGGTCGAATTTTTCTCCGCCGCCGGCCGGAAAACCTTTGCGCCCGACCTGCGCGGCCACGGCGCCACGCATGCGCGGCCCGAGGACTGCTCGATCGAGACCTACGGTTCGGACATCGCCGCGCTGCTCGAGGGCAAGGACCTGACCGGCGCGGTGCTCATCGGACACAGCATGGGTTGCCGCGTAGTGCTGCAGGCATACCTGAACGCGCCGCAGCGCGTCGCGGCGCTCGTGCTCGTGGACGGCAGCTACCTAGGCGAACGCAATCCTGTTTTGATTGAGAATTATTCGAACTTTGCCCGAACGCTGTTTGCGGATATGTTTCTGTCACCTAGCGTGCTTGGCACAGCGATCGTCGAGCGGGCGCTGCGGCTGCCCGAAGCGGTCGGCGCGGCGCTGTTCCCGCGCCTGGTGCGCTGGGATGCCGCCAACATGGAGCGCTCGCTGGCCGCGGTAAAGGTCCCCCTGCTGGTGATCCAGAGCACTTACCTGAATGCCGAGCGCAAGCGCGTCGCGCTCAAGGCGGGCGAAACCACGCCCTGGCTCGACCTGGTGCGCCGCAACGCGCCGCACGCGCAGATCGAGATCATCTCCGGTGTCGGTCACTTTCCGCAGTTGGAGGCAGCGCAGCAGGTCAACAATCTCCTGTCGGGTCTGGTATAAAAGACATCGGGAGTCGAGAAGGAGGTTGGCCGTGTCCAAGTACCCCATCAAGCGAATCAGGACCCTTGCGCTGGTCGGCCAGGCGGGGTCGGGAAAAACCTCACTGGCTGAAGCGCTGCTTGCGCGCGCGGGCGCGATCCCGGCGGCCGGCAGCGTGGAGCGCGGCAGCACCGTCTGCGACTACACCCCGTTGGAAAAATCCTTCCAGCATTCGCTCAAGCTCGCGGTCGCGAGCTTCGCAGCGCAGGAACACAGAATTCACCTGCTCGACACGCCCGGCTACCCGGATTTCCTCGGCCACGCGCTGCCGGCGCTGGCCGCGGTCGAGACCGCCGCGATCGTGATCAACGCCCAGAACGGCATCGAGATGATGACCGGCCGCTTCATGCAATGGGCGGCGCAGCGCGGCCTGGACCGGCTGGTGATCGTCAACCGCATCGACGCAGACAACGTGGACCTGCCGGCGCTGCTCGAGAAAATCCAGCAGGCGTTCGGCAAGGAGTGCCTGCCGCTGAATCTTCCGGCGGCCCGCGCAAGCAAGGTGTCGGACTGCTTTTTCGCGCCCTGCGGCGAAGCCGATTTCTCCTCGGTGGAAGAAGCGCACAAGAAACTGGTCGAGCAGGTGGTCGAGGTGGACGAAAAACTGATGGAGGTTTACCTGGAAAAGGGCGAGGTGTCGCCCGAGGCGCTGCACGAGCCGCTGGAGCGCGCGATGCGCGAGGGCCACCTGATTCCGGTGGTGTTCACGTCGGCGAAAACGGGCGCCGGCGTCGGCGAGCTGCTCGACGTCATCGTGAAGCTGCTGCCCAACCCGGCCGAGGGCAATCCGCCGGTCTACCTGAACATTCCCGCGGTCGGCGGCGAGGCGAGCGACATCATCGCCCTGCCCGATCCTGGCCGGCATGTGCTCGCCCACGTGTTCAAAATCGAGATCGATCCCTACATCGGG
Organism: Pseudomonadota bacterium; assembly: GCA_038040245.1. Taxonomy (GTDB): domain Bacteria; phylum Pseudomonadota; class Gammaproteobacteria; order Burkholderiales; family SG8-39; genus RBG-16-66-20. The sequence continues at coordinate 6,641 of JBBPIU010000022.1, read as the reverse complement.
CGCCTCGCGGTATTCCGCGTGCACCAGGGGCGCATCACGCCGGCAACCCAGCTCTTCATCGGCGAGGGCAGGAAGCCCGTCAAGGCCGGGCACCTCTACGTGCTCAAGGGGAAAACGCAAATCGAGGTTGACGAGGCCGTACCGGGAGACATCTGCGCGATCGCCAAGATCGACGAGATCCAGTTCGACCACATCCTGCACGACTCGGCGAGTGACGCGCAGATCCACGCCAGGCCGCTGGAGCTGCCGATCGCGGTGTTCGGGCTCGCGGTGCAGCCGAAAAAGCGCGGCGACGAGCAGAAAGTGTCCGATGTGCTGCACAAGCTGATGGCCGAAGATCCCTGTTTCCGCCTGGAGCACAACGCGCAGGCCAATGAAACCGTGATGCGCGGCATCGGCGAGCTGCACCTCAAGATCATGCACGAGAAAATGGCGAGCCAGTACAAGGTGGAGCTCGAAACGCGGCCGCCCTCGATCCCGTACCGCGAGACCATCGCGGCGCGCGCCGAGGGGCACAGCCGCCACAAGAAGCAGACCGGCGGCGCCGGGCAATTCGGCGAGGTGTTCCTCAAGGTCGAGCCGCTGCCGCGCGGCAAGGGCTTCGAGTTCGTGGACAAGGTGAGGGGCGGCGCGATCCCGAACCAGTTCATTCCCGCCGTCGAGAAAGGCGTGCGCGGCGTGCTGCAGACCGGTTTCGTCGCCGGCTACCCGATACAGGACCTGCGCGTCACCGTCTACGACGGCAAGCACCACCCGGTGGATTCCAAGGAAGTGGCCTTCGTCTCGGCGGGACGCAAGGCGTTCCTGGATGCGCTCGGCAAGGCGCGGCCGATCGTGCTCGAGCCGATCGTCAACGTGGATGTGGTCGCGCCGGAGCACAAAATGGGCGACATCGCGGGCGAGCTCTCCGGGCACCGCGGCCACATCAAGGGCTCGGATGCGCCGCGCCCCGGCACCGTCAAGATCCTCGCGCAGGCGCCGCTCTCGGAGCTGGAGCAATTCCCGGCGCGGCTCAAATCGCTCACCGCAGGCCACGGCTCCTACACGCTGGAATTCAGCCACTACGATCCGGCGCCGCCGCTGCTGCAGCAAAAGCTGGTCGCCGCGCACCGGCCCGCGGCGCATGCGGACGACTAGCCGGATTCCCCCGCGGAAAATCCGGGGTTCGGGGACTCAATTCCCGCGTTTCTTTTTCTTCGGCAGCGGCGCAGGGTTCGGAATGTCCTCGGCCACAGTGAAAATCCCGCCCTGGTAGATCTCCGCCTTGGCATCGCCGCCCGGCTTCTCGCGCGCCAGGATCTCCGGCACGTAGGCCTCCGCATTGTCTTTCGGCCGGTAGTCGAGCCGTGTCGCGTTGGAATTGTCGTACCAGCTGCGCGTGTTGCCCGATACCCCGTACACGATCTCGAAACGGACCTCCGGATGCTCGATGCCGATGGTCACGAGTTGTGCCAGGTCCCGCGGCGAAAACCAGATGGACAGCCGCCGCTTGTCGAGCGGCACCGGGCCGACGTTGCCGATACGCATGCAGAACACCTCCATGCCGTACTTGTCGGCGTAGAGGCTGCCGAGCGCCTCGCCAAAGACCTTGGAGACGCCGTAGCGGCTGTCGGGCTTGGGATAGACGCGGTGGTCGATGGTCTGGTCGCGCCGGTAGTAGCCGGTCGCATGGTTCGAAGTCGGGAAGATGATCCGTTTGACGCCGTTGCGCCGCGCCGCCTCGAACACGTTGTAGCAGCCGACGATGTTGGCCGCGAGGATGCCTTCCCAGGGACCCTCCACCGAATAGCCGGCCAGGTGCACCACCGCATCCACGCCCTTGGTGATGCGCAGGGCATCGGAGAATTTCGAGATATCCGCGCGCACGAATTTTTCTTCCTTGTTTATTTTCTTCAACGGCCGAAGATCGGAAACCTTCAGGACGTACTTCCCCGCCAACTCCCGCCGCAGATGCGTGCCGACATCACCCGCACCGCCGGTAATCAGAATGGTTTTCATGTCTGGGCCTTCAGGTTGTTTTTAGAAAATCGTCCACGATGCGGTTGAATTCCGCCGGGCGCTCGAAATACACCGAATGCCCCGACTGCGGCACGCACACCGCGCGGCCTCTGGGCGCGAGTGCGGCGAACTGCGCTCCCGCCGCCGCGGGAAACAGGCAGTCCTCCTCGCCGGTGAGGAACAGGATCGGCATCGGCAGCTTCGCCAGCAGCTCCGGCGGCTGGTTACGCATCTGGAAGATCTTGCCGCGCACCGCAGCCTTGAAATCGGCCGGCGTCAGCTGCGAGATCTGCCGGTAGAGCACGGCGGGCGCCGGCTGCTCGAGCGCCATGCGCTCGCCGTGCGCGACCAGGATGTCGCGCGCTTCGAGCTCGGCCATGACCTTGGGCGCGCGCTCCCGCCATTCATCGATCCGTCCCTTGCCGGGACCCTGCAGCCGGCGAAAGTCGAGCGTGCCCGAGGTCGAGGCCATCACCAACGCACGCACCTTCGCGGGATGCGAAGCGCATATTCGAGGCAGGTCCAGCCGCCCATGGATTGCGCGACCAGCCGCACTTCCTTCAGACCGAGTTCGTCGATCAGCGCCGCCAGGTCATGCGCGTAGGCGTCGGGCGCCGTGGCACCGGGCACCGGGCTCGAAGGGGTGAAGCCGCGGTGCGCGAACGCCACGCAGGTATAGCGCGGGGCGAAATGCGCCACCTGCTGCCACCAGGAAAGATGGTTGCCGCCCAGGCCGTGCGCGAATACCAGCGCCGGGCCGCTGCCCGCAGTCTCGTAGTAGATGCTGCAATCCGGCCGCTTCAGGTATCCCGAACGTTTCATTTTTCGAGCAATGCCTTTCTGGTCCAGTGGTCGGCATTCACCGCGCCCTTCGGCGCGCGGCCCTTGAGGATCTCGGCCGCCTGCGCGACCGTCTCCATGGATTGGTGTTCGATTGCCGGCAAGGTGAGGCCCGCGCTGTGCGGCGTGGCGATGACATCGGCGCGCGCAGCGAGCGCCGGCGTCGGCATCTGATCCGGGCCGCGGCCGACATCCATGGCGCAGCCGGCGATGCGGCCCGAATCGAGCGCGCGCGCGAGCGCAGCCTCGTCCACCAGGTTGCCGCGCGAAACGTTGATGAAGAACGCGCCTTTTTTCATTTTTGCGAAAGCAGCTTCATTCATCAGGTTCTCGGTCTCCGCGCTAGCAACCGCGAGCGGCACCACGCAGTCGCTTTGCCGCAGAAGTTCGTCGAACGGCACTTGTTCGACATCCTCCACATAGGGATCGCAAACCAGAACCCGCATGCCGAGCGCCTTGCCCACGCGCACCACTTCTCTTCCGATGGCGCCGTAGCCGATGACGCCGAGCGTGCTGCCGCGCAACTCCCGTCCCATGCTCGCCGGCGGCACGCGCCCGGCGCGGTACTCGGCGGCGCTGCGCGAGACGCCGCGCGAAAGGTCCACCAGGAAGCCGAACACCAGCTCGGCCACCGAGGTGACGAAGCCCGCGCTCGCCTGCGTGACCAGGACGCCGGCCCGGCTCGCCGCAGCGACGTCAATGTTGCGGATATCTATGGCGCAACGCAGAAACGCGACCAGCTTCGGCAGCCGCTCGAACACCGCCGCCGGGCCGGGCGACTGCCGGTAGGAGACCATCAGGTCGCAGTCGGCGGCGGCACGAATCAGGGTTTCGCCTTCCAGTGGTTTTTCATCCGGATTCAACACCACATCGCCAAGCGCCTTCAGCCCGGTAAGAGCGCGCTCGCCGTAGTAATTGGCGAGCGTCTCCGGGGAGTGTGTAAGCAGGATTCTGGACATACTAGGGTCGCCGAGTATAAATTACCCATCCGGTTAACAAGGGGAGGAGACCACCATGCTTCGTCGAAACCTGCTGCTGTCCGTCGCCGCCGCCGGCCTCGCGGCCGCCATCGCATTGCCAGCTGCCGCCCAGCAGAAGCAGGTCTGGAAGGCATCCGATGTGCACCCGCTCGGCTATCCCACGGTCGAGGCGATCCAGCGCATGGGCACCAAGCTCGAGAAGGCGACCAACGGCCGCATTTCGATCCAAATGTATCCGTCGATGCAGCTCGGCGGCGAGAAGGAGATGATCGAGCAGGCCCAGGTCGGCGCGCTGCAGATCGCGCGCATCTCGGTGGGCGCGATGGGCCCGGTGGTGGACGACCTGAACGTGTTCAACATGCCGTTCATCTTCCGCGACGAGCAGCACATGCGCAAGGTGATCGACGGCCCGATCGGGCAGGAGCTGCTGGAGCGCACTTCCAACGCCCCGACCTCGCGCCTGATCGTGCTGGGCTGGATGGACGCCGGCACGCGCAACGTCTACTCGAACAAGCCGGTCACCAAGCCCGCCGATCTCAAGGGCATGAAGATCCGCATGATGGGCAATCCGCTGTTCGTCGAGACCATGAACGCGATGGGCGGCAACGGCGTCGCGATGGGTTTCAATGAGCTCTACAGCGCGCTGCAGACCGGCGTGGTGGACGGCGCGGAGAACAACCCGCCGACGCTGCTCGCGCAGAACCACTACCAGGTCAGCAAGGTCTACAGCCTCACCGGCCACCTGATCATTCCCGAGATTTTCGTGTTCTCGAAGCGCAACTGGGAGGCGCTGTCCAAGGAGGACCAGGCGTTGCTCAAGAAGGTTTCGCGCGAAGCGCAGATCGAGCAGCGCCAACTCTGGGACGCGTACGTCGGCGAGGCCGAGACCAAGCTCAAAGCCGCCGGCATCAAGTTCGTAGTGGCGGACAAGCCTGCGTTCTTCAAGGCGACCCAGCCGGTCCGCGACAAGTACGGCGCCAAGTACGCGGAGCTGCTCAAGCGGATCCAGGACACGAAGTAGATTTTTCCGGCTGAAGGAACGGGCCGCCGAGGTGGTCACTGAGGCGGCCCGTTTTTTGTCGTGAAGAAACAATACCAGCAATCAATGGAGTGGTTGTACCTCGCCTGCGTGGTGCTCTCGGGCACCGCGCTGGTGGCGATCACGCTGATCATTCCGACCGGCGTGTTCATGCGTTACGTCATGAATAACCCACTGGCATGGCCCGAGCCGGCCGCCGTCATCATGATGGTGATGTTCTCCTTCCTCGGCGGCGCCGCCGTATACCGCGCCAACGTGCATATCGCGGTGGAAGCATTGCTGAACGCGGTCGGCCCGAACGTGAAGAAGGCGATGCTTTGGGGGGTGGACGCCTGCATGGCGGCGACCGCCCTGTTCATGCTCGGCTACGGCGTGCAACTGTGCCAACTCACCTGGTACAACACGATGGCTGAGTTTCCTGCATTGCACGTCGGCATCGTTTACATGCCGATCCCGATCGCGGGGCTGCTGACGCTGCTGTTCCTTATCGAGAAAGTCTGGGTGGGTCCGCCGCCGAAGACTTCGATCATGTACAGCGACCAAGCCACGGGGTTGGAGTAGATGGACATCCTAGTCCTGCTCGGTGGCTTCACCCTGCTCTGCGCGCTGGGCGTGCCGGTCGCGTACGCGCTCGGCCTGGGTGCGATATTTGCCGCGCTGTACGTCGACATCCCGCTCGAAGCGGTGATGCTGAAAATCTCCGACGGCACCGACGACTTCGCGCTGCTCGCGATCCCGTTCTTCGTGCTCGCCGGCGCGATCATGGCCGAGGGCGGCATGGCTACGCGCCTCATCAATCTCGCCAAGGTGGGCGTCGGCTTCATCCGCGGCGGCATGGCGGTCGTCAACGTTCTCGCCAGCACCCTCTTCGGCTGCATCTCGGGCTCATCGGTGGCCGATACCTCGGCGATCGGCTCGGTGATGATCCCGCAGATGATCAAGCAGGGGTACCCGCGTGTCTTCGCCACCAACGTCACCATCTGCGGCTCGGTGCAGGCACTGATGATCCCACCCTCGCACAACGCCGTGATCTACTCGATCGCCGCCGGCGGCACGGTGTCGGTGGCGCACCTGTTCCTTGCCGGCGTGTTCCCGGGGCTGCTTTTCGGCCTGTGCCTGATCGGCCTGGTGCTCTGGACCTCGCACAAGCGCCAGTTCCCCGTGTCCGAGCCGGTGTCGCTGAAGCAGATCCCGAAAATCGTGCTGGACGCGGTCTGGGGCCTGGTCACGGTGTTCATCATCATGGGCGGCATCCTGTCGGGCGTGTTCACCGCCACCGAATCGGCGGCGGTGGCCTGCGTCTACGCCTTCCTCGTCACCTTCCTCGTCTACCGCGACTACAAGTGGCGCGACCTGCCGCACCTGGTGCACCGCGTGGTGAAGACGGTGGCGATGGTAATGATGCTGATCGGCTTTTCGGTGGGATTCGGCTACATGATGGCCATCATGCAGATCCCGGCGAAAGTGACGATGTTCTTCCTCAGCATCTCGGAGAACAAGTACGTCTTCCTGCTGCTGGTGAACCTCCTGTTGCTGCTGCTCGGAACCTTCATGGACCTGGCACCGATGCTGCTGATCTGCACGCCGATCTTCATGCCGGTGATCCTCAAGCTCGGCATCGACCCGGTGCACTTCGGCATCGTCATGATCCTCAACCTGGGCATCGGCCTGATCACGCCGCCCGTGGGGCCGACGCTGTTCGTCGGCTGCGCCATCGGCAAAGTGACCATGGAGCAGGTGTCGAAGGAGTTATGGCCGTTCTACGGCGCAATGTGCCTCGCGCT
>JBBPIU010000021.1:0-34072 GCA_038040245.1 Pseudomonadota bacterium | reverse complement strand
CCACGCCTATGCTCAGACAACTCCCCAGTGCCTACCACATGTCCACATGCCTCTTCCCGGGCAATGAGTTAAATCGTACGGCGATTGATTCAACATTGCTGGACCTTGATACGACACTTGGCCTATTGGCCCGACGCCTCGGCTATACACAAGCCATTCTTGAATGTCCGAACCACCTGACTACACTTTTTCTCGGCGAACGGGCCTTCGGCTTGTTCCGCCTCCCAGGCGTGCGTCGCATTGCAGGCTGGGTTCTCGGAATGGCGCTGATGCAGCGCTTCGATATGCACAAGGCAGAGTCTTCGGGAATCTATGAGGCGTTGGAGGAATATCTGCTCCCGATTGCAAAGCGCTTGGCCGAGCACAGGTATCTTGTAGGCGACACGTTTTCGGCGGCTGATCTCTCCCTCGCTGCACTCTTGCGACCTTTGACCATAGTCCCTTTCTTTGCAGAACATCCTGGACTAAAGAGCCTGTTCGATTGGCACAGGTCCGTCGTCGCCACCTATGGAGGGGAGGCGCTGTCAGCCTATCAGTTGGCCATCGATCAGGCCCGAACTAAGCAACCACCGTTCCGGCGCTGGATTCGGAAAACGAAAGCAAACATGCCGTTTACGGTGCATGGTAACCACGCGCGCAACGATCAGCGCTCCATTTGGACTTGGGGCTTCGCCATGGCTCCCTTTCATTTCATATTTGGCATACGCGCAAACAAGGTGCGCTCGGCGGTCGCAAGCGAAAGCATTCGATGATGGGCCCTAACCACCGGTCGCAGGCGACGCGCATGAAGCCGCGCGCGCCTGAAGCCGGACGTTAGAGCGCAAGGTCCCCTGGTTACCGCGGCCGCACATGAATACGTTTTCCGAATCTGGGGTTCCCTGGTCGAGCTTCGTCACCGGCGTGGCATGGACGTTCATCGTCCTTGCGCGATTCGCGCAGGTTTTGACCTCATGATGAAGATCATGACGGCATTCATCGTCGTGATCACGATCGTTTTTTCGGTATTGTTCGGGTGGATGGTCAGGCGGATGATGTCAGATGACATAAAACGAGAGTTTGTTGCACCCTAACGGAAGGAGAACGGCATGGAAACGCTATCGCAAGTCTTGTTCTGGGTCGGATTGGTTTCGATCCCGCTGTCGTGGCTGGTGTGGTTTTTCGGGCCGCAAATCGAGGTCGGGCGGCATGTGCTCAGCAAGATTACCGATCCCGCGCTGCAGGCGGCGCTGCAGGAAGCTCACGCGGAACGCTGGGGAATCTTCGTCGGACTTTGGCCGGCAACGCTTCTCGTGCTCAGCTTTATCGTCGAGAAGAGAATTTGACGTCCGCGCCGGGGCGGCAGCGGCATACGTGCTTTTTTTCTTGGGAATGCTGGTGCTCCCGGCAATCGTATGGTTCGTCGCGCTCTAACCGGTAGCTGCTGCGGACGGGCCGCGAGCACCGTGCAAAGTCAACCGTCTGTGGTGGCCCGCCGCAAAGCGCAACTTTAAATCGCCGCTTCCATGCCCAGATATTGGTGGCAATGCATCTCGTGCGGCGACAGGCCAGCTTGGTTGACGGTCTGCCATTCACGCAGCATAGCCGCCTTCATCTGGGATGAGTTGGCACCAAGCGGCTGGGATCAGCGCCTTCTGCGCCGTAGGTGCAAGTGCAAGCGCCGCTCGCTGTGCATCACGTACCGGTTTCAGCGCGGCGATCCCGAGAGGATCAGTGTCAAGCATATCGTTGGGCTTGGCCCGGATGGCGACTATCTCCCGATGCTGTGGGAGACCTTTCGGCATTCGAGTCCCCGGACGCGTTGGATTGACTTCAAGTACCAAAGGGGCCGCAACCCTTGGGGCCTCAACAAACGGCTGGTTCTGGAGAAGGCACAACTTGCGCGCCTGCTGCGCGCGTACGAACATGCGATTGCTCTGGCTGTCGGCGGCCGCGCCGCAGCTTAACGCTATTCGTTAGCCTGCAGAATCACGCCCGAATGGCTTCCCTCACGGCACTGCTCGCTGAAGTTCGCGCCTGTTCACTATGCGCAGAACACTTGCCGCTCGGCCCCCCCCCGGTTGTTCAGGTGCATCGGTCGGCCCGCATACTGATCGCGGGTCAGGCGCCAGGAAGAAAGGTCCACGAAACGGGCGTGCCGTTCAACGACGCAAGGCAAGTAGCCATCTTGCCCATGGGCTTTTGCTTCCCCGGAACGGGCAAGTCTGGCGACCTACCGCCACGGCCCGAGTGCGCACCTGCGTGGCGAGCGCTGTTGCTGTCACGCCTGAAGAACCTCAAACTTACGTTGGTCATCGGTCGGTACGCGCAGGCGTATCACCTCCCCAACGAGGGTGCATCGCTAACCGAGTCGGTTCAGGCTTGGCGTAAGAAGCAGACGGCCCACGGCAAGCCGTGGTCTGCCGCTGATGTCAAACGTAAGGCGCCAGGGTCAGTGGCCGAGGAGAGAATTCGATGAAGACAGGTTCAAATATAGGGTTCATGATTCTGCTTGCAGTCGGCATCCCGGCGCAGGCGGCCGAAATCAAGGTCCTGAGCGGCAACGGGGCACGGGCCGCGGTAAGCGAACTCGGCACCCAGTTCGAACGTGCAAGCGGGCATAAACTCACAATCCGGTTCGAGGTCAATCCCGAGGTGAAGCGGAAGATCGAGGCCGGAGAAAGCTTCGATGTCGCTATTCTCAACCCACCCGTGCTCGACGATCTCATCAAGCAGGGCAAGATTGCCGGCGACACGCGAACCGTCCTCGGGCGTAGTGGCATCGGCGTCGCGGTGCGCGGGGGTGCGCCCATGCCCGACATCTCTTCCGTCGCGGCATTCAAGCGCACGCTGCTCGATGCCAAGTCGGTCGCCTATCCCGGCGAGGGCGCTAGCGGTAAATATTTTGTCGGCTTGGTCGATAGACTTGGCATTACTACGGAGATGAAACCGAAAATGCGGCCCATGCCGGCGGAATACAACGTGGAGGTGGTCGCACGCGGCGAGGTAGAGCTCGTCGTGGTGGTGGCGTCGCGGATTTCGGGCGTGCCCGGGGTCCAGCTAGTTGGGCGGATTCCGCAAGAGTTGCAAACCTGGATCGGATTCACAGGAGGAGTAGCCAGTGCTGCCAAGGAACCGGAGGCGGCACGTGCGATGCTCAGATTCTTCAGCGCTCCGGCCGCTGCGCCAGTCCTCAAGGCGGCGGGCGTCGAGCCGTTTGTGGAGTGACACGCGCCATTGGCGCCTGACGACCGGAACGTTGTCAGGGGCTCCGAGGAGACCACATGTCCAGACTATTCATCCTGCTGTTTACCCTGGCCGTTGCCGCATGCGGCAGCCTCCCCGAGGCAGCTGACCCGACATCCGATGCACCTGAACTCCAAGGACCTCCGGTCGTGGACTTCCACGACGCAGAGTCGTATCGTCAAGCGCTGCAGGTGTGGCGAACTCCCCACGACGTCAACGCCTGGATCGGTGTCAAGTTCCGCTACGACATGGCGAGGGCGATGCTACTGTCCGAGACCCAGCGGGGCAAATCCGGCCAGCTGGCCATACACCTACCGCACGATTTCTTCGCTTCGCCCTCGGGTGTATGCGTTGACCTGTCGCGCTTCGCAGTGGAAACCCTTCGGCACATCGATCCGCAGCTCAAGCCGAACTACCTGATGATTGAGTTCGCGCCAATGAAGATTGCTGGCAACACGCTTCGCCTGCACTGGCTCGCAACGTTCAAGCGTGACGGCAAGTACTACTTCTTCGCCGACTCAAAGCGCCCAGGTCACCTCGCCGGCCCCTACGCCAGCACGCAGGAGTTCATTGAAGAGTACGCGAAGTACCGAGGCAGGGAGATCGTCACTTCCCGCGAACTCGAGTCCTACGAACGCAAACGACGGACGCTGGCTTCGAAGCAAAGTCGTGAAGAGCGCCCCTAACCACGGTGGAGGGGCGGCGTCGGCGAGCCGACCATCTGCGTGGTGGCCCCCTCGGTGATGAACGCGATCCATGCCGCCACCGGCAAGCCGGTCAGGAGCCTGCCGCTGAAGAATGTGAAGCTGGCCTAGCGCCGCGCGCTAGTACTTGGCCGGCGCCGCGCGCCTAGAACGCGAGCACGACGCGGCCGAGCACCTTGCCGGCCTTGAGGTCTTCCAGGATCGCGGTGACCTCGCTCGCCGGGCGAGTCGTGACCGGCGTGGCTTTCAGTTTTTTCTTCTTCGCCAGCGCGACCACTTCCTTGAGCTCCTGCAGGTTGCCGACGTAGGAGCCGACGAGGCCGATCGCGCGCTGCGCGAACGGCGGCAGCGGGTGCACCAGTTCGCCGCCAAAGAGGCCGCACAGCACGTAGCGCCCGCCTTTCCTCAGCGCGCCGAGGCCGAGCGCGGCGGTCGCGGGCATGCCGACGAGGTCGATGGCGCCGGCGAGCTGGCCCAGCGCGAGCGCCTGCAGCGTCTGCGCGGCGTCGGGCGCGCGCGTGTCCAGCGTCAGCTTCGCGCCGAGTTTCTTGGCCGCCGCCAGCTTGGCCGGGTCGATATCGCAGGCGATCAGGTTCTTCACGCCCTTGGCGCGCAGCACCGAGACGCACACCAGGCCCAGGCCGCCGCAGCCGATCACCGCCACCCAGTCCTGCGGCCCCAGTTCGGGCAGCTTGGCGGTGGCGCTGTAGGTGGTGAGACCCGAACAGGCGAGGGTGGAGGCGAAGGCGTCGTCTATGCCGCTCGAATCGACGAGGTATTTCGGATGCGGGATCAGCACGTGGCTCGCGTAGGCGCCGGGGCGGTTGACGCCGAGGAACCTCGAGCCGGAGACGCAGTAATTGTCCTGCCCCGATTTGCAGATGGCGCACTTGCCGCAGCCGATCCAGGGGAAGACGATTCGTTTTTGTCCGATTCTTACGTTTTTGGCTTTTGGTCCAAAAGCTTCAACAACGCCAAACGGCTCATGGCCCAGCGTGAAGGGCGGAATGCAGCCGCGCTCCTTGACGTAGAAGCGCTTGCCGCCGCCCCAGTCGAAGTAGCCGTCCCAGATGTGCAGGTCGGAGTGGCACACGCCCGAGCGCGTGATGCGCACCAGGACTTCGGTGCCTTTCGGCTTCGGGGTGTCCTGCAGCACCTTCTGCAGCGGCTTGCCGTGTTCCAGGAATTGATAGCTGATCATGCTTTCCCCGATTTGGTAAGGGCCTGATCGATGTCCCACAGGATGTCGTCGATCGATTCGATGCCCACCGACAGGCGCACCATGTCGGGGGTGACGCCGGCCTTCAGCTGATCTTCGTCGCTCATCTGCCGGTGCGTGGTCGAGGCCGGGTGGATGATGAGCGTCTTGGCGTCGCCGATGTTGGCGAGGTGGCTCATGAATTCGGCCGAATCGATGAAGCGCTCGCCGGCCTTGGCGCCGCCTTTGACGCCGAAGTTCAATAGACCGGACGCGCCTTCAGGTAAATATTTTTTAGATAAAGAAAAATATTTATTATTTGGCAGCCCCGGATAATTCACCCATGCAACGCGCGGATGGTCCTGCAGGTATTTCGCCACCGCGAGCGCATTGCTGCAATGGCGGTCCATGCGCACCGGCAGCGATTCCAGTCCCAGCAGCAGCAGCCAGGCGCTCATCGGCGAGAGCGCCGGGCCGAAGGTGCGCATGATCTCCATGCGCGCTTTCATGGTGAAGCCGAAGTCGCCGAAGGTCTCGTGGAAGATGATGCCGTGGTAGCCGGGCGAGGGGGTGGTGAACTCGGGGAACTTGCCGTTGCCCCAGTCGAATTTGCCTGATTCGACGATCACGCCGCCCATGGTGGTGCCGTGGCCGCCGATGTACTTGGTCGCCGAATGGATCACGATGTCCGCGCCCCAGTCGCAGGGTCGGCACAGGTAAGGCGAGGGCACGGTGTTGTCCACCACCAGCGGAATCTCCGCCTCGTGCGCGATCTTCGCCAGCGCCTCGATGTCGACGATGTTGATCAGCGGATTGCCGAGGGTCTCGGCGTAGATGAGTTTTGTATTTGGCTTTATGCTTTTCCGGAAGGCATTCAAATCATCCGCATCGACGAACGTCGTTTCGATGCCGAGTTTCTTCAGGTTCACGCCGAGCAGCGTATGCGTGCCGCCGTAGAGCGTCGAGGCGGATACGATGTGGTCGCCCGCCTTGCACAGCGTGAGTAGAGCGGTGGCCTCGGCGGCCTGGCCGGTGGCGCAGGCGAGCGCGGCGCGGCCGTTCTCGATCGCCGCCATGCGCTCTTCGAACACCGCCACGGTCGGATTCGAGATCCGCGAGTAGACGTTGCCGAAGGTCTGCAGGTTAAAGAGGCTCGCCGCGTGCTCGGCGGAATCGAACACGAACGAGGTGGTCTGGTAGATCGGCGCCGCCCGCGCGCCGGTGGCCGCATCGGGAATCTGCCCGGCGTGCAGGCACAGCGTCTCGAAGCCGAATTTGCGGTCCGCCATGGGCGAATTCTACCGGGCCGGCCGCGACATTCGGCGCGATCGGTAGTAATGTTGTGCGCTATGAATTTGCCTGTGTCCATCCCCAAGCCCGCGGCGGGACCGGTCGCGCTGCTGGTCGCGACGCGCAAAGGGGCTTTCATCCTCAGGTCGGACCGCGCGCGGCGCAAGTGGAAGCTCTCGGGACCGATGTTTCTTGGACACATCGTGAATCACTGCGTGCTCGATCCGCGCGACCGGCGCACGCTCCTGCTCGCCGCGAGAACCGGTCATCTGGGGCCGACGGTGCTCCGCTCCCTCGATTCGGGAAAGACCTGGAAGGAAGCGGCCCGGCCGCCCGCGTTTCCGAAGGCCCCGGCGGGACACAAGGGCCGCGTGGTCGATCACGTGTTCTGGCTTACGCCGGGCCTCGCGAGCGAACCGGGTGTCTGGTATGCGGGCAGCTCGCCGCAGGGGCTGTTTCGCAGCGAGGACGGCGGCGCGACATGGCTGCCCGTTGCAGGCTTCAATGACCACCCTATGCTCGCGAAGTGGACCGGCGGCGAGCAGGACGGCACGCCCGACGGACCCAAGCTGCATTCGATTCTGGTCGATCCGCGCGATGGCGGGCACCTGTATGTCGGCATGTCGAGCGGCGGCGTGTTCGAGAGCCGCGACCAGGGAAGGGACTGGCAGCCGCTGAACGCCGGCTGCCTTGCCAACTTCCTCCCGGAACCCTACCCGGAGTACGGTCAGGATCCGCATTGCGTGCGGCTGCATCCGCTTGCGCCCGACATTCTCTATCAGCAGAACCATTGCGGCATCTACCGCATGGCGCGGCCCGGCGATCGCTGGGTGCGGATCGGCGCGAACATGCCGAAGAACGTCGGCGACATCGGTTTTCCGATGGTGCTGCATCCGCGCGACGCGGACCGGGTCTGGGTGTTTCCGATGGATGGCGGGACGGTCTGGCCGCGCACCAGCCCCGGCGGCAAACCCGCAGTCTATGCAACGCGCAATGCCGGAAAGACCTGGCAGCGCCTCGCGGCCGGCCTTCCGGCGGGCCAGGCGTGGCTGACGGTGAAGCGCCAGGCGATGACTGCCGATACGCACGAGCCTGTCGGGATTTACTTCGGAACCACCAGCGGCGAGATCTGGGCGAGCCGGAACGAGGGCGCCAGGTGGGTCTGCATCGCGCGCCACCTGCCGCACGTATACGCGGTGGAGGCTGCCGAATTGCGGCCATGAGGGTGATGATTCCCACGCCGTTGCGCTCGTATACCGGCGAGCGTCACGAAGTGCAGGCGGCGGGATCGACCCTGGGCGCGATCCTCGAGGATCTGGACCGGCGCTATCCCGGGATCCGTTTCAGGATGATCGACGAGCAGGACGGCATCCGCCGCCACATCCGCATCTTCGTCAATGGCGATCAGGTGCGCTCGCTGCAGTCGCCGCTGCGCGCGGCCGACGAAGTTCTGATCGTGCAGGCGCTTAGCGGCGGCTAGACCGGCTGCGCCAGCGGAGTCCGGTCAGTCATGGGGTTCGTCCTGCGGATCCGTGTTTGTTTTGACCGCCGCACGCCGGTACTGGGAGGGCGGGATGCCGACCTGCTGCTGGAAAAAGCGGGTGAAATTCGATTGCGCGGAGAAGCCCAGTTCCGCCGAGACCTCGGCGATCTTGCGGCTGCCCGAGGACAGCTTCGAGATCGCCGACTCGATGCACAGCAGGTCGAGGTAGGCCCGCGGCGAGCGCCCGGTGGAAAGCTGGAACAGGTCGTAGAAACGCGAGCGCGACAAGCCGACCTGGCTCGCGAGCTCGTTCATGTTGACTTCCTTGTTCGGGTGCGCGCGCAGCAGCGCCAGCGCCTGGCGGATGCGCGTGTCGGCGAACGGCGAGCCGCGCCACAGGCGGGCGCCGGACTGGCGCCGCGCGAGATAGTTCTCCACGATCGAGAGCATCAGCTCCTGCAGCATGAACTCCAGCCGCTCGTGGGACAGGAACTGGTCGTTCAGCACCTCGATCGCCAGCGTGTCGGCGAGCTGCCGGATGCGCCGGGCGATGGATTCGCTGCCGGAGGCGAACGGCCGGCCGCCGGTATCGAACACCGCCGGAAAGCTGCCGCAGAGCCAGTCGGTGGAGGCCTGGAAGACGAGCAGCTGGGCGTGCCCGCCGGCGGCAAGCATCGCCTGGCTGGTGGCGCCGGGATTGATGAACAGCAGGCTGTCGCGCGTCAGGCGCAGCGCCTCGCCGTCCACCAGGACATCGAGGTCGGCGCCCTCCTGCTTGATCACCACCTGCGGCGCGGCGGTGGACTGGGGCGTTTCGCCCGCTGCGGCCTCGATCAGCTGCAGCCGCCCGAAACTGCCGTCGAAGACTCGGATGGGGCGGGCCATGGCAGAGAGCTTAGCCTCTGGCGTTCGATCTGCCTAGTAGGAGGCGCAGACTACGCTGCTCAGTACGCCAGCCAACGCGGTCTTTTGGCCGAAATTACCCTCGTATTGACCCCTACCCAGTTGAGGCCCCCGAACAGGCGGCCGTGCTCGATCTTGACGCAGCGGTCCATGACAGTTTCTAACCCGGCGGCACGGGCCTTGACCGCCGCTGCCTCGTTTTTCACCCCGAGCTGCTGCCACAGGACCCTGGCCCCGATCGCGATGGCGTCCTCGGCGACCGGCATCACGTCCGCGGTCTTGCGGAACACGTCCACCAGGTCCACCTTCTCGGGGATGTCGCGCAGCGATGCGTAGCACTTCTGCCCGAGCACTTCCTGGTATTGCGGATTGACCGGGATCACCCGGTAGCCGTGCTCGAGCATGTACTTGGCGGCGAAATAGCTCGGCCGATGCCAGCTCGCGGACAGGCCGACGATCGCGAGGACCCGGCTCTCCTTCAGGATGCGGCGCAGCGTGTTGATGTCGTCATGCATGCCGATACTATAATCGAAGCCTCATCAAGAAAACTTCACGGGAGGCAAAATGTACGTCGAAGAACGCATGTACGTGCTGCAGGTCGGCAAGGCGGCGGAGTATTTCAAGAATTACGAGGAGTTCGGTCTCAAGGTGCAGCTCAAGCACCTGCCGCACATGGTCGGCTACTACGTCACCGAGACCGGGCCCCAGAACATGGTGATCCACCTCTGGGCCTATGACGACCTCAACCAACGCGACAAGTGCCGCGCTGCGATGCAGGCCGACCCCGAGTGGCAGGCGTACCTGCCGAAAAACCGCCCGCTGATGGTGTCGCAGGACACGCGCATCATGAAATGCGCGCCGTTCTTCGTCGAGCGCCTGAAGAAGATGCTGGCGGCAGCAAAATAATGCTTCATCCGCAGGTTGCCGCACTACTCGAGCGGGCGGCCAAATCGCCGCTCCCGGCCTATTACGATGTGCCGCCCGCGGTGGCGCGGCGGCTGTATCGCGAAACGCGCGGCGCGCTGACGCCGGATCCGCCCGCAGTCGAGTCGGTGCAATTGCTGCTTGCGCCGGGGCCGGCCGGGCCGGTGCCGGTGCGCGCCTACCGGCCCAAGGGCGCCGGCAAGGACGAGGTGCTGCCGGCGCTCGTCTACTACCACGGCGGCGGCTGGGTGATCGGCGACCTGGACACGCACGACGTCGTCTGCCGCACGCTCGCCAATGGGGCGCGCTGCGCAGTGTTCTCGGTGGAGTACCGCAAGGCGCCCGAAGCGCCTTTCCCGGCGGCAGTGGAGGATTGTTTTTCCGCTCTTACTTTTATTTTTAACAACTCAAGCAAGCTAAAAACCAACCCATCCAAAATCGCAGCCGGCGGCGACAGCGCGGGCGGCAACCTCGCCACGGTGATCGCGCTCATGGCGCGCGACGCGGGCGGGCCGGCGCTGTCGTTCCAGCTCCTGATCTATCCGGGGACCGACCAGCAGATGGGCCACCCGTCCATCGACAGCAATGGCGAGGGCTACCTGCTGACGAAGAAGAGCATGATTTATTTTCGCGGCCACTACCTGCCGCGCAAGGAAGACTGGCTCGACTGGCGCGCTTCGCCGCTGCTGGCGAAGAGCCTCGCCAAACTGCCGCCGGCATTCGTTATGACGGCGGGCTTCGACCCTCTTCGGGACGAGGGCCGCGCTTATGCGGAAAGATTGAAAATGGAAGGCGTCGCCACCGAATACCGCGAGTACTCCGACATGGTGCACGGCTTCATCACCATGGGCCGCGTGCTGGACACCGCAAACACGGCTCTTGCCGATTGCGCGCAGGCGCTACGCCGCGCGTGGGGCGCGTGAAAATAGATTTGAAAACCCGTCACGGCGGCAAAATTCTTGCCGATGCGCTCGCCGGCCACGGCACGCGCGTCGCCTTCGGCGTGCCGGGCGAGAGCTTCCTGCCGGTGCTGGACGGCCTGCACGACCTGAAGGACAGGCTCAAGTTCGTGATCTGCCGCCAGGAAGGCGGCGCCTCGTACATGGCGGAGGCCTGGGCGAAGCTTACCGGCGAGCCGGGCGTGCTGTTCGTGACGCGCGGCCCCGGCGCGACCAACGGCTCGGTCGGCGTGCACACCGCGTTTCAGGATTCGACGCCGATGATCGTTTTTGTCGGCCAGGTGGGCAATGACTTCGTCGAGCGCGAAGCCTTCCAGGAAGTGGACTACCGGCGCATGTATGGGCCGCTCACCAAGTGGGTGGCGCAGATCGACCGCGCCGAGCGCATCCCGGAGTACGTGAGCCACGCATTCCACACCGCCACCGCGGGCCGGCCCGGCCCGGTGCTGCTCGCGCTGCCCGAGGACATGCTGTTTTCGGAGGTAGCGGTGGCAGATGCGCCGCGTTTTCGCACCCCCCATGCCGCGCCTTCGCCCGCGGACATGAAGGAACTCGAGCGCCTGCTGATTGAGGCGAAGCGGCCCTTCATCCTGCTGGGCGGCGGCGGTTGGAGCAAGCAGGCGACCGATGGATTGCGCGCCTGGGCGGAGGCCACCGGGATCCCGGTGGGCTGCGGCTTCCGCTGCCAGGACTACTTCGACAACCGGCATCCCAACTATGCCGGCGACGTCGGCATCGGCATCAATCCGAAACTCGCGCAGCGCGTGAAGGATGCGGACCTGCTGCTCGCGATCGGCGAGCGCCTCGGCGAGATGACGACCAGCGCCTACACGCTGCTCGAGGTGCCGGTGCCGAAGCAGACGCTGGTTCACGTGCAGTCGGGCGCGGAGGAACTGGGGCGCGTATATCGGGCGGCGCTGCCGATCAACGCAAATTATGAAGAGTTTGTTTTCGCTTTATCCGCTCTGAAAACGAAAAGCAGTGAATGGAAAAATCAAACCCAGGCAGCGCATGAGGAGTACCTCGCCTGGAACAAGCCCATTGCGATGCCCGGCGCGCTGCACTACGGGGAAGTGATCGCCTGGCTGTCGCAGAACCTGCCCGAGGACGCGATCCTCACCAACGGCGCGGGCAACTTCGCCAGCTGGCTGCACCGGCATTTCCAGTATCGAGGGTGGCAATGCGGCTGGCGCACGCAGCTCGCGCCGACCAGCGGTTCGATGGGCTACAGCGTGCCCGCAGCGGTGGCGGCGAAGATCGCGGCGCCCGGGCGCACCGTGGTCGCGCTCGCCGGCGATGGCGAGTTCCTGATGAACGGACAGGAGTTCGCCACCGCCATGCAGTACGGCGCGGCGATCATCGTGCTGGTAGTGAATAACGGCATGTACGGCACGATCCGGATGCACCAGGAGCGCGAGTACCCGGGCCGGGTTTCAGGCACGGAGCTGGCGAATCCCGATTTCGCCGCCTATGCGCGCGCCTTCGGCGGCCACGGCGAGACGGTCGAGCGCACCGCCGATTTCGCACCCGCCTTCCAGCGCGCCGTGGCCTCGGGCAAGCCCGCGATCCTCGAACTCAGGATCGACCCCGAGGCGATCACGCCCTCGGCTACCCTCTCGGGCCTGCGCGCCGCCGCCCTGGCAAAGAAATAGCACGGATCAGAGAAAACGCACGATGGTGCCGTTGCAGGCAAGGCGCGTGCCGGTGCCGCGTGCGCCCGGCAGGTGGTAGCAGCCGAAGTTGATTACGCCGTTGCCGCCGAGGCTTGCCGCCTGGCGGCGAAAATCGGCCATGGCGTCCTCGCTGGAAGCATAGGTCGGCACCCGGAACGCGCTTCTCCAGGACTCGGCCCAGAGGCGCTTGACGATCTCGTAGCGCGGCGGGGCGCTGAGGACCGATTCGTGGATCGACACCTGGTCCGGGTTGCCAGGTGCCATGGGCGCCTGGGTCGCGCAGGCGGACAGGCAGGCTAGCAGGGGCAGAACGATCGGGCGGAGCATTGGCAGTACCTCCTATCGCGTCATGGCGACGAATTTACCGTCGCCCTGCAGGTCGCGCTCGAATTTCAGAAATTCCCAGTAGCCGCAGGTCTTGCTGTAGGGATAGCCGCGGCAGGTGGACGGGCGTGCTTCGTACACCGTGCAGCGGCGCTCCTTGGGGTCGAGAAACCGGCACGCGGTGCCGAAGAACTCGTCCTTCTGCTTGCGCAGGCCGCGCACCTTTTCTTCCTTGTCGTACAGGGTGAAGCGTTCCTCGGCGGTATCGTAGTCGAGTTCGAAGTGTTTCGCGAGCCGGGCAATGTCGGACTTCGAGACCTCGATCAGGGGATAGCTGCAGCAGTAGCCGGGGCATTTGTTGCAGTCGTAGGAATTCTTGCTGGTCATGTGGGATGGCTTGATCGGAGAGGCGCGCATTTTACGCCAATCGGCTTTAACCCTTTAGGGTCTTGGTTGCGTTTCACCCTGGAGTCCAACCAAGGAGAAGCGCGATGAAAGTCCTGAAACTTGCCTGCGCGGCGCTGCTTGCCGTTTTCTCTGCCCAGGCCGCCGCGGTCGGCGGCCTGGCCGATGTCACCCTGTTCGACCGCAGCGAGGGCCGGCAGCTGCCGGTGTACTGGCACGAAGGGCGGGCGTACGTGGTCGGCAAGCCCGGCAACGAGTACCAGCTGAGCGTGCGCAGCCGCCAGGGCGAGGAGGTGCTCGCGGTCATGTCGGTGGACGGCGTCAATATCATCTCCGGCGAGACCGCGACGACGCAGCAAAGCGGCTACGTGCTCTCGCCGTGGCGCGCGCTGGAGGTGAAGGGCTGGCGCAAAGACCTTTCGCGCACCGCGGCCTTCTACTTCACTTCGCTGCCGGATTCCTACGCCGCGCGCACCGGCCGGCCGGACAATGTCGGTGCGATCGGAGTGGCGTTGTTCAGGAAGAAGCGCCCCGAGCCGCCGGCGGATGTGTCGATGCTTTCGCGCCAGGCGCCCGCTTCGGCAGGCGCAGCGCGGGCCGAGGCCGAGAATCGAAGCGCGGACCAGAGCGAGAAGCTGGGGACTGGCCATGGCAGGAGCGAGACGTCCCATGCGCGCCAGGTAGGGTTCGAGCGCGCCACCAGCGAGCCCGCGGAAACCGTCGTCCTCTACTACGACAGCTACCGCAACCTGCTGGCGCGAGGCATCGTGCCGCCGATCCCGCAGCAAGTGCAACCCCGGCGGCCGTCGCCGAGCCCCTTCCCGGGCTTCGTCGCCGATCCGCCCGCGTAAACTAGGAGGCAATGGAGGCCGGCGACGAACAACTCATGCTTGCTTACCGCGAAGGCGACGCCGGCGCCTTCGAGCAGCTCTACAAGCGCCACAAGGGCGCGCTCTACCGCTTCGTCCTGCGCAGCATCCGCGACCGGGCGCTTGCCGAGGAGCTTTACCAGGAGGTCTGGATGCGGGCGATCGAGGCGCGCGGGCGCTACGAGGTCCAGGCGAAGTTCACCACCTGGCTGTATACGATCGCGCACAACCAGCTGGTGGACCATTGGCGAAAACGGGGCCTGGCGCTGGTGTCCCTGGACCAGGAAGAAACAGCGCAGGCCGAACTCCCTGCCGGCGCGGACTACGAGCCGCACCGAGTGCTCGAGGCGAAGCAAACCCTTGCCCGCTTCGCGCGCTCGCTCGAAGCCTTGCCGGCGGCGCAGCGCGAAGCGTTCTTGCTGCACGAGGAGGCCGGTATGAGCGTGGCCGAAATTGCGCATGCGACCGGCGCCAACGAGGAGGCCGCCAAGAGCAGGTTGCGTTATGCGCTGTCCAAGCTTAGACAGGCCGTGGGTGATGACTGACCAAGACCGCGATCCGAAGGTGTCACAGCGATACCGTGAGTTGGGCGCGGAGGAGCCGCCGCGCGCGCTGGACGACGCGATCCTCGCTGCCGCGCGGCGCGAAGCCGGCGCCCGCCAGCGCTGGTACGCGCCGCTCGCTACCGCCGCGGTACTGGTGCTGGCGGTCGCGGTGACGCTGCACCTGCAGGTCGAGCGGCCGGGCATCGAATCCCCCGTGCGGCAGGCGGCGCCGCCACCTGCTGCCGGACCTTCCTCTCTTGTTGCAGAGGCGCAGCTCAGTTCCCCCGCAAGAGAGGCCGCAAAAGAGGTCGCGAAACCGGCCGCCGCGGGTGAGGTGAAGATCGCGCGGCGCAAGTCTGCGGAACAACCCGCGCGGTCCGTGGCCGCGGCACCTGTGGTACCCGCGCCATCCGAACCCAAGCCGTTCGCGGCGGATCAGGCCGCTGCCTCCACGTCCGCGCGTTCCGAGGAGCCCAGGGGCGCTGCCTCCAGCATGACCGGAACGCTCGCGCGGCGGGCCGAGGCACCGGCAAACCTGCAGGCGCTGAAGCAGGCGGATACACCCGAGCGGGAGCTCGAGCGCATCGCCGAACTGCGCGGGCAGGGCAGGCACGACGAGGCGGAGAAGGCGCTCGCGGAATTTCGCAAGCGCTACCCGGACTACAGGATTCCCGAGGCGACGCGCAAGCGCGTCGAGCGGCGCTAGCTTTTTGGTCTTTCTCCGGCCGCCTGCAGAAACACGGCGCAGGAATCGAGTTTGCCCAGTTGCGCGCGCCTGGCCGCCTGGTACTGGCTGCGCACCAGCGAGGCGATCGGCGCCGGGCGGTCCAGTTCCTGCGCCAGCGCGAGAAAGTAGCGCAGGTCCTTGTCCATGAGTTCCAGCTGGAACTGCGGCGAGAAATCGCGCTTGAACATCTTCGGCAGCTTGGTCTTCATGATCCGCGAACCGGCCGCGCCCTCGTTGAGAACCTCCATCGCGGCATCGCGGTCCAGGTTCGCCGCTTCGGCCGCCTGCGCGGCTTCCGCGATCGCCGCCGTGAGCGAAGCCGAGAGCATGTTGTTGATGAGTTTCAGCGTCGCGCCCGCGCCCGTATCGCCGATCCGCCGCACCATGCGCCCCATCGCCAGCAGCACCGGCTGCGCCTTGTCGAACGCGGCCTTGTCGCCACCCACCAAGATCACCAGCTCCTTGCCCTGCGCCTGCACGAGCGAACCGGACACCGGCGCGTCGAGGTAGACGACTCCCTTCGCCGCCGCGGCCTTGGCGACTTCCCTCGACATCGCGGGCGTGTTGGTGCTCGAATCCAGGATGATCGTTCCGGCCGCGGCGGCGCCAACGATGCCCGACGCACCCAGCATCACCTCGCGCGTCGCGATATCGTCCGACACGATCGAGCACACGAACTCCGCGCCCTTCGCCGCAGCCGCGGGCGAGTCGCACACCTCGATGCCCTTGTCGGCGAACGGTTTCGTTTTCGCCCTGTCGCGGTTGTAGACGCGCAGCTTGTGTCCCGCTGCGTGCAGATTCATCGCCATGCGCGACCCCATCGCGCCCAATCCTATGAATGCCACCGTGCTCATCGGTTCTCCCTTCTCGGTAACTATCTACGAATCGTTGAATATACTAGTCGATCGGCCTACCATGGCTCGTTCTCCGAGGAGGGCAATCATGGGACGACCCCTGGCACATGGTCTGGCCGTCGTCGTTTTAATCGTCGCCAGCTTTACCGCGTTCTTCACGCCGGGGCATGCGCAGCCGAGTGCGCGCCAGCAGGGCCTCGCATCGCAGTATTACGATCCGGCGCCGCTCGACGATCCAGTTGTCGGGCGCTGCGAACTCTCGGGGCGCCTTACGGGGAGGTTCGTTTACCAGGAGAACGATCAGATCAGCGCGTACTTCGAGGCGGCCGACCTCGCGGCATACCGGCAGGCGATTCCGGTCCCCTTTGCGATGCCGGAGAAGCCGCTCATCCGCGTGAGCGTGATCGATTTCTACGACATGGCCAACGGCCCGTCCTACCTCGAGGTCGTGATCTCGGTGCTCGCGCTGCATGAGGGGAAACCGGGCTGGCTGGTTTTGATGATGCCTGTGACCAACGGCGACTCATGCGCTGGCGGCCGAGGGGCTTGGGGCTATCCCAAGGTCATGCGGCGCGTGACCCTCGAGCGGCAATCCGGGCGGTATCTGGGCACTCTGTACGCCCAAGGCGGCCGCGCTCCCGAGTTCACGCTTACGCTTGAGATCGGTGATCCGGGCGAAGCCGCACGCGACGTGCTTCGCGTCGTGTACCCATTTCCGAATCTCGCGCTGAAGGACGGGCGCGTCATGAGGTTTGGAGGCTTGCGTCAGCCCGTGTACGAGCTCGAGCGTGCGGCACCTGGCGTCTGGAAGGTCAGTCTCGGCCAGGTGCGGATCGAGTTTCCGCTGGACCAGGAGGTACTGCTGCACCGCCTGGGCGTGGGACGGCCAATCGCGGCATACTGGGCCCGCCTGCGCTATCGCTATTCAATAACGACGAACTGAGCTGGATGCGAACGTTAAGCGGTACTGGATGCGAAGTAGCCGGGTAATCCTGTTCGATCTCGGCGGTGTCCTGGTCGAGAACACCGGCGAACAGGGTCTGTTGTCGCTGCTTCCGTACCAACTCGATCGTCGGGAGATCTGGGCCCGGTGGCTCGCCTCGGACGCAGTGAGGCGATTCGAGCGCGGGCAGATTTCACCGGAGGTGTTTGCGGCGCGGTTCATCGAGGAGTGGCGCTTGGAGGTCGCGCCAGCCGCGTTCATGGATGCCTTTGTCGCATGGCCAAGGGGATTGTTCGACGGCGCGGCGGCGCTGGTGCGGAATCTGCGCGCTCGGCATCGCGTGGCGTGCCTGAGCAATACCAATGCCCTGCATTGGGCGCGCTTCCCCGAGTTGCCGGAACTGTTCGATTCGAGTTTTGCGTCCCATTTGACCGGGTTCCTGAAGCCGGACCCCGAGGCCTTTGAACATGTCCTGCGGGAACTCGATGTGCGGGCGGACGCGGTCTGGTTCTTCGACGATCTGTTGCAGAACGTCGAAGCGGCGCGCACGGCCGGGATTCGCGCGCTGCAGGTAAGAACGTTCGCGGAAGTCGAGCCGGCGCTGCGCGCGGAGGGGCTGTATGCCTAGCGAGAGACCAACACGGCGCCGGATATAACTGTCCGTAGCGGGTGGTCGCGATTAAACTTGATTCGATGAACTCCGGCACCGAGTCCTGGCCGTTCGCTGTTCGCCCGTTGACCGAAAATCTTGGCGCCGAGATCTCGGGCGTCGATCTGGCAAACGACCTCTCGGAAGAGGTTTTTCGCGCCCTATACCGGGCATATCTGCGCTATCAGGTGCTGCTGGTCCCGCCCCAGGAACTACCCCCCGATCGCCAGGTCAAGTTCGCCCGTCGCTTCGGGGAAGTGCAGGTTCATGTGATGAACCAGTATCACGCCGACGGCTACCCGGAGCTCTATCGGCTCTCGAACCTCGATGAGCACGGCAAGCCCAACGGCCGTCATCCGGACAAGGGTACCCTCGCCTGGCACACGGACGGTTCCTGGCGCCGGGTCACCGGCCAGGCGACGATCATTTACGGCGAGGTCATGCCGGAGAGCGGCGGAGAGACGCATTTTTGCGACATGTATGGCGCCTATGAACGCCTGGATGCGGCGTGGCAAGCGCGTATCGCCAACTTGCGTGCCGTGCACAACCTGGATTTTTCCCGCACCCGGCGTCATGGTGAAGATCCCATGACCGAGGCGCAGCGGCTCGCGACGCCCCCGGTCGACCACCCGGTCGTGCGAACGCATCCCGAAACCGGCCGCAAGTGCCTGTATCTCGGGGACCACGCGGAATCCATCGTCGGCATGCCCTATGCGGACGGGCGCGCGCTGATCGAAGAGTTGAACGCGCTCGCCGTCCATCCGGACCTTACTTACGAGCACCGGTGGACACCCCGCGAGCTGATCGTCTGGGACAACCGCTGCGTGATGCATCGCGCCACGCCCTATGACCCCTTCACGCAAGGCCGCGTGATACGCCGTTGTACGGTGCTAGGAGAGGTTCCCGCGTAGCTGTGGCGGCGGCGCGGCACGACGATACGTTGGATGGCAAAAGGGGAGGGTGATGACGCGAGCGCTTTTATGTTGGGGCACGGTCGTGATCCTGTCCGGCAGCTTGTCCTGCAGGGCGGAGGATTTTGTCTTCGAGGTCGCTGCACCGAAGTTCAAGGTAACCATACCCAGCATCCCTCAAATGAGGATGGACATACACCCGAAGAACCCATCCCAACCGCATTTGCGATTTCTGGGGTCGGAAGAACCTTACACGATTGCTGTTTTCACGCCCGCTGCCGCCGCAGGCATGACGCCCCTGGAGTGTGCGAGCGCGATCATCAGGTCACTGGCGGCCAGACCGGGCACGCCACCGTCCTCGCAGGTCTTCAAGGCGCGATTGAACGACAACACCTTCGTGGCGATCTATGCCGCACCGCTTGGCGCAGGTGTTCAACTGCACGCCCATTTCCTGTCCGCCGCCGGCGGTACGCATTGCATCGAGGTCCACGCAACGAAGATTTCCATTCTGGAGGACGACCTTGCCTCCTGGATCACCGACGTTGAAAAAGCGAGCATCGAGCCCAATTGAACCCGAGGCTAAGGGGCATTGCGGCGTTTGGCGACGGGAAGGAGTTGCGCCAGGTCGGCGCCGTGCAGCAGCCGGATGTTGTTCCCGGTCGCGAACGCGCGGGCATTGTCGGTGATCTCGCCCGCGGCGATATAGATGCCCTCATGCGCGTCGTGCGCACGCCGCGCAGCGTCTAGCTCGCGCAATGGCTCGACGCCGGTGCGCGCAACTTTCCACCGCTTGCAACCCACCAGCGATACGCGTCCTGCTTTGGTCAACTCGAGATCGGCCCCGGCGCCGCCCAGCCGGATCACGCCGTAGCCGTCGCGCCGGAAGGCGTCTTCGAGTGCGCGGGAAAAATCATCCCAGGACAGGGCGCGAAGTGCCTCCAGCGTGGCGGCGATACTCGAGGCGCTGGGGGCGCGCAGCTGCTGCCAGCCGGCATAGCTGCCGATGACGATGAACGGTAGCGAGGCGAACATTCCATAGGGCGCATAGGCTTCGGGCAGCGCCATCCGCGCCAGCGCAAATACCCCCGCGGCGACGGCGATGCTGATCCACCACGGCGAGCGCAGCAGGACCGCGAACAGGGAATTCTTGTTCATTGCCAAGGAAAAAGGGGCAAGCCCCTTTTTTTCAATGATGCAGGATCTTGGAGAGGAACAGCTGGGCGCGCTCGGAGCGCGGCGTGCCGAAGAAGTCGTCCTTGGTGCAGTCCTCGATGATCTTGCCGGCGTCCATGAAGATGACGCGATGGGCGACCTTCTTGGCGAAGCCCATCTCGTGCGTGACCACCATCATGGTCATGCCTTCCTGCGCCAGTTTGACCATCACGTCGAGCACCTCGTTGATCATTTCCGGGTCGAGTGCCGAGGTAGGCTCGTCGAACAGCATCGCGATCGGGTCCATCGACAGGGCGCGCGCAATCGCCACCCTCTGCTGCTGGCCGCCGGAGAGCTGGCCGGGGAACTTGTCCTTATGCGCCATCAGGCCGACGCGATCGAGGAGCTTGAAGCCCTTGTCGCGCGCCGCCTCCTCGGTGCGGCCGAGCACCTTGATCTGGGCCAGCGTCAGGTTCTCGGTGACGGAAAGGTGCGGGAACAACTCGAAGTTCTGGAACACCATGCCGATGCGCGAGCGCAGCTTGGGCAGGTCGGTCTTCGGGCCGCCCACCGAGATGCCGTCGACCGTGATTGCGCCCTTCTGGAAGGGCTCGAGCGCATTGACGCACTTGATGATGGTGGACTTGCCGCTGCCCGAGGGGCCGCAGACCACCACCACTTCGCCCTTTTTCACTTCGGTCGAGCAGTCGGTCAGCACCTGGAAGCTGCCGTACCACTTGCTGATGTTTTTTATCGAGATCATGGATGGCTCATTTCCTGTTGCTTAGCGGATGATGGCGATGCGGCTCTGCAGGCTCTTGACCAGCGTCGACAGGCCATAGGACATGATGAAGTAGACCACGGCGACGAAGGTGTACATCTCGACCAGGCGGTAGTCGCGGTTGGCGACCTTGGAGGCCGCGCCGAGGAAGTCGGTGGCCGAGATCACGTACACGAGCGAAGTGTCCTGGAACAGGATGATGGTCTGCGTCAGCAACACCGGCAGCATGTTGCGGAATGCCTGCGGCAGCACGATACGGCCCATGGTGTGCCAGTAGTTGAGCCCCAGCGCGTAGCCCGCCCAGACCTGGCCGCGCGCAATGGACTGGATCCCGGCACGCATGATCTCGCAGTAGTACGCCGCCTCGAACATGGTGAAGGTGATCAGGCAGGACAGGAACGAGCCGACCTTGACCGGATCCTTCGCTCCGATGATCCAGGCGCCGATATAGGGCACCAGGAAGAAGAACCAGAAAATCACCAGCACCAGCGGCAGCGAGCGCATCAGGTTGACGTAGCCGCCGGCGGCGAGCGACAGCAGCCGGAATTTCGACAGCCGCATCATCGCCAGCAGCGTGCCGAAGAAGATGCCGCCCACCATCGCCAGCGCCGTCAGCGTCAGCGTGAACGTCATGCCGTCCCTGAACAGGTAGCCGGCCGAGCGCTGGATGACGTCGAAATCGTAGCCGGAGAACATTTGCGTCAGCGCCCTGTCCTTACCATGCCTAATGCCCTGCCGCGCTCGGCGAAGCGCTGATCAGGCCGGGCACGCGCACTTTCTTCTCCAGCGCGCGCATGGCAAAGACCACCACCAGGTTGGTGAGCAGGTAGATCACGGTGGCGGCGGCGAAGGCCTCGAACACCTTGAAGCTGAACTCCTGCATCGCCCGCGCGCGGCCGGTCAGCTCAAGCAGGCCGATGGTCAGCGCGACCGAAGAGTTCTTGATCACGTTCATGAATTCCGAGGTGAGCGGGGGCAGCACGATCCTGAACGCCATCGGCAGGAGCACGAAGCGATAATTCTGGCCGAGCGTGAGGCCGAGCGCGGTGGCCGCCATGCCCTGGTCGCGCGACAGCGAGTTGATCCCTGCCTTCACCTGCTCCGCGACGCGCACCGAGGTGTACAAGCCCAGGCACAGCACCGCCGGCAGGTAGGAGCCCCAGGGCGGCGGCACCTGCTTGACCCAGTCGCCCAGGTCCTTCGGCAGCAGCTCGGGCATGACGAAGAACCACAGGAACATCTGCACGATGAGCGGCACGTTCCTGAAGACTTCGACGTAGGCGTTGCCCAGGCGCACCAGCCACGTGAACGGGGTAGTGCGCAGCGTGCCGATGGCCGAGCCGATCACCAGCGCGATCACCCAGGCGGCGAGCGCGGTGGCGAGCGTCCAGCCCAGGCCGACGATCAGGTACTTGAGGTAGGTTCCCGTGCCGCCGGGCTCGGCGGCGAGGAAGATGCCCCAGTCCCAGTTGTAGTTCATGCCGGCCCCGCAATGAAAAAGGGGACCTTGATCAGGTCCCCTTGGTGCGCCTTCCGGCTACTCGTAGGCCTTGGGATCGCCCGAGTCGGTGGGCTTGGCGACCACCTTCTTGAACGCCTCTGTCATCGGCAGTTGCAGGTTGACGCCCTTGGGCGGCACCGGCTTCTGGAACCACTTCTCGTAGATGGCGTTGATCTGGCCGGACTTGTAGACGTTCTGCATCGCGCGGTCGACCACCGCCTTGAACGCCTTGTCGTCCTTGCGCACCATGATGCCGTAGGGTTCCACCGACAGCGCGTCGGCCGAGATGGCGTAATCGCCGGGCGCGCGCGATTGCGCGGCGAGACCCGCAAGCAGGATGTCGTCCATCACGAAGGCCACGGCGCGGCCGGTTTCCACCATCTGGAACGCTTCCGGGTGGCCGTTGGCCGAGATGATGTTCATGCCCAGGTTCTGCGCCGCGTTGATCTCGGTGATCTGCTTGATGTTGGTGGTGCCCGCGGTGGAGACGATGGTCTTGCCCTTCAGGTCGGCAAGCTTGTTGACGTTCGACGATTTCTTGGCGATCCAGCGGTTGGCGGTGACGAAATGCGTCATCGTGAACCACACCTGCTCCTGGCGCGCGGTGTTGTTGGTGGTCGAGCCGCATTCGAGGTCGATGGTGCCGTTCGCCATCAGCGGAATGCGGTTGGCCGAGGTCACCAGCTGGTACTTGACCTCGAGCTTCGGCAGCTTGAGTTCCGCTTTGACCGCATCGACGATCTTCATGCACAAGTCCATGGCGTAGCCGATGGGCTGCTGCTTGTCGTCGTAATAGGAGAAGGGCAGCGAGGCATCGCGGTGGCCGACGGTGATGGTGGCGCTGTCCTTGATCTTCTTCAGCGTGCCTTCCTGCGCCGCGGCGCCGAAGCTGACCAGCGCGGCGAGCGAAATGGTGCAGAGTGCAAGACGTTTCATTGATGCCTCCCAAGTGAGCAGGAAATAATTCTAATGATCCCATGCTGGCTTGACCAGCATCCAGCGATGGCCTTGCCTGGCTAGTCGCCCAGGGCGACGCCCTCCCGCCTGGGGTCGGCGCCGCCGGCGAGGCCTCCGGGGGTGACCGCGACACCCTGCAGACCGCTCGGCAGCGCTACCGCTTCCACCGGGTGCCCGAGTGCACGCAGCGAGGCGGCGATGTTTTCCAGCGCCGAACCCTTTTCGATTTCGGTCTCCCGGTTGCGGCTGCCCATGTTCGGTGCCGAGATCGCCTGCTGGATGTCGAGCTTCCAGTCGAGCACCCCGACCAGCGTCTTGGCGACGTAGTTGATGATCGCGCTGCCACCCGGGGAGCCCACAGTCAGCAAAAAGGCGCCGTCCGGCGCGAAGACGAAAGTCGGCGACATGGAGCTGCGCGGGCGCTTGCCCGGTTCGACGCGGTTGGCGACCGGTTTGCCGCCCTGGTCCGGTAGCGACGAGAAATCGGTGAGCTGATTGTTGAGCAGGAACCCGTGGACAAGAATACGGCTGCCGAACTGCGATTCGATGGTGGTGGTCATCGAGACCGCGTTGCCCTGCGCATCGATCACCGAGATGTGGCTGGTGCCTTCGGCTTCCTGCGTTGCATCGGCGCCCAGCGCGGCGCGCACGCCCGCCGGTGTCCCGGCGCGGGCGCGGCCCATGCTGCGCCCGGGGCGGATCAGGCCGGCGCGCGCGCGCAGGTATGCGGGATCGATCAGCCCGGCAACCGGAACCTGGACGAAATCCGGATCGCCGACATAGTGGTCGCGGTCGGCATAGGCGAGCCGTCCCGCCTCGGCGAACAGGTGCACCGCGCCACTCGAACCCGCCCGCATCCCGGCCAGCGGGAAACGCTCCAGCACACCGAGGATCGCGAGCACGCCGATGCCGCCGGAGCTGGGCGGCGGCATGCCGCAGATCCGGTGCGCGCGGTAGCTGCCGCAGATCGCCTCGCGCTCCACCGCCCGGTAGGCGGCCAGGTCCTGCTCGGTCAGATCGCCCGGGCGTGGCTGCGCTGCGACCGCGGCAACGATGTCGCGCGCGATGGGCCCGAGATAGAACGCATCCGGCCCTTCCTGCGCGACCCGGCGCAACACGGCGGCGAACTGCGGGTTTTTCAGCCGGTAGCCAACGGGCAGAGGGCTGCCGTCCGGGAGATAAAAATAGGCGCGGGTGGCGGCATTGAGTTGCAGAATCGGGTCGGACTTGATCAGCGCGTGCAGCCGCGGCGAGACAGGGAATCCTTCTTCGGCAAGCCCGATCGCGGGGTCCAACAGTTGCCCCCAGGGCAAGCGTCCATGCTTTGCATGCGCGAGGGGCAATACCCGCAGCAGGCCCGGCACGCCGACCGATCTGCCAGAGCTGATCGCTTCGCCGATCGACGCTGGCCTGCCGTCCGCCTGCACAAACCGGTCGGGGCGCGCGGCCGCGGGAGCGGTCTCGCGGCCGTCGTAGGCCGAGACGCGACGCGCGGCTTGGTCCCAGTGCATGACGAATGCGCCGCCGCCGATGCCCGAAGACTGCGGCTCGGTGAGGTTCAGCACCATCTGCGCGGCGATCGCCGCGTCCAGCGCGCTGCCGCCCGCGCGAAGAATGTCCAGCCCGGCCTGCGAAGCGTGCGGGTTGGCCGTCGCGATCATGAATTGTTTTGCATGAACTGCCTGCTTCTCCCCGCCAAAAGCGGAGGCAAGGGCAAGCAGGAACGAGAGGCCAAGCGCTTGGCCGATGGCACTGATCTTCACGGTGCGGTTCTCATGCAGGAATAGAATCCACGCGAGGAGCCAGTATGAACCAGTCCGTGCGGGACGAGGTCAGCCGTCTTACGCTGGCGCATTACGACCAGCGCGCGGAGGAATTCTGGCGCGGCACGCGCGATCATGACGTCAGCCAGAACGTGGCGGCGTTGCTGCAGCACATCGAGGCCGGGCCGCCGCCGCATTTGCCGCCTTTCACGATTCTCGACTTTGGTTGCGGGCCGGGGCGCGACCTCCAATCGTTCACCGACCTCGGGCACATCGCGGTAGGCCTCGAAGGCTCGGCGCGCTTTGCCGCCATGGCGCGCGCGTACAGCGGCTGCGAGGTCCTGCAGCAGGATTTCCTCAAGCTCGATTTGCCGCCGGCGCGTTTCGAGGGCGTGTTCGCCAATGCGTCGCTGTTCCATGTCCCTGGCCGGGAGCTGCCCCGCGTGCTGCGCGAGCTGCATGCGTCGCTCAAGCCGGGCGGTGTGCTGTTCAGTTCCAATCCGCGCGGCGCGAATGAGGAGGGCTGGAAGAGCGGACGCTACGGCGCCTACCACGACCTGGAGGCGTGGCGCCGCTTCCTGTCGGCGGCGGGCTTCGGCGAGCTCGACCACTACTACCGCCCGCCGGGGTTGCCCCGCGAACAGCAGCCCTGGCTGGCCAGCGTCTGGCGTCGGCGATAATTGAGGTATGTACCAGGCGGGGCCATGAAAAAAACCAAGTCCCCCCGGCGCGCCCCCGCGATCGCGCCGATCGCGCCGATCGCGCCGATCTGGTCGCCCTCCGAGCAGGCCGTCGAGAGCGCGCAGATGACGCAGTTCGCGCGCCACATCGTGCGCAAGTACCACCTCGAGCAGCACACCTACGCGGACTTCTACCAGTGGACGGTGGACAACCCGGAGGCGTTCTGGAGCGAGGTCTGGGATTTTTGCGGCGTGATCGCCTCGAAAAAAGGCGCCAGCGTGCTGGTGGACGGCGTCAAGATGCCGGGCGCGAAATGGTTTCCCGACGCGCGCCTCAATTTCGCCGAGAACCTGCTCAGGCGCGGCGACCAGGGCGATGCCTTCGTGTTCTGGGACGAGCGCGGCTTCCAGCGGCGCGTCAGCTATTCGAGCCTCACGAGCGACGTGTCGCGCGCCCAGCAGGCGCTGG
Source organism: Pseudomonadota bacterium (assembly GCA_038040245.1). Classification (GTDB taxonomy): domain Bacteria; phylum Pseudomonadota; class Gammaproteobacteria; order Burkholderiales; family SG8-39; genus RBG-16-66-20. Next base: position 8,186 of record JBBPIU010000021.1, on the reverse strand, counting down.
CCGCGCTGGGCCTGCGCCCGGGCGACCGCGCGGCCGCCTTCATCCCCAACATCCCCGAGACCGGGATGCTCGCGCTGGCCGCGCTGTCGGACGGCATCGTGTGGTCGTCCTGCTCGCCGGACTTCGGCACCAGCGGCGTGCTGGACCGCTTCGGCCAGATCGAGCCGAAGATCCTGTTCGTCGCCGACGGTTATCGTTACGCCGGCCGCGAATACGACGTGCTGGAGCGCGTCGCCGAGATCGCCGAAGGGCTGCCAAGCCTGCGCAAAATCGTGGTGGTGCCGCAGCTGCGGCCCAAGCGGGACCTTGCCGATGTCTCCGAGATCCCGAAAGCCGTGCTGCTGGACGAATGGCTGCGGCGCTTTTCGCCGGCCGAGATCAAGTACGCGCAGCTGCCGTTCGACCACCCGGCCTACATCCTGTTCAGCTCGGGCACCACCGGCACGCCCAAGTGCATCGTGCATGGCGTCGGCGGCGCGCTGCTGCAGGGCCTGAAGACCCTCAAGCTGCAGTTCGACGTGCGCCCGGGGGACCGGATGTTCTATTTCTGCACCACCAACTGGGTGGTGTGGAACATGCTTTTCCACGCGCTGTGCGCCGAAGCCACGGTGATGCTCTACGACGGCTCGCCCTTCGAGCGCGGCGGCGAAATCCTCTTCGATTACGCGCAAGAGGAGCGCTTCAGCCACTTCGGCACCTCGGCGAAGTACATCGACTCGCTGGAAAAGCGCGGCCTGGCGCCCATCGAGACGCACCAGCTGCCGGAGTTGCGCATGATCCTCTCCACCGGCTCGCCGCTGGTGGCCGAGAGCTACGACTACGTCTACTCGAAGGTTAAGAAAGACGTGTGCCTCGCCTCCATCTCGGGCGGCACCGACATCATGGCGGCTTTCGCCGACGCCAATCCGATCCTGCCGGTCTACCGCGGCGAGCTGCAGTGTAGGTCGCTGGGCATGGCGGTCGAGGTGTACGACGAGGCAGGCAAATCCGTCGTCGGCCAGAAAGGCGAGCTGGTCTGCACCAAGCCGGTTCCCTCGATGCCGCTCGGTTTCTGGAACGACCGCGGCGGCGAAAAGTACCGCGCCGCCTACTACGACAAATACCCGAACGTCTGGACCCAAGGCGACTGGTGCGAGCTCACCGAGCGCGGCACCATGATCGTCTACGGAAGATCGGACGCGACCCTCAACCCTGGCGGCGTGCGTATCGGCACCGCGGAAATCTACCGCCAGGTCGAGAAGATCGACGAAGTCGAAGAATCGGTCGCCATCGGCCAGCTCTGGCCGCCCGACAAGCCCACCGACACGCGCGTCGTCCTCTTCGTGCGCCTGCGCCCGGGTTTTACTCTCAATGAATCTTTAATTGAACGTATCAAGGTGCGAATTCGCGACAACACCACCCCGCGTCACGTGCCGGCGAAGATAATTCAGGTGCCCGATATCCCGCGTACCAAGAACGGCAAGGTGGTCGAACTCGCGGTGAAGTCCGTGGTGCACGGCATGCCCGTCGGCAACACCGACGCGCTCGTCAATCCGGAAGCGCTGGAACTCTTCAAGAACATTCCCGCACTTGCCGCTTAGCGGCGGTCAGTGCAGCGTCGCGCGGCGGCGCTCATAGATGCCCTGCAGGAGTCTGAGCGAGCCGCGGCAGATGGCCTCGTGGGTGAGAGCGTGGCCGAGGTCTTCGATAATGTCGAGGGTCACGGGCACGTGCAGGCCTGAGAGGGCGCGTGCGGCGCGCTCGGCGTAGACACGGGAGACGACGGAGTCGTATTCGCCGTGGATGAGGTGGATGCGCGAATCCATGCGCGTGCCCGCTTGCGGCAGGCGGGCGAAGCGCGCGGAGTAGGCGACCACGGCAGCGGCGAGTCCGGGCATCGCCTTGACGGCTTCCAGCGCCACGGTGCCGCCCTGCGAATAGCCGATCAGCACGGTGTGTTCACGCTGCACGCGGTGGTTGGTCTGCTCGCGCCGCACCAGCTGCTCGATGCGCGGCAGGATGGCCGAGACGCGGTCCATGCGGTTGTCGTCGGTCAGGTCCTTGGTCGAGAACCATTGCTGGCCGCCGGTTTCGCTGCGCGTTTCGCTCCGATAACGGGCGAAACCGCTCGGCACCACCAGTGCTGCGCTCGGGAAGCGCCCCTGGTATTTGAAGGCCGCGGGGATCATCGAGCGCGCATCGGCGCCGCTCGCGTGCAGGAAGACGAAGAGGTGGCGGGCGGGTTGCTTCGGGGCGGGCCCGAAACGATAGACCTGCTGCATGAGGCCATTCTGGCCCTGCCGCGGGCGTTCTGTAAACTGCCCGCAGTAGGAAGCGAATCCTCCTGAGGTAACTCCATGCAAAAGAAACGATTCTTCGCGGCCCTGTGGGCGCTGACCCGGCCCTATTGGGTGTCCGAAAAGCGTCGCACCGGCCTGGTGCTGCTCGCCACGGTGGTCGGCCTCGCGCTGATGCTGGTGTGGCTGGAGGTGCAGTTCAATACCTGGAACCGCGATTTCTACAATACCTTCGAATCGCGCGACCAGGCGGAGTTCTACCGCCAGCTCGGCACTTTCACGCTGCTAGCGGTGATCTACATCATCACAGGGGTCTACAAGCAGTACTTCCAGCAGATGCTGTTGATCGAGTGGCGCGCCTGGTTGACCGACCGCTTTCTCGCGGACTGGCTGAAGGACCGCGCCTACTACCGCCTGCAGCTGCTCGACAAGGGCACCGACAACCCCGACCAGCGGATCGCTGACGATCTGAACGCGTTCGTTGATCTGACGCTTTCGCTTTCGCTCGGGCTGCTCTCGGCTGTCGTGACACTGGTGTCGTTTATTGGAATTCTCTGGGTCATCTCAGGGCCGATCACGATCGGCGGCTTCACGATCCAGGGCTATATGGTCTGGGTCGCGGCGCTCTACGCCGTGGCAGGTACGTGGCTCACGCACCTCATCGGCCGTCCCCTGATTGGTATCAATTTTGACCAGCAGCGCCAGGAAGCGAACTTCCGCTTCGCGCTGGTGCGGCTGCGCGAGAACGCCGAGGGCGTGGCGCTGTACCGCGGCGAAGCCGGGGAATTCGCGAATTTCCGTGCGCGCTTTGCTGGCGTAATTTCCATCTGGTGGGCCAAGATGCTGAAGCAGAAGCAGTTGAACTGGTTCACGATATTCTATGCTCAGGTTGCGATCATCTTTCCGTTCTTCGTTGCCGCGCCGCGCTTCTTCTCCGGCGCCATGCCGCTCGGCGGCATTTTCCAGATTGCTTCGGCCTTCGGCCAGGTGCAGGGCGCGCTGTCCTGGTTCATTACCGCGTATCCAAGTTTCGCCAACTGGAAGGCGACCGTGGACCGGCTGATCGGATTCACCGAAGCACTGGAGCGCGCTCGCGGGGACGCCGACCGGCTCGACGGCGAGCGGGTGGAGGGCGAAGAGAAGGTTTTGTCGCTCGACCGGCTGGAACTGGATCTGCCCCAGGGCAAGACGCTGCTCTCGGGTGCCACCCTCGCGCTGAAGCAGGGCGAATCGGTGCTGGTCAGCGGCCCGTCGGGCGCGGGAAAGAGCACGCTGTTTCGCGCCATCGCGGGCATCTGGCCCTACTGGAAGGGCAAGATCGCGTTGCCCAAGGGAGCGAAGCTGCTTTTCCTGCCGCAGAAGCCCTATCTGCCGATCGGGTCGCTGAAGTACGCGGTCTGCTACCCGGCGGATGAAGCGGGAATCTCCGACGCGGCGGTGAGCGAGACGCTAGCCGCCGTCGGCCTGGGGCATCTTGAGGGAGCGCAGTCTTTCGGCCTGGCGCGCGAAGAGAACTGGGCGCAGTTGCTCTCCGGCGGCGAGCAGCAGCGGCTCGCCATCGCGCGCGCATTGCTCAACCGCCCCGACTGGCTGTTCATGGACGAGCCGACCGCGGCGCTGCCCGACGACGCGCAGGCGGCGCTCTACCGGCTGCTGAAGGAGAAGCTGCCCGGCACCACGCTGGTCTCGATCGGCCACCGCGAAGGCCTCGCGGAGTTCCATCCGCGCCGCCTTGCCTGGCAGGACCTCAGCCGAGGATGAGGCAGGTGGTGGTGCCGTGGGCGTAGAGCTTGCCCGCGGCGTCTTCGATCCTGCCTTCCGCGGTAGCAAGAAAAGGGGGTCAGAGCAACATTTCCGGTCAGCCGCTGGCCGTTTTGCTGGCGGTGCGGGGAAATGTTGCTCTGACCCCCTTTTCTTCCTTCGTGTTTGGCAACACGCGCTTGAGGTATCGCCCGGTATGGCTGTTCGCGCTGTCTGCGACCTGCTCCGGCGTGCCGGCGGCGACGATGCGCCCGCCGCCGTCGCCGCCCTCCGGACCGAGATCGATGACCCAGTCGGCGGTTTTGATGACATCGAGGTTGTGCTCGATGACGACCACCGTGTTTCCTGCATCACGCAGCCGGTGCAGCACGTGCAGCAGCAGCCCGATGTCGTGGAAATGCAGGCCGGTGGTGGGCTCATCCAGTATGTACAGCGTGCGGCCGGTGTCGCGCTTGGAAAGCTCCAGCGACAGCTTGACGCGCTGCGCTTCGCCCCCCGAGAGCGTGACCGCGCTCTGCCCGAGCTGGATGTAGCCCAGGCCGACGTCGGAGAGGGTTGCCAGCTTGCGCGCGATCGCGGGCACGGCGGAAAAGAATTCCACCGCCTCGACCACGTTGAAGTGCAGCACTTCGTGGATGTTGCGCCCCTTGTACTTGATCTCGAGGGTCTCGCGGTTGTAGCGCTTGCCGTGGCAGACGTCGCAGGCAACGTAGATGTCGGGCAGGAAATGCATCGCGACGCGCGTCACGCCGTCGCCCTGGCAGGCTTCACAGCGGCCGCCCTTGACGTTGAACGAGAAGCGCCCGGGGTCATAGCCGCGCGTGCGCGCTTCCGGCACGCCGGCGAACAGTTCGCGGATCGGCGTGAAGAGACCCGTATAGGTGGCCGGGTTCGAGCGCGGCGTGCGGCCGATCGGGCTCTGGTCGACGCTCACCACCTTGTCGAAATGCTCCAGTCCCGAAATGGATTCGTGCGGCGCCGGTTCGGCGACCGATCCATACAGGTGGCGCGCGATCGCCGCGTACATGGTGTCGTTGATCAGCGTGGACTTGCCCGAGCCGGAGACACCGGTGATGCAGACGAAGAGACCGACCGGAAGGTCGAGCGTCGCCTTCTTCAGGTTGTTGCCGCTCGCCTCGCGCACCATGAGCCGCTTGGGGCCGGGGCGGTTGCGCAGCCGCGGCACGCCGATCGACAGCGTGTGGGCGAGGTATTTGCCGGTCAGCGAGTCCGCGGAGGCGATGATCTGCTCGGGCGTGCCCTCGGCGACGATGCGCCCGCCGGCGTGCCCCGCGCCGGGCCCCATGTCGACGACGTAATCCGCCGAGCGGATCGCCTCCTCGTCGTGCTCCACCACGATCACGCTGTTGCCGAGGTCCCTCAGGTGCTTAAGGGTGTCGATCAGGCGCGCGTTGTCTCGCTGGTGCAGGCCGATCGAGGGTTCATCCAGCACGTACATGACGCCGGTCAGTCCCGAGCCGATCTGGGAAGCGAGCCGGATGCGCTGCGCCTCGCCGCCCGAGAGCGAGCCGGCGGAGCGCTCGAGCGCCAGATAGTCGAGGCCGACGTTCACCAGGAACTCCAGCCGGTTGGCGATCTCGCGCACGATGCGCGCGGCGATCTGCGCGCGCGAGCCCTCGAGCTTCAGCGCGTGGAAGAAATCCAGCGTCTGCTTCAGCGGCCAGCACGCCACCTGGTGCAGCGTCTGCCCGGCGATGCGCACGTGGCGCGCTTCGCGCCGCAAGCGGGTGCCGCTGCACTCCATGCAGGTCTGCGTATTGCGGAATTTGGCGAGTTCCTCGCGCACCACCACCGAGTCGGTCTCGCGGTAGCGCCGCTCCATGTTCGGCAGCACGCCTTCGAAGGCGTGCTCGCGCACCTGGCTGCGGCCGCGCTCGGTGATGTAGTGGAAGGCGATTTTTTCCTTGCCCGAGCCGTTCAGGATCAGGTCCTGGGTCTTGTCGTCCAGCATTTCCCAAGGCGCCTCGACATCGAAACCGTAATGCCGCGAGAGCGAGGTGAGCATCGAGTAGTAGAAATGGTTGCGCCGGTCCCAGCCCTTGATCGCGCCGCTGGTGAGGCTCAGGTTCGGGTGCGCGACCACGCGGCGCGGATCGAAGAATTCCACCGCGCCCAGGCCGTCGCAGCGCGGGCAGGCGCCCATCGGGTTGTTGAAGGAAAACAGGCGCGGCTCGAGCTCGGCGAGCGCGTAGTCGCACTTAGGGCAGGCGAAGCGCGCGGAGAACAGGTGCTCTTTTTTGGTGTCCGTTTCGACCACCAGCGCGCGGCCATCGGCATGGCGCAGCGCGGTTTCGAAAGATTCGGCAAGGCGCTGCTTGACCTCCGCCTTCACGCGCAGCCGGTCGATCACCACTTCCACCGTGTGCTTCGAGTTCTTCGCCAAGCGCGGCGCGTTTTCCAGGTCATGCACCTTGCCGTCCACGCGCACGCGGGTGAAGCCCTGGGCGCGCAGTTCGTCGAACAACTCCGCCTGTTCCCCCTTGCGGCCGGCGACCACCGGCGCGAGGATCATGAGCTTGGCGTCCTCGGGCAGCGCGAGCACCTGGTCCACCATCTGCGCCACCGTCTGCGCCTCCAGCGCGATGTCGTGGTCGGGACAGTAGGGCGTGCCGACGCGCGCGTAGAGCAGCCGCAGGTAGTCGTGGATTTCGGTGACCGTGCCCACGGTCGAGCGCGGGTTGTGGCTGGCCGCTTTCTGTTCGATGGCGATGGCGGGCGACAGGCCCTCGATCAGGTCGACGTCGGGCTTTTCCATGAGTTCCAGGAACTGGCGCGCGTACGTCGACAACGACTCGACGTAGCGGCGCTGCCCCTCGGCGTAGAGCGTGTCGAATGCGAGCGAGGACTTTCCCGAGCCCGACAACCCGGTGATCACCACCAGTTTTTCGCGCGGCAACTCGAGATTCAGGTTCTTGAGGTTGTGCGTGCGTGCGCCGCGGATGCGGATCGCAGCGTGATTCACGTGATTCGCCTGATTTTTCGCCGAGGGTGAATGCAAGTGCCGGAATCCGAAAGTAAACTTGCTAATATAGCCTCTTTCCCCGGCAGCTCTCACCTCATTCATGCAATCTCAGAGTGCCGGTCAACGCCGATGCGGGTTTTGCGTTGGTCGAAAGACAGCGGACTTGAACCAGAGGAGGTGAAGCATGGCTTCGGTAAACAAAGTGATCATCGTGGGCAATCTGGGCCGGGACCCGGAAACGCGCTATCTGCCGAGCGGCGAAGCGGTCACCAATATCAGCGTCGCGACCACCGACACGTGGAAAGACAAAACGAGCGGCGAGAAGAAGGAAGCCACCGAGTGGCACCGCGTGTCGTTTTTCGGGCGGCTTGCCGAGATCGCGGGCGAATACCTGAAAAAGGGCTCGCAGGTCTATGTCGAGGGCAGGCTGCGTACGCGCAAGTACCAGGACAAGGAAACCGGCAAGGACCGCTACAGCACCGACATCATCGCCGACCGCATGCAGATGCTCGGCTCGCGAGCAGGAGCGGGCGAGGCCCGCGGGGGCTCGGAAGAACCAGGAGGTGAAGCCCGTGGCGAACCGCGTGGCGATGCGGGGCCGAAGGGCGATGCGCCGGCGAAATCTGGCGGCGACGCCAAGAAGCCGGTCGGCAAGTTCGACGACATGGAAGATGACATTCCGTTCTGAGGACCGGCCGTTGGCGCTATAATCCAAGCCAATTCAGGAACTTGAGACCACAGGGCTTTAGCCCTTCCAACCAAATCATGCCGATCTACGAATACCGCTGCTCGGCCTGCGGCCACCAGGAGGATCACCTGCTGAAGGTGTCCGACGCGCCGTTGACCAAGTGCCCGGCGTGCGGCAAGAAGAAGTACCAGAAGCAGTTGACGGCGGCCGGCTTCCAGCTGAAGGGATCGGGCTGGTACGCGAGCGATTTCAAGGGCGGCAAGAAACCGGACGCCGCCAAGCCTGAAGCGAAGGCCGACGCCACGACGGAATCGAAGTCCGAGGCGAAAACCGAAACCAAGACTGAAGCCAAGACCGAAACCAAGACCAAGACCGAAACCAAGACTGAAACCAAAGTGGAAAAGAAAGCACCCGCCAGCACCACCAACTGATACGCAAAGGGCCGCCGATCAGGCCCGGCTCCCTGCCGGGCTTTTTT
>JBBPIU010000020.1:32713-34319 GCA_038040245.1 Pseudomonadota bacterium | reverse complement strand
CGGCGTAGCGAGCATCGCGGCGTGGCTGCGCTGCCGGGTGATGCGCGTGGCGTTGTCCGAGCCCGCCACCAGGCTGTTCGAGCGCGGGTCCGCCACCACGCTCAGGCGCTGCGAGGCGTCGGCCGCACCGGGGGCTCCCTGCGCCGGCTCGGCGAACAGGCGGTTGACCATGACCGCGACATCCACCGCCGACGCATGGCGCAGCGCAATCACGACCGGGTCGGTGCCGCCGGGCTGATCGATCGCGTCGATGATCCTCTCGATCCTCTGCAGGTTGCCGGAGTAGTCGGTGATCACCAGGGTGTTGCTGCCCGGATAGACCGCAATGGTGTTCGCCGGAGCGATCAGCGGGCGCAGGATCGGCAAGAGCTGCGCCGCCGATTCGTACTTGAGCGTGAAGACCTGGGTCTGGATCTGGTCGCCTGCCGTTCGTCCGCCTGGCGTTCCTCCTCCTACGCCCGGCCGATCGTTCGGGCCGACAGTGCGGCCCTGGTGGAGCTTGGCGTCGGCCTCCGGGATGATCTTGACCACGCCGCGGTCCTCCACGGCGGCGTAGCCCTGCAGCCGCAGAGCCGAGAGGAACACCTCATACACCAGCGCGCGCGCCACCGGCCGCGCCGAAACGATGTTGACGGTGCCCTTCACGCGCGCATCGAGCACGAAGTTCTTGCCGGTGATCTCGCTTACCGCCTTCACCACGCCCTCGATGTCGGCGTTGACGAAGTTGAGCGTTACCGTATCGGGCCCGGCGGACTGCGCTAACGCGTGACCTATCAACACCATCATCAAGCCCGAAACCAATGCCGCGCGAAGCTTCATTTGCTGTTCTTCTCCGGCCAGGCGAGCGTCTCGCGCGCGCCGTTACGTTCCAGGACGATGTGATCCACGTGGACCTCCACGAGCCGCAGGCCCGGTTCGACCTCTGCGCCTTGCAGCACCGCGAGCGTTTTCTTCGCATCCAGCCGCAGCACTGCGTGCCCGCGCCGGACGCCCGACGCGGCCACCACACCCATCAGCCGGATCGCACCCGACGCCGCCGCCGCAGCGCCCGGGCCTTGTTTCACGCTGCCGAACAGCCCGCCCGCGGACGATGCGTTGCTTGCAGTCTCAACCGCGGCCGGAGCGCGCGGCTCAGGACGCGGGGCGAGCCACGCCCAGGTCCAGTACGCCAGCACCAGGCCGAGCAGCGCGAGTGCGGCGAAGGTCACCAGTGACACAACGGCCGTTTGCGCAAAACTCGATCGTTCGAGGGAGGTCGCTTGCATTTTTCGTCAAGCGGAATACCGCCTGCAGGATGGGATACATTGTAGGACGAAATAAGGACGCAATTGCTCCGCCGTATTGTACGCTAGGGTACAGAGCATTCACGGGCGATGGAGATAATGGCCAATGAAATCATGGCAAGGCGGATTCACGTTGCTCGAGGTGATGGTGGTGGTCGTCATCCTCGGCATTCTCGCCGCGCTGGTGGTGCCGAAAATCATCAGCCGCCCGGACGAGGCGCGGGTGATCGCCGCGAAGCAGGATATCGCGAGCCTGATGCAGGCGCTCAAGCTCTACCGTCTCGACAACCAGCGCTACCCCACGACCGAACAGGGATTGCAGG
>JBBPIU010000020.1:0-32613 GCA_038040245.1 Pseudomonadota bacterium | reverse complement strand
GTGGTGCTGCTGATCATGGGCCTGCTTGTCGGCCTGGTCAGCGCCATCGTGCGCCCGGACGATCGCGCGCTGCTTCGCCTCGAGGCCGAGCGGCTCGCGCAACTGCTGGATCTCGCCGCGGCGGAATCGCGCCTCACGGGGACTTCCACCGCCTGGACCGCCGAGGGGCCCGGCTACCGGTTCTGGCGGATGAGCGGGGATGCCGAGGAGTCCGCGCAGGGGTCCGCGCAGTGGTCCGAGATTCGCGACAACGATCTGTTGCGCGCGCGAACGCTGCCGCAGGACATGATGATCTCGGGCCTGCAGGTCGAGAATATTCCTGCGCATGGCGCCATGCGCCTGGAGTTCGCCCCCTACCGCCCGGCGCATTCCTTCACCATCGAAATGTCCCTTGGCGCCGAACGCTATGCAATTGCGGCGTCTCCGGTCGGAGACGTGCGGGTGTTACCGGGCGAAGGAAAATCGAATGACGCAATGGCGCCGCGGTAGGCGGGCCGGGTTCACGCTGATCGAAGTGCTGGTCGCGCTGGCGATCGTTTCGATCGCGCTCCTTGCGGCGCTGCGCGCGGCGGCCCTGGCCACCAGCAACGTGGGCGAGCTGCGCGCGCGGCTGCTTGCCGGCTGGGTCGCGGAGAATCTTCTGGCGGAGCATCGCGCCCGCGGCGATTGGCTGCCGCTTGGCATACAGCGAGGCAAGGAACGCGAGGGCGGCGTCGAGTTCGCCTGGCGCGAGGAGGTCATCGCGACGCCGAATGCCGCGTTCCGCCGCATCGATGTGTTCGTGTTTGCGGCGCCCGAAGAATCGCGCGCGCTTGCGCACTTCACCGGCTTTGTGGTGAACCCGCCGGGCACGGTCAAATGAAATCCGCTGCCGCCAGAGGCGGCCTTAGCGGACGCGGCTTCACCTTGTGCGGCTTCACCTTGATCGAGCTGCTCACGGCGCTGCTGATCCTGTCGCTGCTGGCGCTGATGTCGTACCGGGGCTTAAGCGCGGTGCTCGATGCGCGCGCACACGTCAGCCAGGAGACTGCAATCTGGCAGCGCGTGGCGGCTTTCTGCGCGCGCTTCGAGCAAGACGTGCAGCTGGTGGCGCCGCGTCCGGTGCGCAGCGCGGCGGGCAGCGCACCGGCATGGCTCGGCAGGCCGCTGAGCACGCCCGGGCCGCGCCTGGAGTTCAGCCGCTTTGCCTCGGCCGAGGGCGTGGACACGCCGCGGCGGGTCGCGTACGGGCTGAACGAAAATCAGGAGATCGAACTGTGGCTATGGCCGGGTCCTGACGTGGCGCCCGAGGCGCTGCCCGCACGCCATGCCGTGCTGAGCGGAGTGGCGGAGATCGAATTTCAGTACCTGAATGCCGATCTTGCGTGGGTGGGCACGTGGCCGACGTCGCCGCGCGACGCGGTCATTCCCCGGGCGGTGCGGCTGCGTGTCGTGCTCACCTCCGGCGAGCAGATCGTGCGCGTGTTTGCGCTGAACTCATGAGAGCGCGACAACACGCCGTCAGGACGCCGCAACGCGCCATCAGGACGCCGCAACGCGGCGTGGCCATCGTGCTCGCCATGGGGGTGGTCGCGCTTGCCGCACTGGCCGCGACCTCGATGATGGTGTCGCAGAGCACGTGGTCGAGGCAGGTCGAGCTGAGCGCGGGCCATGTCCAGGCGCAGCTGCTCATCCAGGCGGGGCTGGATTGGGCCCGCGCCGTGTTGAGCGACGATCGCCGCGCAAGCAATGTCGACCATCCGGGCGAACCATGGGCGCTGCGGCTGCCGCCGGTTCCGGTCGACAACGGCAGCCTCCTCGGTCACATCGAGGACCAGCAGGGCAAGTTCAATCTCAACAACCTGCTCAAGGATGGCAAGGTCAACCTCGCGCAGCTTGCGCATTTCCGGCGCCTGCTGTCGATTCTGGCCCTGCCGCCCGCGCTCGCCGACGCCCTCGCCGGCCGGATCGACGCCGACAGCCGGCCATTGATCGATGCGGCCGAGCTGGCGCTGCTGCGCGGCTTCGACGACGGCGTGCGTGCCCGCCTGCGCCCGTTCGTCACCGCGCTGCCCCGCTTCACCGCCGTGAACGCGAACACTGCTTCGCCCGAAGTCCTTGCCGCGGTGGTCGAAGGCCTGGATCTGGATGGCGCCCGCGCGCTGGTCGCCCAGCGCGAGCGTGCCTATTTTCGCAGCTTCGGTGAATTCTTCCGCCAACTCCCCCCCGGACTCATCGTGCCGACCGAAAACATCTCGGTGGGCAGCGATTTCTTCATCGCGACGATGCGGGTCACCATCGGCGGGGCGCAGGCGCGCGGATCGGCGCTGCTCAGGCGCGAGAGCGCCGGCTGGCCCGCCATCGTCTGGCGCAAAACGCCATGAGCCTGCTGCGCATCTACGGCTCGCTTCTGGATCCGCCGCAGCGCTGTCAATGGGCCCTCGTCAACGATGGCCGCGAACCGGTTGCAGGAGAGGGGCGGCTCGCGGAGCTGCCGCGGCGCGCGGAACGCATCCAATTGGTGCTTCCGGCCGCGCAGGTGCTGATGACGCGCGCCCGCGTGCCGCATGAGGCCAGGCGCCGCGCCGGATCGGTGCTGGCTTTCGCGGTGGAGGAGCAGACGGCAGGCGAGCCGGATGCCAACCAGGTCAGTTGGCTCGGCGCCGTGGGCGACAGCGATGTGCTCGCGGTCGTCGACAAGGCGGGGTTGACGCGCTGGCGCGATGCGCTCGGCGCCGCCGGCGTCCGGAGTTACGAGGTTCACTGCGAGACGCTGTTGCTGCCTTGGGCGACCGGCGAATGGAGCTTCGCCTGGAATGGCCGCGAGGGGTTCGTGCGCAGCGGGGAATTCGAAGGCGCGGCGACCGATTGCGGCGATCGCGAAACGCCTCCGCTGTCCCTGCGCCTGATGCTCGAAGAAGCGCAAGCACACAGCGCGGCGCCGGCCTCGATCGCGCTTTATACGACCGTGCCCGACGCGGCGCCCGATATCGAGGCATGGACGCGCGAGCTCGGCATTGCCGTGCGCCTCGCCGGAAGCTGGGACTGGCGCACCGCGCCGCGCGGCGCCGGCGTCAGCCTGGCCCAGGAGCGCCAGCGCTGGGGCGCTTTCACCGGCGCGGCTGCCCGCCTGCGGCCCGCCGCCTGGATCCTGGGCGCCGCGCTGGCGATCCAGGCCGCCGCGCTGATCATTGATTGGACCTCGCTCGCCAACGAGCAGCGGGCCCTGCGCGAGCAAATGGAGTCGCGCTTTCGCGCCACCTTCCCCGCCGCGGTCGCGGTGGTGGACCCGGCGCTGCAAATGCGCCGCAAGATCGCCGAGGCGCGCCATGCCGCAGGCCAATCCGACGGCGGCGACTTCCTGCCGATGATCGAGAAAGTGACGGCGGGAATAAAGGACTTGCCCGGGGGAGGCCTGCGGATCCTGTCCTACGAGAGCGGGCGGATGACGCTGGAACTCGCTGCAACCGAAGAGGCGGCGGTGAACCGAATCGTGACGCGGCTGACGCACTCGGGCCTGAGTGTCGAACGATCCCCCGGCGTGAAGCGCCCGGCAGGCGCAACGGTTGTGATCACCGTGCGGGCGTCATGAGAGCGCGACTGCGCAAGGCCTGGGAATCGCGGGCGCCGCGGCAGCGGGCGATCATCGCTGCGCTGGCCGTACTGCTGGGGGTTGCCCTGTATGTGTGGCTGGTGCAGTCGGCCGGACGGGCCCGCGCGCAGTTGCACACGAGCGTCACGACGCTTCGGGCGCAGGCAGCGCGCCTCGAACAGCAGGCGGCCGAGTTCGAGCGCCTGCGCGCTGCGCCGGCCCTATCGGCGTCGCAGACCGATCTGCGCACGCTGGTGCAGGCCCAGGCCGGTGCCGCCGGGCTGTCGCGCGCGCTGGTGCGTATCGATGCGCCGGACGCCGATCAAGTGGTGGTGGTATTCGGCGCGGTGGCGTTCGCGGACTGGCTCAACTGGATTGCCGGCCTGAAAGCGCAGCACGTCCGGCTGGAGGCCAGCCGGATTGAAGCGCTGGCCACGCCGGGCCTGGTCAGCGTGACGGCGACCCTGGTCCGCGCGAAACCGCAATGAAGCGCTGGAGCCTGCTCGAGAGCAAGGTCGGCGCTTGCGCCGTGGGGCTTGGCGCTTACGCGCTCGCACTCATCGCCACCGCGCCGGCGACGTTGGCCGATGCCGGCCTGCAGCGCGCAAGCCAGGGCCGGCTGCGGCTTGCCGAGGCCCAGGGCACGCTGTGGTCGGGGTCGGGGCAGCTCGAGATTCGCGACACGGGCGGACGCACCGGATTGGCAAAGCGCTTGGCCTGGCGTCTTCGGCCGGGCGCGTTGCTTGGCGCGCGACTCGCCTACGAGGTCGAGCTCGACCCGGGGCCCCGGCCCTTTGCGGTGACTATCTCCTGGTCGCGGATCGAGCTCGCGAACGCCGACATCAGCTTGCCGGCCACGGTGCTGGGTCTGGGGGTGCCCAAGCTTGCGCCGCTGGGTCTCACAGGCGATGTGCTGCTCCACGTGGCGAGCCTGTCCATCGCGCGCGACGCAATGGCCGGCAACGCGACCCTGCAATGGCGCGCCGCCGGCTCGACCCTCACGCCCGTCTCGCCGCTGGGCGATTATGAAGTACGCCTCGATGGAGAAGGAACGACGGTGCACGCTTTCCTGCGCACCATCGAGGGACCGCTTCTGCTCGACGGCAAAGGATCGTGGACGCGCGGCGACAGCCCCGCGTTCCTGGCCATGGCGCAAGTTCCCCCGCAGCACCAGCAGCAACTCGCACCGCTGCTGCGCCTGATCGCGGTCGAGCGCGGCGAAGGACGCTTCGAGCTGCAGCTCAATTAAAACCCCGCCGGAATCCGGCGCCGGCGGTGGGAAATTGTTCGCCTTGTGTGGGCCAGCGCACGGTTCGCGTCAAGCGCAAGGGCTATGAATACCTTGTCGCTGGGGATTGTCCCCCGGAAAAACCTACCAAAGGAAACGCCCATGAATCATCTTCAGAAGTACCTCTCCACGTGTTTGCTTGGGATCGCCGCGCTGCTTGTCGGCGCCTCCCCGGCTTGGGCTCAAACCGCGCCATCACTGGGTGCGGCGTCGAGCTTCGCGGCGCTGGCTGGCGGTCCGGCGACCGGGGCGGTGACATGTACCGATTCCACTGTCACCGGAGACGTGGGCGTCGTCCTGCCCGGCACCTTCGTTGAAACCAGTTGCACGATTTCGGGGACGGTCAACACGAACGCCGTGGCGGCTTACGCTGACTTCCTCAGCGCGTACGCGGCGTTCCCGTCCATATCTTGCGACCAGACCCTGACGGGTACGCTCGCGGGCGTAACGCTTTCCCCCGGTGTCTACTGTTTCGACGCGGCGGCGACGTTGACGGGCACATTGACGCTCGATGGGCCCGCGGACGGGGTCTGGATTTTCAAGATCGGGACCGGCGGGACCGGCGCTCTGACGGGCACCAACTTCTCGGTGGTCATGGCCGGCGGCGCGGAGTTAGCCGACTGTCCAAACGTGTATTGGTGGGTCTCCCAGGCCGCGACGCTGACGACTTCGACCTTCCTGGGAACCATTCTCGCGGGTGCGGACATCACGGTCACCGGTGGAACCTTTAAGGGGGATGCCTTGGCGGGCGGGGCTGGCACGACCTTGAAGCCGACAGGCGCCGTGACGTTGAAGGGCTCCACCATCACCGCCTGCTCCCCAGCCGGCGGCACCGTGGTCCACACCAAACTCAAGTGCAACCAGGGCATAGGCAATGGGCCCGAGGGCTGCGATCCGGGCAAATCGACCCTGAACCCCTTCCGCCGTTCGAACGACGAACTCGGCGGAGCGCCGCGCAACCCGGGCCCGGGCCGCAAGGGCGGCAACAACAAGTAAGCCTGCAGTCGCGAAGTAGGGAAAAGGACCCGCGAGGGTCCTTTTTCTTTTTGGGGCCTTGTGTCCGGCAACGCACAGTGCGCCTCGGGCGAAAGGGCTACAAACGCCTTGTCGCCGGGGATTGTGCCTTGTCCCCGGAAAAACCTACCAAGGGAAACGCACCATAAAGGATCTTCGGAAGTGCCTCTCTACGTGGTTGCTTGGGATCGCCGCGCTGCTTGGCGGCGCCTCCCCGGCATGGGCCCAAGTGTCACTGGGTACAGCGTCGAGCTTCGCGGTCCTGGCTGGCCCGGCGGTGACCTGCACCGATTCCACCATCAACGGAGACGTGGGCATCGTTTCCCCCGTCCCCCCCGGCAGCTCCGTCACGCAGATCAATTGCACGTTCAACGGGACGGAGCACTTGGGCGACCCGGTCGCCCAGCAGGCTTACGCTGACTTCCTCATTGCGTACGATGCGCTCGCGCTCAAGCAGTGCGACGAGTTCTTGTCGGGCACCCTCGCCGGCGTCACGCTCAAGCCCGGTGTCTACTGCTTCGATGCGGCGGCCACGCTGACCGGCACGTTGACGCTCGCCGGGCCCTCGAAAGGGATCTGGATTTTCAAGATCGGGACCGGCGGCACCGGCGCCCTGACAGGCACCAACTTCTCGGTGGTCATGGCCAACGGCGCGCTGGCGTGCAACGTGTATTGGCGTGTCGCCGAGACCGCGACGATGACGACTTCGGACTTCAAAGGAACCATTCTCGCGGGTGCGGCGATCACCCTTACCGGAGGATCCTTCGCCGGGCGAGCCTTGACGAGTGCTGCGGTGACGCTGACCGGCGTCGCCGCCACCGGCTGCAGGGGCGGCACCTTCAACCCGCCGCTGCAGCGCTGCAACCAGGGCGTGGGCAACGGGCCGGAGCTCTGCGATCCGGGCAACTCGAATCAGGGCCGCAACCCTTTCGTCGGTTCGAACGACGACCTCGGCGGAGTGCCGCGCAACCCGGGCCGCAAGGGCGGCAACAAGTAAGCCGGCTGTCGCTAAATCACGACAAGAAGGCCGTCGCGAGACGGCCTTTTTCTTTTTGGCGCCTTATGGACGGTAGCGCACAGAGGGCGTTAGGCGAAACGGCTCAAAGTGCGCCGACGAATTGTGGGAAAACTTACCGGGAGATGAAAATGAGTAACAGCAAACGTGGTTCCGCGACAACTTGGGGCTGGTTCATGGCACTGCTGCTGTCCGCTTTGCTGGCTGGATGCGGAGGTGGCGGCGGCGACGGTGGCGCTAGCGTCACCGGCAGCGGCACGCTCGGCGTTTCACTGACCGATTCGCCGTCCTGCGGCTTCGACGCGGTGTATGTGACTGTCGTCAAAGTGCGGGTGCACCAAAGCAGTTCGGCCTCGGACAACGATGCCGGCTGGACGGACATTACGCTGACTCCTGCGCGCAAAATCAATTTGCTCAGCCTGACCAACGGCGCGCTCGAAGCCCTTGGCGAGACACCGTTGGCAGCAGGGCATTACACGCAACTGCGCCTGGTGCTGGATCCGAACACCGGACCGGGCCTCGCAAACTCGGTTGTCCTTTCGGGCACCACCGCCCAGATCGCGCTCGTTACCCCAAGCGCGGTGCAGAGCGGAATCAAGCTGATCAACCAGTTCGACGTGGCAGCCGGACAGCGTGTCGACCTGCTGCTGGATTTCGACGTCTGCAAGTCCATCGTGACGCGCGGCAACGGAACCTATGCGTTGAAACCCGTGATCACGGTAATCCCCTTTGTGCTGAACGGTATTAACGGTTTTGTCGATCTCGCGTTGCTCGGCAGCGGCGTCATGGTGACGGCGCAGCAGAACGGCGTCATCGTTCAATCCACTGCGCCGAACACGACAACCGGCGAGTTTTTCCTCGCCCGCCTTGCGCCCGGAAACTACGATGTCGTTCTCACCGCAAACGGCCGTGCCACGGCAGTCATTGCCACGGTGCCGGTCGCGACTACCACAAGCGTCGTCGCGGTCAGTACCAGTACCACCGCCGGGCGGATCACGTTGCCGGTGTCTGCTACCCGCACCATCAGTGGCACGGCAGTCTTGAATCCGATCAGCTCGACTGAAGTGGCCTACGTGGCAGCGAAGCAAACCGTCGGTACCGTCCCGGTCGTGACGGTGATGTTCAAGGCCGCCGATGATCTGGCGGCCGGCGCCTACACGCTGACTTTGCCCATTGGTGCGCCGATGCTCGGCCAATTCGGTGCGCTGCCGATTGTGTTTGGTGCCCAAGCCGGGGCGGGTATATACAACGCTGTAGCGTCCGCGACCGGCTACCAGACCCAGTCAATCAGCTCGAACATTGACTTGGCGAATGCAACGCGGAACTTTACCCTGGTCCCGTAGAGAAATTAGTTGTAATGGGTTCGTTCCTGTTCTTCGGCGTCTTCGATCTGCCTTGGTGGGGTTACGCCGTGGCGGCGCTGATGTTGACGCATGTCACCATCGTCGCTGTCACGGTGTTCCTGCATCGCCACCAGACGCACCACGCGCTCGACCTGCATCCGGCCGTGAGCCATTTCTTCCGTCTGTGGCTGTGGCTGACCACCGGCATGCGGACCCGGGAATGGGTCGCCGTGCACCGCAAGCACCACGCCAGATGCGAGACCCCCGACGACCCGCACAGCCCGCAGGTGCTGGGCATCAACCGGGTGCTGTGGGGCGGGGTGTTCCTGTACGTGACCGAGGCCGCAAAGCGCGACACCATCGAGCGCTATGGCCAAGGCACGCCGGACGATTGGCTGGAGCGCCATCTCTACTCGAAGCACGTCGTGCTCGGCCTGACTCTGATGGGGCTGACCGACGTCGTGCTGTTCGGCATCGTGCCAGGCGTACTGGTCCTGCTTGTGCAGATCGTGTGGATACCTTTCTGGGCGGCCGGCGTGATCAACGGCATCGGACACTACTGGGGCTATCGCAGCTGGTCCACCGCGGACGCCAGCACCAACATCGTGCCATGGGGCATCCTCATCGGCGGCGAAGAACTGCACAACAACCACCATGCCCACTGCCTGTCGGCCAGGCTTTCGAGCAAGTGGTACGAGCTCGATATCGGCTGGATGTACATCCGGATTCTCGAGGCGCTGGGGCTGGCATCGGTCAGGCACCTCGCGCCGATCCCGCGCTTCACGAGCGCCAAAGCGAACGCGGACCTGCAAACGCTGCAGGCAGTGATCTCGAATCGCTATGACGTCCTGGCGAACTACGACAGGACGCTGGGGCGCACCGATGATACGATGCGCCGCGATTTAACCGCCCTGTGGGGACGCTCGCTGGCCTCGAAGGAACAACTCGTCAAGCAGCTCCAGGACTGGTGTCAGCGAGCCGAAGCCAGCGGCATCAAGCCCCTGGCGGAGTTTTCGCGGCGCCTGCGCAGTTACGCATGAATCAGCGCTCTCATTCGGCAGGCGGCTCGATGCCGAAGACACGCTTCTTGATCTCGGCGAGCTGGTCGCGCGCCTTCGCCGCCTTCTCGAATTCGAGGTTCCTCGCGTGGTCGTACATCTGCTTTTCCAGGGCGCGCATTTCGCGCGCCAGTTGCTTCTCGCTCATCGCCTCGTAACGCGCGTCGGCCTGCGCGGCCTTCAACTCCTGCTGCGCGTCGTCGGCATCGTAGATGCCGTCGATCAGGTCCTTGATCCGCTTGCTGACGCCGATCGGCGTGATGTTGTGCTGCCGGTTGTAGGCAATCTGCTTGTTGCGCCGCCGATCGGTCTCGGCGATGGCGCGCTTCATGGAATCGGTGAATCGGTCGGCATAAAGTATTGCGGCGCCGTTGATATGGCGCGCGGCGCGGCCGATGGTCTGGATCAACGAGCGCTCGGAGCGCAGGAAGCCTTCCTTGTCGGCATCCAGGATCGCGACCAGCGACACCTCGGGCAGGTCGAGTCCTTCCCGCAGCAGGTTGATGCCGACCAGCACGTCGAACGCCCCGAGGCGCAGGTCGCGGATGATCTCCACCCGTTCCACGGTCTCGATCTCGGAGTGCAAGTATCTGACTTTGACGCCGTGCTCGCCGAGATAGTCGGTGAGCTCTTCGGCCATGCGTTTGGTGAGGGTGGTTACAAGGACGCGTTCATTCTTTTTTACTCTAAGATTTAATTCGGAAAGCAAATCGTCTACCTGAGTCGAAGCCGGCCGTACCTCGACCGGCGGGTCCACCAGCCCGGTGGGCCGCACCACCTGCTCCACCACCTGGGCGGATTTCCTCGCCTCGTAGTCGGCCGGGGTGGCCGAAACAAAGATCGTCTGCCGCACCACCGACTCGAACTCGTCGAAGCGCAGCGGCCGGTTGTCCAGCGCCGAGGGCAGCCGGAAACCATACTCGACCAGGTTGAACTTGCGCGAATAGTCGCCCTTGTACATGCCGCCCAGTTGCCCGATGGTGACGTGGCTTTCGTCGATGAACATCAGCGCGTCCTGCGCCAGGTAATCGATCAGCGTCGGCGGCGGCTCGCCGGGCTTGCGTCCCGAGAGATGGCGCGAATAGTTCTCGATGCCCTTGCAGAACCCCAATTCGACGAGCATCTCCAGGTCGAAGCGCGTGCGCTGCTCGATGCGCTGCGCCTCGACCAGCTTGACCGCCTGGTGGAAGAAATCGCTGCGTTCGCGCAACTCGATCTTGATCGCCTCGATCGCGCGCAAGGTGGTCGCGCGCGGCGTCACGTAATGGCTGGACGGATAGACCGTGAAGCGCGCCATCGGGTGCAGCACGCGGCCGGTAAGCGGATCGAACACCTCGAGCTTCTCGACCTCGTCGTCGTAGAGCGAGATCCGGATCGCGTGCTCCGCATGCTCGGCCGGAAAGATGTCGATCACGTCGCCGCGCACCCGGAAGGTGCCGCGGCGAAAGTCCATCTCGTTGCGGTCGTACTGCATCGCCACCAGCCGCGCGATCACGTCGCGCTGGGACATTTTCTCGCCCTGGCGCAGGTGCAGGATCATGCCGTGGTATTCGGCAGGATCGCCGATGCCGTAGATCGCCGACACCGTGGCGACGATCACGACGTCGCGCCGCTCCATCAGCGATTTCGTCGCTGAAAGCCGCATCTGTTCGATGTGCTCGTTGATCGACGAATCTTTCTCGATGTACAGGTCCCGCGACGGCACGTAAGCCTCGGGCTGGTAGTAGTCGTAATAGGAGACGAAGTACTCGACCGCGTTTTCCGGGAAGAACTCGCGGAACTCGGAATACAGCTGCGCCGCCAGGGTCTTGTTGGGCGCCAGCACCAGCGCCGGCCGGCCGAGCTGGGCGATGACGTTCGCCATCGTGAACGTTTTGCCCGAGCCGGTGACGCCGAGCAGCGTCTGGAACGCGAGCCCGTCGCCGATCCCCTCGATGATCTTCGCGATCGCCTCCGGCTGGTCGCCCGCCGGCGCGAACGGCTGGTGCAGTTTGAACGGGCTATTGGGGAAAGCGAGGTCCACGGGTAAACTATTGCAGCGCAATAAGCGAACTTTCGAGTCTAGCAGAATGAACGCACCTCACTCCCCCTCCCCGCTCGCCGCGGTCGAAATGGCGCCCAAGGATCCGATCCTCGGCGTCACCGAGGCCTATGTCGCCGACCAGAATCCGCACAAGGTCAACCTCGGCGTGGGTGTTTATACCGACGACAACGGCAAAGTGCCGCTGCTCGAATGCGTGCGCCGCGCGGAAGAAACACGGGTCAAGAGCGGCACGCCCAAGTCCTATCTGCCGATCGACGGCCTCGCCGCCTATGATCGGGCTGTTCAGGAATTGGTCTTTGGCCCGGAGTCAAAGCCGCTTAAGAATAAACAAATCGTTACCGTGCAGGCCCTGGGCGGCACCGGCGGCCTCAGGATCGGCGCCGATTTCCTCAAGCTTGTCAGCCCCGGCGCCAAGGTCTGGATCAGCGAGCCGAGCTGGGAGAACCACCGCGCGCTGTTCGAGGCCGCGGGCTTCCAGGTGCAGTCCTACCCCTATTACGATCCCGCTTCGCACGGCCTGAATTTCCCCGCCATGCTCGCCGCCCTGAAGGCGATGCCGGCCGGCGCCATCGTGGTGCTGCACTCGTGCTGCCACAACCCCACCGGCGTCGACCTGTCACAGGCCCAATGGCAGCAGGTACTCGAAGCCGTGAAAACGCGCGGCCTGGTGCCCTTCCTCGACCTTGCCTACCAGGGTTTCGGCGACGGCACCGATGCCGACGCCTACGCGCCGCGCCTGTTCGCGGAGGCCATGCAGCCGGTATTCCTCTCGAGTTCGTACTCGAAATCGTTCTCGCTCTATGGCGAGCGCGTCGGCGCCTTGAGCGTGGTTGCCGGCACCCCCGACGAAGGCGCCCGCGTGCTCTCGAACCTGAAGCGCATCGTGCGGACCAACTATTCCAACCCGCCGACCCACGGCGGCGACATCGTCGCCAGGATCCTCACCACGCCCGAGCTGCGCACGCTGTGGCAACAGGAACTTGGCGCGATGCGCGAACGTATCAAGACGATGCGCAAGGCGCTCGTCGAGGGGATCCACCAACGCGCTCCGGGCGCCGACTTCTCCTTCATCCTCCAGCAGCGGGGCATGTTCTCCTACTCCGGCCTGACCAAGGAGCAGGTCGGGCGCCTGCGCGCCGAGTTTTCCATCTATTCCATCGACACCGGCCGCATCTGCGTCGCTGCGCTGACCACGAAGAACATCGGCTACGTCGTCGAGGCCATCGCCCGAGTGATCAAGTAGGTCTTCACCCTTATTTATCTATATAATTCCGGCCCTTCGCACGATTCCTCGATAGCTCAGTTGGTAGAGCGTCGGACTGTTAATCCGCAGGTCCCTGGTTCGAGTCCAGGTCGAGGAGCCACAGATTTCTGAATTGATTCGGCACGTTGCAGCAGCCGGATTTTTCGAGCCTTCCTCTGCCGGGCGCACCAAAAAGCCGCCGGCGTGAACCGGCGGCTTTCGAGGGGCGGGCTGACGGGCTATTAGACGGGAATGTACTCGATCGCCCCCGTATCGGCGTCGTAGATCATGTCGTACGGGAACCAGTAGATGATTTCGTCGCCCCAGTCGTCGATGTAGGCGTAGCCGATCCACGTCATGCCCAGGTATTGCGTCTGAACCAGGATGAGCGAAACGGCTTGCATGCCGCCCGCCGGGGCTTCGGCCATCTTCTTCTTGGTTTTGTACTTCTTGACCGGCACGTTGCCCTTCTCGGCGTGCTTCACGCTCACGCCGGTGATCTTGCCGTCTTTGACGTCCACGTGAGCGGTGTGCTTGCCGTGCACATCGAACTGGTGCCGCCCGTTCTTCTTGATCTTGTCTGCGACCAGATCCTTGCCGTTTTTGTGCTTGTGCTGCTTGACCTTTTGCTGCTTGCCGTCCTTTTTCCCTTGGGGACCGCTCTGCTCCTTCCGATCCTTGTCTTTATCCTTGGGCTGGGCGAGCGCGGAGCCGTCCACGGCGGCGAGGCCGAGGACGGCAAAGAGCGTGGCGAGAAAACTCAGGATGCGAACCATGTTTGGCTCTCCAATGTGGTGAAAAGACTGTCCATCCCTGAGGGTAGACAACCGATAACACGCCATCGTTCAAGGGACCTTCTTGCCTGACACTTCGTACGGCAGCGAATGGATTTTAACCCGCCTGAATCCCACAGTAGCGCCATCGGTTTGTAACGCATTGTAAGTGCGCAGCGTGGAATGAAATTTATCCCAACATGCGGTCCGAACATCAACACGTTCTAAACTTTGGCTCTATCTGCCGCCCGAAACCATGCGCCTTCGTATTCTTTCCTGTCTGCTTTTGCTTGCCGTCTGTTTGGATGCGGCGGCGAGCGATCTTTACACCGCGATCAACCGGTTGCGTGCAGGTGGCGGCAATTGCGCGGTTGCCGCAAAATTGCCTCCGCTCAAGCCGCAGGACGCGCTCGAGCGGGTCGCCAGAGATCTTTCGCGAGGAGTTAATCTGCAGCAAAGCCTGAAGGAGACCGGGTACAGGGCGACGCGTTCCCGTACCCTCACCATCAGGGGTGAGGGGGTCGGCGCACAGGCGGCAGGGATGCTGGCAAAACAAGGCTACTGCCCGCAGTTGCAGGATGCCGCGATGACAGAGGTCGGCATTTACCTGGACGCGCGCCAGGTCTGGATCGTGATGGCGGCGCCGTTTGCGCCGTCGGTGGGGGTGTCCGAGCAAGCCGCAGCGCAGCGCGTGCTCGACCTCGTCAACCAGGCTCGCGCCGCGCCGCGCTACTGCGGCAGCAGGGCGTTCAGCGCGGCGCGGCCGGTCCGCTGGAACGACTCGCTTGCCGAGGCCTCGCGGCTGCATGCCGAGGACATGGCGCGCTACAATTACTTCAGCCACATCGGCCGTGACGGTTCCGATCCGCCGCAACGTGTCAAGCGCGCAGGTTACAGATACCGCTCGATCAGCGAAAACATTTCTGCCGGGCAAATGAAACCCGAGGATGCGGTGGCGGGCTGGATCAAAAGCCCGCTGCATTGCGCCAACCTGATGGACCCGGAGTTTACCGAAATGGGCGCCGCGTTTGCCGTCAACGCCAGGAGCGAGATGGGCGTGTACTGGACGCAATCGTTTGGCACGCCGCGCTGAACGCAAATTCGGACAATAAAATGCAACCACCCGCAAGCGTTGACACAACCTGACTGCTTGAATTAGCTTCCGTCAAATGGAAATGTCAGCGGAAGAGATCAAGCAGTTCTGGCGCGGCTTCTGCCAGCGGCGCAAGATCGGCGCCGATGTGGTCGCCAGAGGCGAGGCGATCATCGACAAGGACCCGGAGTATTGGGCCGACCAGACGATGGACGACCTGCTCGACACGATTTCGGGCAAGAAACCCGGTTGAGCGGCCCCAAGCAGTCCTTCCACCCCTCGCCCAGCAAGCCGAAGCTGCGCTTGCCGAAGGGCGCGTGCGATGCGCACGTGCACGTGTTCAGGCCGTCGAGCGTGTTTCCCTATGCGAAAGACGCGCCGTTCGTTCCCGCGGACGCGCCCAAGGAAAAACTTTTCGCGATGCACGCGGTGCTCGGCATCGAGCATTGCGTGATCGTGCAGTCCACCTG
This sequence comes from Pseudomonadota bacterium, assembly GCA_038040245.1. Classification (GTDB taxonomy): domain Bacteria; phylum Pseudomonadota; class Gammaproteobacteria; order Burkholderiales; family SG8-39; genus RBG-16-66-20. The sequence goes on along the minus strand of JBBPIU010000020.1, from coordinate 17,701 downwards.
CCACGGCTTCGACAACAGCGTGGTAGCGGATGCGATCAAGGCCAAGCAGGGGGCGTACTGCGGCGTGGCGCTGGCGCCTGCCTCGGTTGACAACGAGGAATTGAAACGCCTGGACGGATTCGGATTTCGCGGCGTGCGGTTCAATTTCATGAAACATCTGGGCGCCGGCGCGAAAATCGAGGACGTGATCGAGCTCTCGAAGCGCCTCGCACCGCTAGAGATGCACCTGCAGGTTCACTTCGAGAGTTCGATGATCCATGACCTCGCGCCGTGGTTCCGAAAATCCGCGGTGCCGGTGGTGATCGATCACATGGGCCGGGTGGACGCGTCGCGCGGCATCGATCAGCCGGACTTCCGCGCGCTGCTCGAGCTGATGAAAGACCAGCGCATCCTCGTCAAAGTGAGCGGCGCAGAGCGCTGCACGAAACAGGCGCCGCCCTACAAGGACGCGATACCCTTCGCCGCGAAGCTGGTCGACGAGTTCGGTGATCGCACGCTCTGGGGCACGGACTGGCCGCACCCGAACATGAATCACGTCCCGGACGACGGCCTGCTGGCGGACCTGCTCTCGGAGATCGCGCCCTCGGAGGCGCAGCGGCAGGCGCTGCTCGCGGACAATCCGCGGCGCTTTTACCGCTTTCCCCTGGCGCTTTGCTAGCTACTCGGCTTTGAAGCCGATTTCTTTGACCACCTTGCCCCACTTCGCCTGTTCGGCGGCGATGAAGACCGCGTACTCGTCCGGCGACGAAGGCATCGGCACTCCGCTCACCTTCGAGTACTGCTCGATCAGTTCCGGCGCGTTGAGCGCGGCGACGGCGGCGGCGTGGATTCGCGTGAGGACGGCTGGCGGAATACCCGCCGGGCCGACCAGCCCGTACCAGTTGTCCGAGTTCACTTTGGCATAGTTCAACTCGCCGGTGGTCGGCACATCGGGCAGCGACGAAGCGCGCCTGGCGCTGGTGATCGCGAGCGCCTTGAGCTTCCCGGCCCTGATGTGCGGCAGCAGAATGGGAACGTCGAACACGCCCATCTGCACCTGGCCGCCCAGCAGGTCGGTGACCGCAGGGGCCGCGCCCTTGTACGGAATGTGGACCAGGTTGATGTTCGCCTCGACCTTCAGCAGTTCGCCCGCAAGATGCGTGATGGTGCCGGCGCCGGCGGAGCCGAAATTGACCTTGCCGGGATTCGCCCTGGCGTAGGCGATCAGCTCGGCCAGCGTGTTCACCGGCAGTACCGGGTTCACGGCGAGCACTTCCGGCACGCGCACCACCGTCGTGATCAGCGTCAGGTCCTTGCCCGGGTCGTAGGGCATCTTCGCCATCGAGAACGGTGCGATCGACACCGAGGAAGAACTGTTGAGCACCAGCGTGTAGCCATCGGGCGCCGATTTGGCGGCCCGGTCGACGCCGAGCACGCCGCCGACGCCGCTGACGTTCTCGACCACCACCGGTTGTCCGAGAGCGGTGCTCATCCCCTGCGCCAGCACGCGCCCGAAAATGTCCGCAGGCCCGCCGGCGGGGAAAGGCACAATGAGCCGAACCGGTTTCGTCGGGTACGCCTGCGCCATGGCAACGGCCGGAGCGGCGGCGGCGAGGAGGAGAAGCAGAACTCGTTGCAGGAAACGCATGGTTTTCCTTTTCAATATAAAGGCTGATTCGCATTACTATCGTGCATCCTATGGGCGAATCGCGCAAATGAAATCTGCCATCGAAGGCGCGAATCACTGGCGGCGCGCGCTGCCCGGTGCAGGCACCGCCGCGGTCATGGCGTTAGTGCTCGTGCTCGCCGCGGTGCTCGGGCTCATCGCGCCGGACCCGGCGGTGGCAGGCTGCATCGCGCTCGCGGTGTTGGTCGGCATGATTTACGCCGCTCTGCGTACGGGCTACAGCGCCCGCCTGTCCGATGCGGGATTCAGCAGCGTGCAGCTGGCCGCGCTATTTCTGCTGCTCGCCTGGCTGACCTACCTCGCCGAGGACGCGCCTCCCGCAATCGCAGTGCTTTACCTCGTGGCGATGGTGTTCGGCATGCTGCAGCTCGACCGCACGCGGCTCTCCATCCTCGCTGCAATCGCGCTGGCGATCCATGGCACAGCGGTTTTCATGCTGATCGACAATGGCCACAAGATCAACCTCGCGGCGGCATGGACGCAGTTCGGCGCCCTGGTGCTGGCGTTTGCCTGGTTCACCTACCTCGCTGGAATCGTTCAGCAATTGCGCGCCCGCCTGTCGGAGGCGCACCGCAAACTGCACGATCTGGGGCTTGAAGCGAACCAACGCGCCGCCCGCGATACGCTCACCGGCGTCTACCACTATCGCCATCTGATGGAAGCCCTGGAGCGTGAGATCGCGCGCGCCGAGCGCGTTGGCAAGCCGCTCTCGATCGCGCGCGTGGATCTCGACTGGCTCGGCAGCGTGAACGAAACCCACGGCCCCGCGGCGGGCGACATCGCCCTCAAGCGCTTCACCGAAGCGGCGGCGGGCGCGCTGCGCGACGTCGACGTCTTCGGACGCTACGGCGGCAAGGAGTTCCTGGCGATCATGCCGGACACCGACCTCAAGGGCGCAGTAATCGCGGCAGAGAGGATACGCGCCGCGGTCGGGCGGGAGCCGGTTCCCGACGTGCGCGGCAGGCGGCACCTAAGCTGCACCCTCGGTGTTGCAGAGCATCGGAAGGGAGAAAATACCCGGCTTGTCATCAGCCGCGCCGAGGCGGGATTGAACTTTGCCAAAGCGGCGGGACGCGATCGCGTGGTTGCGCTGGACGCGGAGGGCAAGCCCGCGATGGTGGAGGCGGGCTGATGGCGCCCCAAGGCGAAATATTCATGCTCGATGAGCAAGTGGTTTTCCGCGGTCGGCCGATGCGGGTGGCGGGACGGGTTCAATTCGAAGGTTCGAGCGGACAATTGACGTTCCGTTACCTGCTTTCGGATCCGACTGGCGCCCCCGTCATCCTCGAAGAGGGCGCAGGCCGGTTTGCACTGTTGCGCGCTTTTCCGCCGGCGGCGCAACCTCAAACGGTCGACAACACCGTCACCGTGGGCACGGAGAAATACACGCTGGTCGGCGTGCGCAAACTGAAGGTTCTCGAGGTCAGCGGCAACGCCCCGGGGGTCGCACCCAGAGCGCCGCTGATCCTTTCGGGCATCTTCGAGGGTCCCATGGGTACCTTGATGCGCGAAATGGTGCCGGGCATGACCACGCAGGTGTATTACTTGCTGAAACCGCTTGCGGCAGGGGAAGTTCTTTCTGCAGCGCAATACGCCGTCGACAAGGACGCCGAAGGCCGTGCCGCAGGCAACCGGGCTCTGAACGAGGACTAGGCTGCGCGGTATTCCGGCTTTGCCCAACATACCGAATACATCGTACACTCCGCCGCGGATTTGCAGAACTTCCTGAGGAGGGAGCCATCGAACCAGCGGCAAATGGGGCCTTGCTGCGCGTGCAGAACGTCGGCGTGCGTTTTGGCGGCATCGTCGCGCTGGACGATGTCTCCTTCGACGTGCCGGCGGGCACCATCGTCGGCCTGATCGGGCCGAACGGCGCGGGCAAGACCACCCTGTTCAACTGCCTGTCGCGCCTCTACGAGTGCGGCAGCGGCGACATTCTTTTTGACGGTGACTCGCTGCTCCGGATTTCCCGCCACCGCGTCGCCGCGGTCGGCATCGGGCGCACTTTCCAGAACCTCGCGCTGTTCCGCACCATGACCGTGCTCGACAACATCATGGTCGGCCGCCATTGCCGGACCGGCACCGGTTTCTTCGTCAACGCGCTTCGCCTGCCGGCGGTCGCGCGCGAAGAGCAAGCCACCCTTGAGAAGGCGCAGACGCTGATCCGGCTTCTAGACCTGGAATCGGTGGCGCAGACGCGCGTCGCCGACCTGCCCTTCGGTACGCAGAAGCGCGTCGAACTGGCGCGCGCGCTCGCCTGCGAACCCAAGCTGCTGTTGCTCGATGAACCGGCCAGCGGCCTCAACCACGAGGAAGTCGGCGTCCTGGGCCAGTTGATCCGGGATATCCGCGATCGCCTCAAGTTGACCGTGCTGCTGGTCGAGCACCACATGAGCCTGGTGATGAACATCTCGGACCACGTCGTGGCCCTGAATTTCGGCAGGAAGATTGCCGAAGGCACGCCGGCCGAAGTGCAGCAGCACCCCGAGCTGATCCAGGCCTATCTCGGAGTTGCGGCCTGATGAAAAGCAAAGGAACGCACTAGTGGCGTTGCTGGAAGCCACCAACCTGCACGCCGCGTACGGCCAGACGCGCGTCCTTCACGGCATGAATTTCGCCATGGACGAAGGCACGATCACGACGGTGCTGGGCGCCAACGGCGCGGGCAAGACCACCACTCTGCGCGCGCTGTGCGGCATGGTGCGCACCGAGGGCGAAATCCGTTTCGCCGGCCAGCGCATCGACGGCCGCGCCACCGAAGATATCGTCCGCCTGGGCATCGCGCACGTGCCGGACGGCCGCGGCACCTTCGCCAACCTCACTACCGAGGAGAACCTGCGGCTCGGCGCCTACACGCGCAAGGACCGCGACGCCGTGGAAGCGGACCTCGCGCGCGTGTTCGGCTACTTCCCGCGCCTCAAGGAGCGCCGCACCCAGCAGGCTGGCACGCTTTCCGGCGGGGAGCAGCAGATGCTGGCGGTATCGCGTGGTCTGATGCTGCGGCCCAAGCTCATGCTGCTGGACGAACCGTCGTTCGGCCTCGCGCCGCTGATCGTCAAGGAGCTGTTCGGCATCCTGCGCGCGGTGAACGAAAAGGAGCGCGTGAGCATGCTGGTGGTGGAGCAAAACGCCGCCATGGCGCTGGACCTGGCCAATCGCGCCTACGTGATCGAGACCGGACGCATCGTGCTTTCAGGCGCGGCGGACGACATCAAACGCGACGACGCGGTGCGCCGCTCGTACCTCGGCTATTAGGGAGACATCGTGGACGCATTCTTCCACCAGGTTCTCGCCGGGCTCGCCACCGGCGGCATCTATGCGAGCGTCGCGCTCGCGCTGGTGATGATCTACCAGGCGACGCACCTGATCAATTTCGCGCAGGGCGAGCTGGCGATGTTCTGCACCTATCTCGCGTGGGCGCTGATTAACGCGGGCTTCGGCTACTGGCCGGCGTTCCTGCTGACCGTCGGACTGTCGTTCCTGCTCGGTGTCGCGATCGAGCGGGTGGTCATCCGTCCGGTCGAGAATTCGCCGGTGCTTGCGGTGGTGGTGGTGTTCATCGGATTGCTGGTGATCCTGAACAGCATCACCGGCTGGATCTTCACCTACACCATGAAGACCTTTCCGAGCCCGTTTCCGACCGAGCCGCTGTTCGGCAACCGGTTCATTTCTTCGCACGAGATCGGCGCGATCTGTGTGACGCTGGTCGTGCTACTGCTGTTGTACGCGTTTTTCCGCTTCACTCCGCTCGGTCTGGCGATGCGCGCCGCCGCGCAGAACCCGGCATCGGCCAAGCTGGTCGGCATCCGTGTCGGCTGGATGCTGGCGCTCGGCTGGGGCCTCGCCGCCGCCATCGGCGCGGTCGCCGGCATGATGGTCGCGCCGATCGTGTTCCTCGACCCGAACATGATGGGGGGAATCCTGCTTTACGCGTTCGCGGCCGCGCTGGTCGGCGGCGTCGACAGCCCGGGCGGCGCGGTATTCGGCGGGTTTCTGGTCGGCGTGCTGGAGAACGTGCTCGGCGCGTTCGTGATCGGCAACGAATTGAAGCTCGCGGTCGCGCTGGTGCTGATCATCGGCGTGCTGGTGGTGAGGCCTTCGGGCTTCTTCGGCAAAGTACACGTGACCCGCGTATGAACCGGCGCGCGCTGATCGTCATCGCGGTGCTGCTCGCGGCGGCGTGCGTGCTGCCGTTCCTGGTGAGCAACTATCGCACCTTCCAGTTCACGCTGGTGCTGGTGTACGCAATCGCGTTGCTCGGGCTCAACATCCTCACCGGCTACAACGGCCAGATCTCGCTCGGGCACGGCGCGTTCTACGCGATCGGCGCCTACACGGCCGCGATCCTGATGGATAAGTTTGGCGTGCCCTACTGGGCGACGGTCCCGGTCGCGGGGGCGGTGTGCCTGCTGGTGGGTTTCCTGTTCGGCCTGCCGGCGCTGCGCCTGGAAGGTCTGTATCTCGCACTAGCGACGTTCGCGCTCGGGGTGTCGATGCCGCAGCTGCTGAAATACCACCACCTCGAGAAATGGACCGGCGGCGTCCAGGGCATCGTGATCGCGAAGCCCGATCCGCCCTTCGGACTGCCGCTCAACCCGGACCAGTGGCTGTACTACTTCACGCTCGCGGTGATGCTGGTGATGTTTTTCCTTGCATGGAACCTGCTGCGCGGCCGCATCGGGCGCGCGATGATGGCGATACGCGACCAGCACATCGCAGCCGAGGCGATGGGGGTCAATACGGCGATGGTCAAGTCGCTCACCTTCGGCGTCTCGGCCCTCTACACCGGCGTCGCCGGGGCGCTGGGCGCCATCGCGGTGCAGTTCGTCGCGCCCGACAGCTTCAACATCTTCCTGTCGATCGTGTTCCTGGTCGGCATCGTGATCGGCGGGCTGGCCTCGATCCCGGGGGCCATATTCGGGGCGATCTTCATCCAGTTCGTGCCCAACATCGCCGACGAGCTCTCCAAGGCCGCGCCGTGGGCGATCTTCGGCGTGTTCCTGATCGGTTTCGTGTACCTCTTACCCTACGGCGTCGCGGGGGCGATCCGCATGCTCTTGGCACGCCTGGCCCGAAAAGGGCAGAATAATCGCAGTCCGGCCGGGTAGCGCAACCGGCATAACCGAAGGAGGAAATCATCATGAAACACATACTCGTCCCCATCGCAGCCCTGCTTGCCGCCGCGCTCGCGTCCCCGGCGGCGCTCGCGCAGAAGAAGTACGACCCGGGCGCGACCGACAAGGAAATCAAGATCGGCAACATCAATCCGTACAGCGGGCCGGCTTCGGCGTACGGAACCATCGGCAAGGCGATCGGCGCCTACTTCAAGAAGGTGAACGACGAAGGCGGCATCAACGGCCGAAAAATCAACTACATCAGCGTGGACGACGGCTACAGCCCGCCCAAGACGGTCGAGATGGCGAGAAAACTGGTCGAGCAGGACGAAGTGCTGCTGCTGTTCCAGCCGCTCGGCACGCCGCCCAATTCGGCGATCCACAAGTACATGAACGCGAAGAAGGTGCCGCAACTGTTCGTCGCCACGGGCGCCACCAAATGGAACGATCCGAAAGGACACCCGTGGACGATGGGCTGGCAGCCGAACTATCAGACCGAGGGCACGATCTACGCGAAGCACATCCTGAAAAACAAGCCGAACGCCAAGATCGCCGTCCTTTACCAGAACGACGATTACGGCAAGGATTACCTCAAGGGCTTCAAGGACGGGCTGGGCGCCAAGGCGAGCATGATCGTCAAGGAGGTTTCCTACGAGGTCGCCGACCCGACGGTGGATTCGCAGATCGTGCAATTGCAGGCCTCGGGCGCGGATACGTTCTTCAACATCACCATCCCCAAGTTCGCCGCGCAGGCGATCCGCAAGTCCTACGATATCGGCTGGAAACCGGTGCACTACCTCAACAACGTCTCGGCCTCGGTCGGGGCCGTGCTCACACCCGCCGGCCTGGACAAATCGGTCGGTCTGATTTCGACACAGTACCTCAAGGACCCCACCGACGCGGCCTGGGCCAGTGACCCGGCGGTTCTCGAATGGACTGCGTTCATGGCGAAGTACTATCCGGAAGGAGACAAGATCGATGCGGCCAACTTCTACGCCTGGGCTGTTGCGAAGACGATGGAGCAGGTGCTCAAGCAGGCCGGCAACAACCTGACGCGCGAGAACGTGATGAAACAGGCGGCGAGCCTCAAGGACTTCGTGCTGGCCGCTTCGCTCCCCGGAATCAAGATCAACACCAGCCCTACGGACTTCGCGCCGTTCGAATCGGTGCAGTTGATCAAGTTCGACGGCAAGCAGTGGGTGCGGTTCGGCGAAGTGATGGGCAAATAGCTCCTTGCGTTGTGGTAAGGTAAAAGCGCGGGCCGCGCGTGGAAAATGCGGCTCGCGCTTTTTTTTCGGAGGCCAACGATGGACCTGGGCGAGAAAGTGATTCAGCTGAAGCCCGCCGGCATGGCGGCGGAAGAATGGTCGGTGCGGCTGGAGCTGGCCGCCTGCTACCGCGCCTTCGACTGGATGGGCTGGACCGAGCTGATCTATAACCACATCACCGCGCGCGTCCCCGGCCCCGAGCGCCACTACCTGATCAATCCCTACGGCCTCTGGTACAACGAGGTCACCGCCTCCAACCTGGTGAAGGTGAATCTTGCCGGCCAGGCCGTCGACGGCTCGAAATATCCGGTCAATATCGCCGGCTTCGTGATTCACAGCGCGATCCACGCAGCGCGCGACGACGCGCACTGCATCATCCACACCCATTCCACCGCCGGCAGCGCGGTCTCCTGCAAGAAGGACGGCTTGCGCTACGACAATTTCTACAGCGCCATCCTGCACGGCGAAGTCGCCTACCACGAGTTCGAAGGCGTCACCACGGATACCGCCGAACAGTCGCGCCTGGTGGCGAGCCTGGGGCGGAAGTCCGTGCTTATCCTGCGCAACCACGGCCTGCTGGTCGCCTGCCCTGGAATCCCGGAGGCCTTCACCACCTACTGGACCCTGCAGCGCGCCTGCGAAATCCAGGCGGCGACCGATGCCATGGCCGGCGAGAACCTGTCGATCACGCAGAAAGTGCTGGCCGAAACCCCCGCGCGCACGCTGCCCTTCCGCTCCGGCCCCCGGCCGGGCGGCATGGCGTTCGACGGCCTGCTGCGCCGCGCGGGAATTCGCTACGAAGATTTGATTTAGCTGTTTTCAGTTTTTCTCCGGAGGGATTTCATGGATAAACGCAGTCACAAAGAGCGTCACGAGTCCGGCCTCAAGACCCGCCGCGAGGTGCTGGGCGCGGAGTACGTTGACAAGGCGCAGGCCGCGGCGGACGACTTCAACCTGCCGTTCACCGAAATGCTCAACACCTATTGCTGGAACGACGTCTGGAACCGCCCCGGCCTGTCGCGCAAATCCCGCTCGATGCTGAACCTGGCGATGCTGTCCGCCCTCGGCCGCACGCACGAACTGAAGCTGCACATCAACGGCGCGCTGAACAACGGCCTGACCAAGGAGGAGATCCGCGAAGTATTCCTCCAGGTCGCGATCTACTGCGGCGTACCTGCCGCGGTCGAGAGCTTCCGCTCGGCGAAGGAGGTCTTCAAGGAACGGGGCGTCTAGGCATGGCGATCCGTACCGTCGCTTTCCTCGGCCTCGGCCTGATGGGGCGGCTGATGGCGGCCAACCTGGAAAAGGCTGGTTTTATTATTCAATCGTTTGATTTGAATGGAAGCGGAAATTGCCCCTCAGCCAAGGAGGCGGCCAGGGGAGCGCAGGTGCTGATTACCATGGTTCCGGACGGCAGGGCCGTGCGCAAAGCGGTGCTCGCCGCCCTGCCCGGCCTGGCGCCGGGTTCGATCGTGATCGACATGAGTTCTTCCGACCCCGATACGACGCGCGAACTGGGCCGCGAACTGAAGCGGAAGAAAATCGGGATGCTGGATGCGCCGGTCTCCGGCGCCAAGGCCAAAGCCGCCGACGGCAGCCTCGCGCTGATGGTCGGGGGCGACGCGAAGCTGCTCTCAAAAGTGCGCCCGGTGCTCTCGAAAATGGGCACGGAAATATTCCATACCGGTGGCCTGGGCTCGGGGCATGCGACCAAGGCGCTGAACAATTATCTCGGCGCCGCGGGAACGATTGCGGGTTTCGAGGCGCTGCTGGTCGGCGAGAAATTCGGCCTCGATCCAGAGGTGCTGATCGACGTGATCAATGCTTCCACGGGCAGGAACAGCACCACCGAGCGCAAGATCCCGCAGCAGGTGTTCACCGGCGCATTTGCCTCCGGTTTCCAGCTCGCGCTGATGACCAAGGACGTGGGTATTGCGCGGGAAATTGCGCGCGAGCTCGGGGTTGAAACCCCTTATTTGAAAAACACCCTGAAGATCTGGCGTGACGCGCTCAGCCGGCTGCCTGCCGGGGCCGACCATACGGAGATGTACCGCTACCTGAAGAAATTGAAGTCTCCATCTCGCGGCGCAGTTTCACCGCGGCCACGTTCGCCTCGAAAGCGACGTCGCTCCACCTGAGTGCCTGGCCGGCCGCCACCGGGCGCAACAGCTTCCAGCCGTGGGCGAGACCGAGCGGCAGGCAGCCCTGGGCCAGCGAAGCCTCTGCCGGCATGAGGCGGCCGACCACCGTGTAGCCGCCTTCTCCATCGAGAATTTCGCTTTTATTTAAATCTTTTTTTGCAACTGCAACTGCATCGGCGCGCCACCCGGTCGCGCAGCCGGTCGGCTCGCCACGCAGGCCGACGGAGGCCACCGAGATGCCGACTTCCAGCCCGATCAGATGCCAGCGCTTGTACATGCAGGCGTAGCGTCCCGAGGGGTCGGTCTTCACGCCGTACTCGGAGAAGCAGCGCCGGATGTACTCGGTTTCACCCTCGAACACCACCCAGACGCCGAAGCGGATGTCGTAGGGAATGACGGTACCGTCGCGCTCCAGCGATGACACGACCTCGACCTGGCCCTTGTGATGCAGCTGTCCGCCTTCCTCCCTGGGTCGCATCAAGCTTGGCAGGTCATCAATGGAACAAGCAGGAAAGGAAAGACCCGTGGGGGCCGGCGTCAGGCCGGTGGCATTGCACACCGCGCTGGTTTCGATCGCCGGCTTGGAGCCGTCGAGGAACGAATTGAACATTTTCGGGTTGAGGCCACCGACCGCGGCCTGCTCGGGGGTGAGGCCGTAGTAGCCCCACACCGTCTCGGGCGTCGATTGCGCGTAATGCGGCAGCCATTTGTGGCCGCGGCCCGCCGCGACCACGGGGAAACCGGCGGCGCGCGCCCAGTCCACCAGCTCGCAGATGAGCGCCGGCTGGTCGCCGTAGGCGAGGCTGTAGACCACGCCCGCCTGCTTCGCCTTTTGCGCCAGCATCGGGCCGCAGAATGCGTCGGCCTCGACCGTCACGTTGACGACATGCTTGCCGTGGCGGAACGCATCCAGGATGTGCTCGACCGCGGCCACCGGGTTGCCGGTCGCCTCGATGACGATGTCGATCGAAGGATGGGAGACCAGCGCCTGCCAGTCATCAGAAATGTTTGTGCATTTCTTTTTCAGGGCTTCTTCAATGGAAGCGGCTTCGATCCTGGCAGCGTCCCAACCGACCCTTGCCAGGTTCTTCTTCGCGTTGTCCGGCGACAGATCCGCGATCGCCACCAGATGCACGCCCGGCGTGCGCGGCACCTGCGCGAGGTACATGGCGGCGAACTTGCCGGCGCCGATCAATCCCACGCGAAGCGGACGTTGTTGTTCTTCTCTTTGTTTCAGCTTTGAGTATAAATTCATGCTGCTTTCAAAATCCCTTTAAGTTCATCCGCGGGCGTGCCGTCCTTCCAGGGTAGAGGCACGTCGTAAGGTTTGATCAGGCAATCGTCCGGCAGGCATTGCAGCGGCGTGAAGTCGCGGTGCGCGATGTAGCCCGGCCGTTTGAAGCGGCGGATGTGGTTCGACACGGCGCACAGCGACAGGTACACGCTCACCCGGTTCCAGGGCGACAGGTTCGAGCTCGAGGCGTGCACCAGGCAGCCGTGGAACAGGATCATCGACCCCGGCGGGCCCTTGGGGGCGACAATGCCGCCGCGCTCTACTAATTTTTTTATGACTTCATTATTAATAGTCCAAAGCGGGTAGCTGGTCGTGCTCGTGTCATGCGCCGCGTCCAACACTCCCAGCTTGTGGCTGCCGGGGATGAACATCAGCGGCCCGTTGAACTCGTTCACCTCATCGAGGAAGATCGCCACGTTCATGGCCCGCGCCGCGGGCATCTGGTCGTCGTTCTTCCAGGTGCCGTAGTCCTGGTGCCACTGCCAGACGTCGCCATCGAAGGCCTGCTTGCCGTTGATCTTGAACTGGTGCATGTAGAGCTCTTCGCCCAACACCTGCTTCACCGGCTCGACCATGCGCGGGTGCCGCGCCAGCCGGGCAAACGGCGCGCTGTAGAGGTGGGCGGCGAAGTTGGTGCGCACCACGTCGCCGGTCTTCTCGCGCACGTTTTCGGGGCGGCGCTGCGCGTAAAGCGCCGGCACCTCGTCCAGCAGGACCTTGATCTCTGCCGGCCGGAAAAGGCTGGGGAAAAACAGGTAGCCCTCGCGATCGAAGGCGTCGATCTGGGCTTGGCTCAGCTTCATGGGCAGTCTCCCGGGGGGGCGTGTATTATAGATTCTTCCAAGGAGGAGACCCATGCAACTCAAACGATATCTGGCGGCCGCGCTCGCCGCCGCCGCAGCCCTGTGCGCCGTCCCGGCCCATGCCGTCACGCTCAAGTGGGCGGCGCAGAACGACCTCTTGACGCTCGACCCGCACTCGCAGAACCACGCCACCACCAGCGCGATCCTGCAGCACACCTATGAGGGCCTTACGCGCTATACCAAGACGTACTCGATGGAGCCCTGCCTCGCGACAAGTTGGCAATACGTGACGCCGACCCAGCTGCGCTTCACGCTGCGTAAGAACGTCAAGTTCCAGGACGGCAGCCCGTTTACCGCGGACGACGTGGTGTTTTCCTACACGCGGGTGATGCAGCCGCAGGGCACGATGCAGATCTACGTTGCCGGCGTGAAGGAAATCAAAAAGGTCGATGACTTCACGGTCGACCTGATTCTTTCCGGCCCGAATCCGGTCCTGCTGCGCAATATCGCGGATTTCCGCATCATGAGCCGTGCCTGGTCGGTGAAGAACAAGTCCGAGAATACGCAGGACTACAAGGCGAAAGAAGACACCTATGCTTCGCGCAACACCAACGGCACCGGACCCTACATCCTCAAGTCCTGGGAACCCGACAAGCGCATCGTGATGCAGGCCAATCCGGCATGGTGGGACAAGCGTGAAGGCAATGTCACGGAGATCGTCTATACGCCGATCAAGTCGGACCCGACCCGCGTCGCCGCCCTGCTGTCCGGAGACGTGGACATGGTCACCGACCTGCCGACGCAGGACGTGGCGCGCCTGCGCAATGATCCCAAACTCAAGGTGCTCGACGGCCACGAGGTCCGCACCATCTTCATCGGCATGGACCAGACCAGCAACGAGCTGAAGTACTCGGACGTCAAGGGCAAGAACCCGTTCAAGGACATCCGGGTGCGCCAGGCGCTCAACATGGCGGTGGATCGCGAGGCGATTCGCCGCGTCACCATGCGCGGCCTGTCTCTGCCGGCGGGCATCATGGTCGCGCCCGGCGTGCACGGCCACAACCCCGACATCGACAAGGTGACGCCGCTCAACGTCGAAGGCGCGCGCAAGCTGCTCGCCGAAGCGGGTTATCCGAACGGCTTCGAGTTCACGCTCGATTGCCCGAACAACCGCTATGTCAACGACGAGGAAATCTGCCAGGGCCTGGTCGGCATGTGGGCCAAGGCCGGCGTCAAGGTGAAGCTGCTCGCGGCGCCGATGGCAACCTTCATCGCCAAGATCCAGAACTTCGACATGAGCGCCTACATGCTGGGCTGGGGCGTGGTGAATTTCGACGCCAACTACACGCTGTTTTCATTGGTGCATACCAAGACCACGGGGGCGGCCGGCAGTTTCAACCTCGGCCGCATCAGCGACGCCAAGCTCGATGCGATCATCGCCGGGATCAACACCGAGATGGATGCCAAGAAGCGCGATGCGATGCTGCGGGAAGCGCTGATCATCACGCGGGACCAGTTCTACTACGTACCGCTGCACCACCAGCTCCGGCCGTGGGCGATGAAGAAGAACGTCACGACGGTGCACAACGCCGTCGACCGGCACGAAGCGCGCTACGCGAGGGTGGACTGAAGACGGCAGCTACTTGCTCGGGATCTGGAAGAACACTTCGTCGTTCTTGACCATCCCGAGCTCGTAGCGGGCCCGCTCTTCGATGGCGTCGAAGCCCTGCTTGAGGTCCTTGACCTCGGCGGCGAGTGCGCCGTTCCTCGTTTCCAGGCGCGCGTTCTTGAAGCGCTGCGCGTCCACCTGCCGGTCCACGTCCCAGGCGCGCAGCCAGCCGCCCTTGCCCAGCCAGAGCGGATACTGGATGGCGAGGATCAGCGCGCCGAGGAGGCCCGCGAGTATCTTCATCTGAGCTGGAGGAACGCCTCTCGCCCGGGGTAGCTGACCGATTCGCCCAGGTCTTCCTCGATGCGCAGCAGCTGATTGTATTTCGAGGTGCGGTCCGAGCGCGACAGCGATCCGGTCTTGATCTGCAGTGCATTGGCGCCGACCGCGATGTCGGCGATGGTCGTGTCCTCGGTCTCGCCCGAGCGGTGCGATATCACGGTTCCGTAGCCCGAGCGCTTTGCAAGCTCGATGGCGGCGAAGGTCTCCGACAGCGTGCCGATCTGGTTCACCTTGATCAGGATCGCGTTCGCGGCGCCCATCCGCACGCCCTCGCGCAGCAGCTTGGTGCTGGTGACGAAGACGTCATCGCCCACCAGCTGCACCTTGCGCCCGAGGCGCGCGGTGAGCAGTTTCCAGCCCTCCCAGTCGGCCTCCGCCATGCCGTCCTCGATCGACACGATCGGATACTTGTCGGCGAGGCTGGCGAGATAGTCGCAAAGTTCATTCGAGGTATAGGTTTTTCCTTCAGATTTAAAAATATAACGGCCATCCCGATAGAACTCCGTGGCAGCGCAGTCCAGCGCGATCAGCACATCCTGCCCGGCGGCATACCCCGCCTTGTCCACTGCCTCGAGAATCAGCTCGATCGCCGCGGCGTGCGTCGGCAGGTTCGGCGCAAAGCCGCCTTCGTCCCCCACCGTCGTGGACATCGCCTTGGAATCTATTATTTTTCTCAAAGAATGAAAAACCTCTGCACCACAGCGCAGAGCTTCCCGGAACGAACCCATACCGACGGGCACGATCATGAATTCCTGCATCTCGAGGTTGTTGTTGGCGTGCGCCCCGCCGTTGATCACGTTCATCAGGGGCACCGGCATCTGCATGGGGCCCGCGCCGCCGAAATAGCGGTACAGCGGCAGGCCGGATTCCTCGGCCGCGGCCTTGGCCGCCGCCATGGAGACCGCCAGCGTCGCATTGGCGCCCAGGCGCGCTTTGTTCTCGGTGCCGTCCAGTTCGATCAGCGTCTTGTCGATGAACGACTGCTCCGATGCGTCCAGGCCGACGATGGCCTCCGATATTTCGGTATTGACCGACTCCACCGCCTTCAGCACGCCCTTGCCGCCATAGCGCTTGGGGTCGCCGTCGCGCAATTCGATCGCCTCGCGGCTGCCGGTCGAGGCGCCCGAGGGCACGGCGGCGCGCCCCATGGCGCCGGATTCGAGCAACACATCCGCTTCGACGGTCGGATTGCCGCGAGAGTCGAGGATTTCCCTCGCAACAATATCGACGATGGAGCTCATGGTTTTTCCTTTTTCACCAGATTTTCCGCGAAACCGCTCTTCTTCACCGAACGGTCGAGTTCAACCAGCGTTTGCAGCAGCCCTTCCATGTGCTTGAGCGGCCAGGCATTGGGCCCATCCGACAGAGCCTTGGCCGGATTCGGGTGCGTCTCCATGAACAGGCCCGAGATGCCGCTGGCCACCGCGGCGCGC
Organism: Pseudomonadota bacterium; assembly: GCA_038040245.1. Taxonomy (GTDB): domain Bacteria; phylum Pseudomonadota; class Gammaproteobacteria; order Burkholderiales; family SG8-39; genus RBG-16-66-20. The sequence goes on along the minus strand of JBBPIU010000020.1, from coordinate 2,031 downwards.
GCGAGCACCGGGACGAACTCGCGCTGGCCGCCCGAGCTCGTCCCCTGCCCGCCCGGCAGTTGCACCGAATGCGTGGCGTCGAACACCACTGGGCAACCGGTGTCGCGCATGATTACGAGCGATCGCATGTCGGAAACCAGGTTGCCATAGCCGAACGAAAATCCCCGCTCGCAAACAAGAATATTTTCTTGTTTAGAGGATTCTTTTGCTTTGTCGACCACGTTCTTCATTTCCTGCGGCGAGAGGAACTGGCCCTTCTTGATATTGACCGGCTTGCCGGCGGAGGCCGCGGCACGGATGAAGTCGGTCTGGCGGCACAGGAACGCCGGTGTCTGCAGCACGTCCACGACCGCTGCCACCGGCCCGACCTCGTCCTTGTCATGAACGTCCGTGAGCAGCGCAACGCCGAGCTGCCGCTTGATCTCGGCAAGGATCTGCAATCCCTTGTCCAGCCCCAAGCCGCGGAACGATGCGCCCGATGTCCGGTTGGCCTTGTCGTAGGAAGACTTGAAGATGAACGGCACGCCGAGCCGGGAGGTGATCTCCTTCAGGCGCCCCGCGGTCTCGACCTGCAGCTCGAGCGATTCCACCACGCACGGCCCCGCTATCAGGAAGAGAGGTTTGTCTAAGCCAACGTCAAACCCACAGAGCTTCACGCTGCGACCACGACCACGCGGCTCATGCCGCGACCACTGACAGCGTGCCGCCGGGCCGCTTCGCGTTCGCCCGGTACTTGATCGCTGCGTTGACGAAGGCCTTGAACAACGGATGCCCGGTGCGCGGCGTAGAGGTGAACTCCGGGTGGAACTGGACGCCGAAGAAGAACGGGTGAGCCGACAACTCCATCATTTCAGGCAGGTTTTCGCTCGGCGTGCGCGCCGACACCTTGTAGCCCCCGGCCTCCAGCTGCGGCACGTAGGCATTGTTCACTTCGTAACGATGACGATGCCTTTCATTTACTTGCGGACCATAAACTGTAAAAGCAAGAGTTCCCTTCTCAACCGGGCATTGCTGCGCGCCAAGGCGCATGGTGCCGCCGAGGTCTGAAGCTTCGTTGCGGCGCTCGATGCGCCCGGTGCGGTCCAGCCATTCCGTGACGAGGGCCACCACGGGGTGCGGCGTTTCCGGGTCGAATTCAGTGCTGTTGGCGTCGGCCAGCCCGCAGACATTGCGCGCGAACTCGATGGTCGCCAGTTGCATCCCCAGGCAGATGCCGAGGTAAGGAATGCCGTTCTCGCGGGCGAAACGGATCGCGCGGATCTTGCCCTCGGTACCGCGCTTGCCGAAGCCGCCCGGCACGAGAATGGCGTCCATTTTCTCCAGTAGGCCGACGCCGCTGCGCTCGATCTCCTCCGAGTCAACGTAGTGGATCCTGACCCCGCTGCGGGTGTGTATCCCCGCGTGCGCCAGCGCTTCGTTGAGCGACTTGTAGGAATCCTGCAGGTCCACGTACTTGCCGACGAAGGCGATATCCACCTCGTGCTCGGGATTCGCCAGCGCGTGGACCAGATCCTTCCAGGCGCTCAGGTCGGCGGCCTTGGCCAGGATCGAGAGCTTGTGGCAGACGATTTCGTCGAGCATCTGCTCATGCAGCATCATCGGGATCTTGTAGATCGAATCCACGTCCCAGGCCGAAATCACCGCCTCCTTCTGGACGTTGCAGAAGAGGGCGATCTTGCGCCGCTCGTCGTCGGGCAACGGCCGGTCGGCGCGGCACAGCACCACGTCGGCCTGGATGCCGATCTCACGCAGCTCCTTGACCGAGTGCTGGGTCGGCTTGGTCTTGATCTCCCTCGCCGAAGCGATGTACGGCACCAGCGTGAGGTGGATGTAGCACACGTTGGTGCGGCCCAGCTCCAGGCCCATCTGCCGGATCGCCTCGAGGAACGGCAGCGACTCGATGTCGCCGACGGTGCCGCCGATCTCGACGATCGCCACGTCGGCGTCGCCCGCCCCGCGTTTGATGTTGAGCTTGATCTCGTCGGTGATGTGCGGGATCACCTGCACCGTGCCGCCGAGGTAGTCGCCGCG